>UQWG01000004.1 GCA_900544645.1 uncultured Collinsella sp.
CTCAACCCGGCTACCCGTTGTCGGCACGGTGGGCCGTCACCCCGCCGTCTACCTGATGGGCCGCGGAGCCATCCCCTCCCGTCGGGGCTTTAGCCCGGGCGCCATGCGGCGCCCGGGGGTATCCGGTATTACCCGTCCTTTCGGGCGGCTATCCCGGGGGAGGGGGCAGGTTCTCCACGTGTTACTCAGCCGTTCGCCACTCGCTTCTATCCGAAGATAGGTGCCGTTCGACTTGCATGTGTTAGGCGCGCCGCCAGCGTTCATCCTGAGCCAGGATCGAACTCTCCGTCCAAAATATATGGGCTTCGAGCCCGTCCGGTCCTCACAACTATTAGCTGATCGGTTCCGTTCGATTCATATGGTTCTAGTATAGGAAAAGGAATTTCTCGGGGCCGCCTCTCGGCGGCCTTGCGAAAAACAAATCCAAGTTAGACCATTTCAAATGGTTCGATGTCTGCCCGGATGCGACACTTGAAGTGTCCATCCTCGCAGTATCCGGTTCTCAAGGTGCACGCTTTGCGGCTGATCCGGTCCGACCGGGCCGCGCGGCAAGGAGATATATTGCCAGACCGCGAAGCCCTGTGGGACGTCAATTCCACTCTTCACAAGTCCTACACAATATATTGCTTCCTATATAAGTCATAGAAAGGCTGATGCAGAAATACTGCACGTATCAGATGATGACCCTTCGGTTAAGAGATATATAAAGATCGGTCACCTGTAAGTGTCTATCTACCCGCGCTTTTGCTATATAAACCAGCGCTTCAGATAAAAAGAGGGAGCGCCGCGCATAACGCGACACTCCCCTAGCGATTCAAGAGAATCTATTAGGCCTCGAGAGCCTTCTTGGCAATGGCAGCCAGCTCGTTGAAGGACTCGATGTCCTCGTAAGCCATCTGAGCCAGAACCTTGCGGTCGAGCTCGATGCCGGCAACCTTCAGGCCGTGCATGAACTGAGAGTAAGAGATGTCGTTCAGGCGAGCGGCAGCGTTGATGCGGGTGATCCAGAGAGAGCGGATCTCGCGCTTCTTGTTGCGGCGATCACGATACTGATACTGCAGGGAGTGCTGGACCTGCTCTTTAGCATGCTTGTAAGTACGCGAAGCGGCACCGTAGTAACCCTTCGCACGGTGCATAACGGTACGGCGCTTCTTCTTGGCGGCAACAGCGCGCTTAATACGTGCCATGTTCTATCAACTCCTAGACGGTAAAACGAAAAACGGGAACGCGAACTTAGGCGAGACGCGACTTGATGACCTTGCGGTCGGCAGCGGCGATCTCGGTCTCCTGACGGAAGCCACGCTTACGCTTGGTGGACTTCTTGCTCAGGATGTGGCTCTTGAAAGCCTTGGCGCGCATAAGCTTGCCGGTGCCAGTCTTGCGGAAACGCTTCTTGGTGCCGCTGTGGGACTTCATCTTAGGCATGAAATACTCCTTAATCGGTTACAGAACACTAGTTACTTGGTATCGCTTGCCGCTTTATCCTCATCGAAGGCGCCCTTAATCGGGGCGAGCAGCATAAGCATGTTACGGCCTTCCATCTTAGGCTTGGACTCGACCGTAGCGTAAGGCTTGAGATCCTCGGCGAGACGCTCGAGAACGTTAAGACCCTGCTCCGGGTGAGCCATCTCACGGCCGCGGAACATGATGGTGATCTTAACGCGTGCGCCCTTCTTGAGGAAACGCAGAACGTGGCCCTTCTTGGTCTCGTAGTCGCCAACGTCGATCTTGGGTCGGAACTTCATTTCCTTGACCTCGACCTTAGACTGGTTCTTACGAGCGGCCTTGGCCTTCATGGCCTGCTGGTACTTGAACTTACCGTAGTCCATGACCTTGCAGACCGGCGGCTCCGCGTTGGGAGCGATCTCGACCAGGTCGAGACCCTGATCGTCAGCGACGCGCTGGGCATCGCGGATGGCGAACAGGCCGAGCTGAGAGCCATCGACGCCAATCAAACGGCACGAAGATGCAGTGATCTCGTCGTTGATGCGGGTGTCATCAGACTTAGCTATTTTCCCTACCTCCATTCATAAAAAAATAACCCGGCGCTTCTCAGCAACCAGGTCGTACACATAGACTTCCTCGATTTGAGGAAGAGAATCTAAGTTGTATGACCAGTCAGCTGCTCATTGGCGCCAAAAGGTGGGAACCCTCGGGTTCCTCTTTAGGGCATTGTGGGAACAACGCCTTGCGAATAATAACACGTACAGCGCGTTATCACATTACGTACACGAAAAAGGGGGCCGCAGCCCCCTTGAACGCTCACTTGCATGTATGGTGCCCGAGGCGAGACTCGAAGGGCCTTCGCTTCGCGAAGCCCCGGGCTTCGGGCGCGTGGCGCCCTCGCCGCGCTCCGCTCCAAACAGGCCACAGGCCTGTTTGCTTAACGCTTCGCGCGCTCACGCGAGTTCGGCACGAAAAAGGGGGCCGCAACCCCCTTGAACGCTCACTTGCATGTATGGTGCCCGAGGCGAGACTCGAACTCGCACGTTGTTACCAACGGTGGATTTTGAGTCCACTGCGTCTGCCAATTCCGCCACTCGGGCACGCAATGCGTGAGTTAGTTTATCACAGCTTTCTACCGATTAGTCCGAAAATGGAACTTCGAGCATTTCCATGAGTTCGACCGTACGGAGCATCTCGCGCTGACGGCATCCACGACCTTCGACCGAAGCCTCACCCATCTGGTTATCGTAAGGGTCCTCGCGCATGCCGTCGAAAGAGGGCTCAAACTCTGCCTGGAATCGATCGTTGGCCACCATACGCCACGGATCGAGATTGCCAAAGTAGTGACGGCGGCGCCACTCCTCCCCCATCCTGCGAGCAGAAGATCCAAATGACACGTCGGCGTTGAGCCAACCGGTCTGCGGCGTATAGAACTCTGCCCAGTCGTGCGACCCCACCGAATCGGGCGCAACATACAGGCCGCTCTGCCAACGGGCAGGCACGCCCGCGATACGGCACATAGTGATAAACGTGAGCGCCATAACGCCGCAATCGCCGCGGAGCGAATGCGCACAGTCATCGGCAATAGATCCCAAAAGCAAGTACGGCGGTTGATAGCGATAGTCGACATACTGCGTCAGATAATCATAGATAGCACGGGCGCGATCGAGCGGATCCTCGAGTCCGCCAACAACACTGGCCGTCAGCTGCTGCAGGTACGGCGTAAATGCAATGTGCGGACGGTCCTCGGAAATATCCTCGGGCAGAGGCGCGTCCATACGCGGATGAGCCGGAAGTGTGCCACCGTAGACATCACAATAAGCAGCATCGATGTGATAACGATAGGTCACCGAGAATGAGCATTCACTCGAAGAAGACCACGAGGCGGTACGCGCCGAAGCGTTCGCGGGAGCAATGGCACCCTCCGGCGTCATGTCGAGAATCTCGACCCGAGACTGCTGACGGCAGGCAGCCGCGACGGGAAGCCAAGCGCAAACGGTCTCCCCCTCCAGAGCGCCGGGGACAGACACGGACGCTTTAAGCGTAATGACGCGAGCCAATCCGTTTTGTGACTCCATCTCCTTGAGCATCTCGTCGCGCAGTGCTATTCCGTCCGTAGAATCGGGACGCATGCCGGGGACCTCTTTGGGATATACGCGAAGCGAATCGAGGAAGTTGTCGAGAACGAACAGCTCGCCGTCGATAAAGCGCCAGTCAATACGCTTACGGTCAATCAGATCGTCAAACTGCTCCTCGGTAAACTCAGGCCACTCCTCGCGAATCATCGCAATAGCTCGATCGCGCGACACCGAAAAATGAAGCGGCGTCTCAAGCATGCGATACCGCTCGGCACGAACGCAGGCAGCAAGCGAGGGATCGGGATTTTGGGCAAGTAGGCGGTCGCAAGCCTCAATAGCCTGCGAAAGATACCCCGCGTCCTTTAAGCGCAGGATCTCGGGTGGCAAGCCAACATCTAGAAAACGGAAGTCATCATTGCAAACATCAACAGAGCAACCAACCGGCCCCTCGTCAATAACCTTCCCATCCGAAGGCAGCACATTAATAACAGCCATACCAAACTCCAAGTCATTAGAACTCTTGAAGCCCATTGTAGCGAGATAAAAAGAAAGCCCCAACAAGGGAGCCATCAACACCGTCGAACGGTAGTCAAAAAAATGAATTCAGCCCAGTAACCCTGTAGCGAGTTAACGAAGGAGGCCCCGTTCACCCGAAGCTTTTCCCATTGCGCGACTTCTGGCAAAACAAGGATCATTTATTCAGCCCAGTAACCCTGCGGCGTTAAACGAAGGAAGCCCCGTCCCCCGGAACTGTTTCCTTGGCGCGACTTCTGGCAAAACCAGGTGAGCGCAAAGGAAACAGTGTAGGGAGACGGGGCTTCCGGTGGGAAGTTTAGCGACGCTTACGCCTTGTTGACGGAGCCAAACTCCTCCATGAGCTCCTTGGTGCGGGCAACGATGTTGTCGCGACCAGGCTTGAGGAGCTTGCGGGGGTCGAAGCCCTTGCCCTGCTGATCCTTGCCAGCCTCGATGTACTCGCGGACGCCCTTGGCGAAGACGAGCTGCAGGTCGGTGTTGACGTTGATCTTGGAGATGCCCAGGGAAATGGCCTTCTTGATCTGATCCTCGGGGATGCCGGTACCACCGTGCAGAACGAGGGGCAGGTCACCGGTCTGAGCCTTGATCTCGCCCAGACGCTCGAAGGAAAGGCCAGCCCAGTCGGCGGGATACACGCCGTGGATGTTGCCGATGCCGCAGGCGAGGAAGTCGACGCCCAGGTCAGCGATCTGCTTGCACTCAGCAGGATCAGCGAGCTCGCCGCTGGAGGTCACGCCGTCCTCGGTGCCGCCAATGCCGCCGACCTCGGCCTCGATGGACATGCCCTTGGAATGGGCAAGCTCAACGAGCTCCTTGGTGCGGTCGAGGTTAAGCTGGAAGGTCTCCTCGTGAGAGCCGTCATACATGATGGACGTGAAGCCGGCCTCGATGCACTTGAAGCAGTCCTCGTAAGAACCGTGATCGAGGTGAAGGGCGACGGGAACGGTAACGCCCGTGGCCTCGACGGCAGCCTTGACCATGTCGGCGCAGACCTTGAAACCGCCCATCCACTTAGCGGCACCAGCGGTGCACTGAAGGATCAGCGGAGACTTGGCCTCCTCTGCGGCCTGGAGAATAGCCAGGGTCCACTCGAGGTTGTTGGTGTTGAAGGCACCGAGACCATACTTGCCGGCCTCGGCCTTCTTGAGCATGTCTGCTGCGTTGACGAGCATAAAAGAAACCTCCTGTAAGGTTGCTCCGATAACGCCTGAGATTTTACCACGGCGCACCCGAGCATAAACGTTCGTTTGTTCACGAATATCGTCCAAACAGACTTTTTTGACCGTTTGCCCTACGAAATTGACCCGTTGGGGAAAAATAGCTTGACGTTTGAACGCTTCTCGTGCTTCAGAAGCTGACTATAGAGCTACACCCGCATGAAAGGGTTCTGCATGAGCTCGCGTGCCATGGTGGTCGAATCGCCATGGCCGGTTAGGCAAACGGTATCGGGCGGGAGAAGCCGGGCGAGCTTGGAGAGCGAGCGCAGAATCGCCGCCTCGTCTCCTCCGGAAAGATCGGTGCGGCCGTGGCTGCCCGGGAATAGCGTGTCGCCCACAAAGGCAATGTTCCCCTGCTCGGTGGCAGCAAACAAGACGATCCCGCCCGGCGTATGCCCTGGTGTCTCGATCACCTGCAGGCAGATATCGCCCACCTCGATTGCATCGCCCTCGGCGAGCAGGCGCGTCGGCTCCCCGGGGTCGGGCGTCTCAATGCCCCACATAGTTCGCTGTTCCTCGATGTTCGCATGCGGCACCGCCACATCCTTAGCACACAGCTCATACTGGCAGCCCTCGCCAACGGTGGTTCGCACGCCGGCAACACCACCAACATGATCGGCATGGCCATGAGTGCATACGGCGCCAAGCATGCGTACGCCAGGACGCTCGGCTCGAATATGCTCCACCAAGCGCCCGCCTTCCCATGCGGGGTCGATAATCACGCACTCATTGTCCGAGATAACAGCATAGCTATTGGTCTGAATGGGACCGTTTACGAGCGTCTCGACCTCGACCGATCCCTTGGGAGTTAAATCCAAGGACACAGCACTCATGTCCCTCTCCTCTCTATAGAGCTCGAGGCATCAAACGATGCCTCGAGTGTAGCGAATATCAATAATGTGGCACGTTCGTCGCGACTAAACGCGGCGCTTAAGCTGGGCTCCACCCTCGCCGGGCATCAGGCGGCGCGCGTCGTAGACCGAGTCAACGCTGCTGATAGAGGCCAGCAGCGGATCCAGACCACTCGCGTCCGAGATCTCGACCATAAAGCGCAGGGTTGCAATACCCTCGCGGTTGGTCGACGTGGCGGCAGAAAGGATATTGCCGCCCGCATCGCCAATGGCAATGGTGACATCCTTGAGCAGGCCCATGCGGTCCAGGCACTCGACCACGATCTCGACCTGGAAGAGGGTGTCGGCAGCGCCGTCCCACTCCACTTCGATCATGCGCTCGGGATGCTCCATAAGACCCTTGACGTTGGGGCAGTTGGCGCGATGCACCGAAACGCCACGGCCGCGCGTGATGAAGCCGACGATATCGTCGCCCGTCACCGGATTGCAGCAATGCGCCAGACGGACCAGCAGGCCGCTGTTGCTCTCGCCCTTGACGATAATGCCGTTGCTGGCGCTCTTGCCGCGCTTTTGCGGCTTGCGGTTGGAGCCGCGGGCAGGCTGCTTGACGACCTCGGCAATGGCTTCGGTCTTGGTGAGCTGCTCCTCGGGCTTGGGGTCCAAGATTTGCTCGACCTTGTTACCCACGGCGCGCGGGGCAACCTTGCCGGCGCCGACGGCGGCAAACAGGTCCTCGAGCTGTTTGTAGTTAAATTGCTCCGCCACGGCGTTGAGCGCACGCGTGGATCGCGGCGTAGAGATGCCATACCCGCGCTTGCGCAGGTCCTTGGCCAGTATATCGCGGCCGGCAGCAGCGTCATCGTCTTTGGTCGCGGCGGCGAAATAACGGCGGATCTTTGACTTGGCCGAAGGTGTCTTGACGATCTTGAGCCAATCGCGCGATGGCTTGGAGCTCTTGTTCGTCAGAATTTCAACGCGGTCGCCCGTCTTAATCTCGTGCGTGAGCGGAGCCACCGCACCGTTGATCTTAGCGCCGACGCAGTGGTTGCCCACCTCGGTGTGAACGGCGTAGGCAAAGTCGAGCGGCGTGGAGCCGGCACGAAGCGCCATGACCTCGCCCTTGGGTGTAAAGACAAAGATCTCCTGGTCGAACAGATCAACCTTCAGCGAATGCAGGTATTCCTTGGCGTCCGTAATCTCATCAGACGCTGCCCAATCGAGCGAATGCTTGAGCCAGTTAATCTGGTCGTCCAGACGCTGAGCGTCATTGGTCTTGGAAGCAGACGATCCGCCCGACTTCTTATAGAGCCAGTGGGCGGCAATGCCGTACTCGGCCTGCTCATGCATCTCGTAGGTTCGAATCTGAATCTCGAGCGGGCGGGCCGTGGGGCCGATAACCGTCGTATGGAGCGACTGGTAGTTATTGACCTTGGGCATGGCGATATAGTCTTTAAAGCGACCGGGCATGGGGTGCCACAGCGTATGCACCGCGCCGAGCGTGGAGTAACAATCGCGCACCGAATGCGTGATGACGCGCAGTGCCACCAGGTCGTAGATCTCGGAGAATTCCTTGCCCTTGCGCTTCATCTTTTGGTAGATGGACCAATAGTGCTTGGAGCGGCCATTGATCTGGAAGCCCTCCAGGCCAATGCGGTTGAGCTCGTCGGTGAGCGTCTTGATGGTCTCGGCCAGATAGCGCTCGCGAACCTCGCGCGACTCAGCCACCATGCGCGCGATGCGCTGGTAGGCGTCGGGCTCAAGGTAGAAGAAGGACAGGTCCTCGAGCTCCCATTTAATGGAGCTCATGCCCAGACGGTCGGCCAGAGGCGCATACACGTCCATAGTCTCGCGAGCCTTAAACAGGCGACGGTCCTCGCGAAGGGCCGCCAGCGTACGCATGTTATGCAGGCGGTCGGCAAGCTTAACGATAATGACGCGGATGTCCTTGGACATGGCGAGGAACATCTTGCGCAGCGTAAGCGCCTGCTTCTCGTCCATGCTGTCGACTTCGATGTTGGTGAGCTTGGTCACGCCATCGACGAGCTCGGCCACAGTATCGCCAAACAGGCCGGAAACATCGGCAAGCGAGGTCTCTGTATCCTCAACGGTATCGTGCAGCAGCGCGGCGCACACCACATCGCAGTCCATCTTGAGATCGGCCAAAATGATGGCAACCTCGACGGGATGGTTAATGTACATCTCGCCCGAGCGGCGCTTTTGGTTGCAGTGCTTCTCGGCGGCAAAGCAGTAGGCCTGCTCAACCTTAGAAAAGTCGTCCTCATTCATATACTTGAGGCACAGGCGCTCCAGCTTGTCGTAGCTGTCCGCCATAATCTCGGGCGGCAGCTCATCGGCATGCTTATAGTGCTCCATCTCCGAGAACGGCTGGAGGGTGGAATCATGGGCGGTACGGGCTGCGGCATCCATCGAGGTCCCCTTCCCCTAAGCCCGCGGAACGATCGGGCGGTTAACTTTGGCTAGCATATCAGAAGCGCACGAATCGAGCGCCCAGCTCCGGAAAGCCGAGAACTCCATGCGCGAGCGCAAGCCCTCCAAATAGCGAATCGACCTGCTCAATTGCACGCGGCCGGGGTTTTCGGCCATCGCGATGCGACGGGTGTCGTCAAACCCCGAAACGCGACAGAAACCAAGCTCTTCGAAGATTCCCAAGCCGCTTTCCACCGAGCGCTCGTCGACCGGCGTGCGAGCATCGATGGCAAGGCACATCTGCGCGATGTCGATATCGCTCGCGCTAAAGGAATCGTCCCCGGTCTTGCCGCGGTTGGAGCGCCACATGGTCTGCAACGCACGATAGAGCGTGACGAGCTCGTCGCGCTCGGGCGCATAGCAGTCGAGCAGGCGCTCGTTAATGCGGGCGTCGCGCGACGAATAGAGCAGATGGATCACGGCGGGCTGGCCATCGCGACCGGCGCGGCCGCTCATCTGGTTAAACTCAATGCCGCCAAACGGCATGTGATAGAGCACGACATGGCGAATATCGGGAAGGTTGACGCCCTCGCCAAAGGCAGATGTCGAGACGATGCAGCTGAGGCTGCCGTCTCGAAACGCCTCCTCTACGCGATGGCGGTCGGTGCGCGTAAGGCCCGCGTTATAGAACGCGATACGGGTCGCACAGTCGGGAACGCGTTTGCGTAGCGTCTTGGCAAGCGCCACAGACTGATCACGCGAGTTGACGTAGATGACGGTCTTCTCCCCCGTCGCGACGATGGACACCAGGCGGTTTTCGCGACTCGCAAGATCGCGGTCGTCCTCGAGCTGCAAGTTCTCACGCACGGTCTCGTCGACCACCGTACGGGTAATCGGCAGCACGCGGGCAAGCTCAGCAACGACCGGAGCCGTCGCGGTGGCCGTCGCCGCCATAACGACCGGGTCGCCCAGGGCTTTCAGGATATCGGGCATGTCGAGATAGGCACTGCGATCGCCGCCCTTGGCAAGACCGGCATGATGCGCCTCATCGATAACGACAAAACCGATGCGCCCCGAACGCGCAAAGCGGTCGCGGTGAATGGACAGGAACTCGGGCGTCGTGAGCACGATGCCGGTGCGGCCCGAAGCCAAGCCGGCAAACACATCATCGCGCGCCGCCTCCACGGTCTCGCCGGTCAGCACGCCTACGCCAATGCCGAGCGCGGCCATCGTCGACGAGAGGTGATAGGCCTGGTCGGCAACGAGCGCGCGCAGCGGATAGACAAAGATGCTCGCACGCCCGCGAAGGACCGCCTCACGCGCGGCGTGAACATGGAAGATAAGAGACTTGCCGCGGCCCGTTCCCATAACGGCCAAAACGCTCTGGTGGTCGGCGAGCGCGTCGAGTGCCTCGACCTGCGCGCGGTGCGGCTGGTTCGAGCCGATAAAGCTATGGATAAGCGAGCGCGTCAGCTCGGTATAAGAAAGCTGGGCGAGCGTCTCGCGTTTACGCGACTCCAGGCGCGGGCCAGAATCCGCCGGTTGCACCCCACGGCGAAGCTCACATGCCGGATCGTCGACGCTGGACAGCGTGGTATCGCGGACCAGAACATCCTTGATCATGAGCTTGGGCTTCACACGCCCCTGCCAATGCTCGGCCACGGCCTCGAACACCAAATCGACGGCGCTATCGCAGTTGATGAGCTTATCGATTTGCGGCACGCGGAACATAATGGCCGGCACGCTCGCGGCGCCATCGGTCGCCACAAAGCGCATGTGCTCGCCGGTTTTGCCCACCACGGCGCGATCGCACATCGTCACGCCCTCGGCGGCCAGCAGCGGCACCTTGTTGCCCTGGCCAAACGGCTCAAGACGGGAAATCTGCTCTATAGTCTCGATATTCAGCTCGGAAAGGTCGACCGTGGCGGCAACCTCGTCGATGTCTTCAAAGTCCTCGGCGGGAATCTCCGATAGCACGGCGGAAAGGCGACGACGGAACTCGTCGAGCTTGGATGCCTCGATGGTCACACCCACCGCACCGGCATGTCCGCCGCGACGAATCAGCAGGTCGGAACAGCGCTCGACGGCGTCAAACAGGTTAACTTTGCCCACCGAGCGACCAGAGCCGCGCGCGATACCGTCCTCGATCGAGAACAGCAGCGCCGGCACGTGATAACGGTTGGTCAGACGGCTTGCCACGATGCCCTTGACACCCTCGTGCCAGCCTTCGCCGCCCACGACGATCGCGCGCCCGCCGTCATAGGTCTCCTCGACCTTTGCCATGGCGTCGCGCGTGAGCTCCGCCTCGATCTCACGGCGCTGGCGGTTGATTTCCTCGAGCTCAGCCGCCAGCGCGCTTGCTTCGATGGGATTGCGGGCAAGCAGCAGGTCGAGCGCCAGCTTGGGATCGGCCATGCGACCGGCAGCGTTTAAGCGGGGAATGAGCGAGAATGACAGGCCATCCGCCGTAATGCTCGAAAGATCGGCCTTGGCAAGTGCGGCAAGCGCGATATAGCCGGGACGGGCCGTCACGCGCATCTGCTGGATGCCCTCGGCGACCAGCGCGCGGTTCTCGGGCGTCAGCGGCATCATGTCGGATACGGTGCCCAGCGCCGCGACCTCGGTCAGCGAACGCCAATACGACGGCTTGCCCAGGCGCTCGCCCAGAACCTGCACCAGCTTGAGCGCCACGCCGGCACCGGCAAGCTCACGCGAAGGGCCCTCGTCCTCGAGCTTAGGGTCGGTCAGGGGCACACCCTGCGGCACCTGGTCGGAGGGCTCGTGATGATCCGTGACCACCAGCTCGATCCCCAGGCTCTCCAGATAGGAAACCTCTTCCTTGGCGGCAATGCCGTTGTCGACGGTCACGATCAGCTGAGGATGAGCGAGCTCATTAACGCGGTCGAGCGCCGCACGCGACAAGCCATAGCCCTCGTCAAAGCGATGCGGAATAAACGGCGTTACATCGGCGCCAAACGTGCGCAGTGCCTCGGTCAGCAGACAAGTCGACGTAATACCGTCGACATCGAAGTCGCCGAAGACGGCAATGTGCTCGTGGTTGCGAATGGCACGCTCAACACGGTCGGCAACGACCGACATACCCGGAATAATGAGCGGGTCGGCCCAATCGCGGTCGAGCGAAGGCGTCAAAAACAGCTGGCCCTCCTCAATGGAGCCAATGCCGTGCGCGACCATGATGCGCGCCACCAGCCCGGGAATGCCCAGACCAGCCGAAAGCTCCTTTTCGAGCTCGGGGTTTTGCCGAGCGACCGCCCAGCGATGTGTCGTCTTAAGCGATGACATAGGCGCCCACCCCCGATAGGGGCAGGTCGCCGCGATACCTCTCACGGTCCATAGCGATGAGTCCTCTGTGTATGCCCGCTTCGGCAGGCAGATCTGTTGAACGGATTTATTATACCGTGCAGTACGGACGCAAAACGCCGCGGTGCGTCGCGGTTTCGGCAAACGATGGCGGTAATGGCCTCGAAATAATCGAGCGTTTCAGCCGCACGGACACATACGAGCGTCTAGCATATCCATACAAACAAGTTCGCGGATAAAGGGAGTCACGGGGCATATGAAGCAATGGGCTGGACTGGGAAAGTTCCTCGCGGGGCATATGCAGATCATCGTTCCGATTTGCGTGGCGCTCGGCGTGCTCTTTCCCCAGCAGATCGGCGTGCTCAAGCCCATTGTTCCCGCCCTCTTCGCCTTTATGACGTTTCAGGGTGCGCTCAGCAACACCTTTCACCAGGTAGCCGAGGTGTTCCACCGTCCGCTGCACCTGATTCTGGCGTTGCTGGTCTCGGCAGTGCTTATTCCCATCGCGGCCTATGCCATGGGATCGTTGTTCTTTGGTTCCAATCCCAACCTTGTCTGCGGCATCGTGCTCGAGTACAGCGTGCCCGTGGCCGTCACCGCTTTTATGTGGATCAGCATGTTCGGCGGCAACGGCCCGCTCGCGCTCACCATCATCCTGACGTCCTCGGTTATCTCCCCTGTGACGATTCCGCTCACGCTGAAGCTCTTGCTGGGTGCCACCGTCTCGATCGATGTGCCGAGCATGATGCAGGACATGGCCTTTATGATCGCCATCCCCGCCGTGCTCGGCATCGTGATCAACGAGCTCACGCGTGGATGGGGACACGAGAAGCTCTCCCCCGCGCTTTCGCCCGCCTGCAAGTTCATGATGATGGGCGTCATCACGTCCAACTCCACCGCCATGAGCGAGTACGTGCTGCACATGAACGCGGTGCGCCTAGAAGTCGCCCTCTTTATTTTGACCTTCGCCATCAGCGGCTTTGTCGTCGGTTTTCTGGCCGCCCGTGCGCTCCATCTGCCATATAGCGAGACGACTACCATGTGCTTTACCTGCGGCATGCGTAACATCTCTTCGGGCGCCGTCATCGCCACGCAGTACTTTCCGGGCGAAGTCGTGTTTCCCGTCATGTGCGGAACGCTGTTTCAGCAGATACTCGCCTCGCTTATCGGACATCTCTTTGAGCGTCTGACCGGCGAGGAGCGCGCCGCCCAGCGCAAGCGGGTCGAGGCCGGCCGTGACGCCATGGCACGCTAGACTGTCCGCATTACGCGGGTGTTAGTCTTGCTATACGAGCGTTTCCAGATGCGCACGCAGGCACTCAGCATCGATATCGAGCGTGGTCTCAGCAATGACCTGGGCCAGACGATAGCCCACAAAGTAGGGCGATACCACCCAACGTGGCAGCGCCTTGGCAATGGTCCGGCCGTCTATGTGGTAGAAGAACAAGTTGTACGACTCCGCGCGACCACCGTGGTGCTCGTTCAGGATATAGCGCAGAGCCACCTGAATCGCATCGGCGAAGAGATCCGCCTCGGCTTGGTCTCTCGTGTCATCGCTGGCAGCGATTCCCTGCGGGGCTGAAACGTTGACCTCAAAGAACCCCATGATGGGTTCGGTTGAGATGCTGACCGAGATCCTCCCCTGTTGCCAGACATTGATGCCTTCGAAATTGGCAGAAGTCAGCGAAGTGTAGCCGTCTTCCTGCTCCAAACCCACAATCTGCATGTGCGGATGAACGAGACTACCGCCCGAAAGCGGACCCTTGTTCTTGTACATGAGCACGCTTCGATACTGCTGTGAATCGATCATCTGCTGCCAGCAACCCAGGGCAAACCGCATCACATGGTGGAGTTCATCCGGCTCATAGGTCACCAGGTCGGCATCGTGATCGGACGACTCGATCAGCACGGTTTGACGGGTGGCGCGCAGGGTCTTGAACTTATTCTCGAGCCAAATGCAATCGCCATCACGGCGAATGATGTCGGTGAGCCCTTCTGTATCGCAAAAGGGACACGCGGTGCCGGGACGACGGTTGTCGTCGGGCTTACCGTTCGCCTGCTGAACGTCAAATACCAGCGCCACGGGTTATACCTCCAGCGGCACGATCTTGGTGCCATGGAGCTCGGAGACGCCCAGTGCCGCCGCCACGGTATCGCGGTTGGCCGTGGAAATGCTGCCGCCGGGAAGGATGATCAAGCGGTCGCCCGCATACTCGATCAAGCGGGCCAAGTTTTCGAAGTTGTCCTCGATCGGCGTACCGGCAGCGCCACCATGCGTCAGGATGCGTGTGATGCCGCAGTCGGCGAGTGTGTCAATCGCGTCGAGCTGAGCCTCGGGCGAGAGCTGGTCAAATGCCATGTGGAAGGTGATGTCGATGGGCTCACGCTTACATTCCTCGGTCGCGCAGCCCGCAGCCATCAGGAGGGCGCCAAGCGTAAGCTCGTCGAGCGCCCATCCGCCAGCGCAGGGCTTGCAGCAGCCAAAGACCAAGCCGTCAACGCCGGCGCTTACGGCAAGGCCCAGGTCCATCTCCATCATGCGCAACTCGTCCTGGTTGTAGTGAAAGTCGCCGCCACGCGGACGGATCATGCACATCACCCGTGCATCGTGTTCGTGGGCATAGTTAACCGTAGCGCTGATAACGCCGGCCGAGGGCGTGGTACCACCGACGGCAAGGTTGTCGCACAGCTCAATGCGTCTTGCACCGGCATCGATAGCCGACGGCACCCGCTCAAAGTTCTCAGCACAAAACTCGTACAGCATAGATAGACCCCCAAAGACAGCAGATGTTTTCCGACGGGCATTGTCACACATCCCAATGAAGTTGCGGTGGAATAGGGACTGTTTTGGCGTCTAGCGCCCCCATTTAGTCCCTATTTCACCGCAACTTAAAAGGGGGCGCTGACCGGGTTGGTCAGCGCCCCCTTTGTTGAATGGATTAACCGCCCAGATAGGCCTTGCGCACGTTGTCGTCGTGCAGGAGCTCTTGGCCGGTACCGGTCATGGTGATCTTGCCGGTCTCGAGCACGTAGCCGCGCGTGGCGATGGAAAGCGCCATCTGCGCGTTTTGCTCAACCAGAAGCACCGTGGTGCCGGCCTTGTGCAGGTCCTCGACAATCTGGAAGATCTGTTCGATCAGAATCGGTGCCAAACCCATGGAAGGTTCGTCGAGCATAAGCAGTTTGGGGTTACTCATAAGGGCGCGCCCCATAACGAGCATCTGCTGCTCGCCGCCTGAAAGGGTACCGGCAACCTGGCGACGACGTTCCTTCAGGCGCGGGAACTGCTCGTAGACACGCTCCAGGCCCGGGGCAATTGTGGACTTGGGCTGTGTATAGGCGCCCATCTCCAGGTTCTCCTCGACCGTCATCTGCAAAAAGGCGCGGCGGCCCTCGGGAACCTGGGCCAAGCCCTTACCCACCAGCTTGTCGGCAGGCGTATGGGTAATGTCCTCGCCCATAAACTTGATGGAGCCGGTCTTGGAGCGCAGCAGGCCCGAGACGGTCTTGAGCGTTGTGGACTTGCCGGCACCGTTGGCACCGATCAGGGCCACGATCTCGCCCTCGTTAACGTTAAAGGAGATGTCCTTGATGGCGTGGATGGCGCCGTACCAGACGTTGATGTTGTAGACGGAAAGCATCGGCTCTGCCATTTAGTTCTCCCCCTTATCCTGCTTACCCAGATATGCCTCGATAACGGCGTCGTTGTTCTGGATTTCCTCGGCCGTGCCCTTGGCGATGACCTTACCAAAGTTGAGCACGCAGATGCCCTCGCAGATGTTCATGACGAGCGACATGTCGTGCTCGATAAGCATGATGGCAATGCCAAAGGTGTCGCGAATCTTAACGATGTTCGCCATAAGCTCTGCGGTCTCGGACGGGTTCATGCCGGCGGCAGGCTCGTCGAGCAGCAGCAGCTTGGGGTTGGTGGCAAGCGCGCGGACGATTTCCAGACGACGCTGGGCGCCGTAAGGCAGCGATCCGGCCTGCTCATTTGCCAGGTGCTCCATGTCAAAAATGGACAGCAGCTCCATGGCGCGCTCGTGGGCGGCCTTCTCGTGCTTCCAATACGTCGGCAGGCGCAGCACGCCCTCAAAGCCGGAGTAGCGCTCCTGGTTGTGCAGGCCAACCTTTACGTTGTCCTCCACCGTCATGGTATTGAACAGGCGGATGTTCTGGAACGTACGGGCAATACCCATGCGGTTGACCTGGTAGACCGACTTGCCCGAAGTGTCCTCACCGTCGAGCAGGATGGTGCCGTGCGTGGGCTGGTACACCTTGGTGAGCAGGTTGAAGACCGTAGTCTTGCCGGCACCGTTGGGGCCGATGAGACCGGCGATCTCGGTCTTGCCGATGGTCAGGCTAAAGTCGTCGACCGCCTTAAGGCCGCCGAATTCAATGCCCAGGTGGATGCACTCGAGCGCCGGGCGCTGGCCCAGGTCGCGGTCGGGAACGATGGCGCCAGAAGGATACGGGACCATCTTGCCCTTGTTGAACTCAAACTTACTGGGCATCGGCTGCCACCTCCTTCTTGGAAGCAAAGCGGTCCTTAATGCGTGCGAAGAACGCCTTGAGCTGTGGGTTGTTGGTAAAGACCATGACCAGAATCAATACGATGGCGTAGATGAGCATGCGGTAGTCCGAGAACTGACGGAGCAGCTCGGGAAGCACCGTGAGCAGCGCCGCCGCGATGACGGAACCGCGCATGTTGCCCAGGCCGCCCAGGACCACGAACACCAGAATGAGGATGGACGTATTGAAGTCGAACTTAGTAGCGGAAAGCTGCGAGAAGTTACCGCCGAACAGGGCTCCGGCAGCACCGGCGAGGGCAGCGGAAACCACGAAGGCGATCATGCGGTACTGGGTAACGGAGATGCCCACGGACTCGGCAGCGATCTTGTTGTCGCGCACGGCAATAATGGCACGACCGGTACGGCTGCGAACCAGGTTGAGCACAATCACGAGCGCGACCATAACCAGAATTGCGCCGGCAAGGAAGGTCGAATAGGTCGACACGCCCGATGCGCCCTGCGCGCCCTTGATGATGGCGGTGCCGTCCTCGAGCAGGTGCAGGTCGTCGATCGTGGAGTTACCCGTGATGTTAAAGATCACATGCAGGCCGCGGGAATCGACGCCCACAATGAGGCAGGTGACGACCTCTTTGATAATCTCGCCAAAAGCCAGGGTCACAATAGCCAGATAGTCGCCGCTCAGGCGCAGGACCGGGATACCGATCAAGAAGCCCAAGATGGCAGCGGCGATAGCGCCGACCACAATGCTGTTGATCAGACGCATCGGATCGGACGGAACGGTGCTCTCCAGCGCGACGGCAGTGACGATGCCCGTATAGGCACCGACGCTCATAAAGCCCGCGTGGCCCAGCGACAAGTCGCCCGCGATGCCGACGACGAGGTTGAGGGAAATGGCCATGACGATATAGGCCGTGATGGGAACCAGCTGACCGGCGATCATGCGCGGAATCATGTGGTTAGACTGCATAAAGAACACGATGGCGAAGGCCACGATGCACATGGCGTACGTGACAAAGTCGTGACGCGTCTGCTTGTCTTTAAGAAACTTCATAACGCTCACCTACACCTTCTCGGGGACGTACTTGCCCAAGAGGCCGGCAGGCTTGACGAGCAGGACGATGATCAAAACACCAAAGACGATGGAGTTGGCAAGGCTCGTGGAAATGTAAGCCTGCGCCATCGCCTCGATGATGCCGATGAGAATGCCACCGACAAAGGCACCGGGGATGGAGCCGATGCCGCCGAAGACGGCGGCGTCGAAGGCCTTGATGCCAGGCATGGCACCCGTCGTGGGCTGCAGCACCGGCGAGTAGGAGCACAGGAGCACGCCGGCGATGGCGGCAAGCGCCGAGCCGATGGCAAACGTCATCGAGATGGTGCGGTTGACGTTGATGCCCATGAGCTGAGCGGCGGCCTTGTCCTCGGACACGGCGCGCATGGCCTTGCCCATCTTGGTCTTACCTGTAAAGAACATCAGGCCGGCCATGATAACCAGGCAGGCGACGATGGTGACGAGCGAGACGGCGCTTACGTTGAACTTGGCCAAGAACTCCGGCACCTGGAAGGTGACGAGCGAAGTGAAGTTCTTGGGCGTGGCGCCCCACAGAAGCTGCGCGGCGTTCTGCAGGAAGTAAGACACGCCGATAGCCGTGATCAGAACGGCCAGCGGGCCTGCTTGGCGCAGCGGCTTATAGGCCAGACCCTCGATGAGAACGCCGAGAACCGTGCAGACCACACAAGAAAGAATTACAGATACCCAGCCCGGGAGGCCGAGATACGACGTGGCGCAGAACGAGACATAGGCACCGACCATGATGACGTCGCCGTGAGCGAAGTTCAGCATCTTGGCGATACCGTAGACCATGGTGTAGCCCAACGCGATGATGGCGTAGACGCTGCCCATGGACAGGCCGTTGACCAGGTATTGGATAAAGACCGTCATGTTCCACATCCCCCTTTCGAATAGGTTTCCAGTTGATGTATGAAACAGGGACGTTACATCGTCCCTAGATACCAAGCAAGCAGGGAAGGCCAAAACCTCCCCTGCTTGGGATCAAAACCGCTCTATGTAAGGCGGCCAATTAGGCCTGTACGTACTTGCCGTCGGTGATGACGTACGCCGTGGGCTCCTTCTGGACCTGGCCCTTATCGTTCCAGGTGAGCTTGCCGGTCAGACCGTCAACGGTAATCTTGAGCATAGCCTTGGACAGCTTCTCGGCGGCCTCGGTCGGATCGGCGTCGACACCAAGACCGGCCTCCTTGAGGGCCTCGGCCACCGCGTGCACGCCGTCGTAGGCGTCGGCGGCAAACTGGTCGGGGGTATCGCCGTACTTATCCTTGTAAGCGTTGACGAAGTCGGCGTTCTTCTCGTCGTCGGCGGAGAACGGGGTCATGAGCAGCAGACCCTCGGCAAGAGAGGTATCGAAGCCCTCAACGCCCAGGATGCCGTCCATGCCGTCGCAGCCCATCATCTTGACGTCGTAGCCCATGTCCTTGGCGTTCTTGAGCAGGACGGACGCCGGCGTGTAGTAGATCGGCGCAAAGATCATGGTGGCGCCGGCCTGCTTGGCCTTGGTCAGCTGGTTCGTAAAGCTCGTGGCGGAGTCGTCCTTAAAGGTCTCCTCGTCAACAATCTCGAGCTTGGACTCAGCGGCCTGGGCCTTAAAGGAATCTGCGATGCCCGAAGAATAGGCGTCGCCGGAGTTATAGAACAGCACGAACTTCTCGTCCGCATACTTCTGCGCCAGGAACTTGGCAGCGTTGACACCCTGGTTGGGGTCGGTGAAGCAAACCTGGAAGACGCAATCCTTGCCGTCGGTGACGTCCTCGGAGGACGCGGACGGGGTGATCATGAACGTCTTGGGGTCGTTACCACACTCTGCGGCAACGGCAACCGACGCACCCGTGGTAGTCGGGCCGACGAGGGCCTGCATGCCCCAGTCGAGCAGGGTGTTGAAGGCGTTGACGGCCTTCTCGCCATCGGCCTGGTCATCCTCGGCCTTGCTGGCAAGCGGCAGCTCCTTGGTCGAAAAATCCTTGCAGCCAAGCTCGACACCCTGGGTAACGGACTTGCCGTAGGACGCGTTGGCGCCGGTCAGCGGGCCGATGGTGCCGATCTTAAACGAAGCGTCGCTCGAAGCGGAACCGCTGTCGCCGCCGTTGGAGGAGCAGCCAGCTAGAATGGACATCGCCCCCAGACCTGCTGCGCTCGCGATAACGCTCCTGCGATTCATAACAGGGTTCAATGACTTACCGGTGAGGCTCGACATGCGGCTCTCCTCTCAAATCTCGTCGGGTTTCGGTTACCCGACAGGCCATCCTTCGCCGTGTTCGGCGTTCGCAAAATAGTAGACGCTTTAGTTGAGAAAAGTGGCGATTATTTCAACTTTTCTTTTGCTTTGTCCATTTATCCATATTTATGCGTATTTCTATCAGTTTATGCAGTTTAGCCACTTTATTATGTGAAAGTAATGTTTCTGTTCTGTTACAAGCGCCCTTGCCCTGAATAAAACGGCCTCACCGGTAGCGCTTTATGCGCACTTAGGCGGCGATGTACTTGCCATCCTGAATCACATAGGCCGTAGCGGGCTTTTCGACCTGGCCCTCGTCGTTCCACGTGAGCTCGCCCGTCAGGCCCTCAATCTTGATCTTGCGCATGGCCTTGGCAAGATCGTCGGCAATGTCGGCACCATCGGCCGTAATATCGATGCCCGCCTTGTCGATGGCCTCGGCGATGGCGTGGACGCAATCGTAGGCGTCGGCGGCAAACTGGTTAGGCGTCTCGTCGTAGGCATCCTTATAGGCCTTGACGAAGTCGGCATTCTTCTCATCGTCGGCGGAAAACGGGGTCATGAGCATATCGTCGGCGATCTCACCCGAGACGGCGACGGCAGCACCGGTCGTGACGGGGCCGACGAGCGCCTGCATGCCCCAGTCGCACAGGGCAAACCTTATGGTGCAAACGTTGACAGTTTGTTACGGAAGTTCGTTTGTAGCGAGCATGTTTCCAATGTTTCCGCAGCGTTTCGGGGGTGCCGTTTTGTGCGACTCCTGTTGCCTAGCGAGCACGCGCCCTCGGTTCACGCTAGAATGCACTCAACCTTTAAGCGGTTAATCCATCCATAAGATGCACGAAGGAGCTATCTATGAGCGAACCCCTGCGCACCGTGAACGTCGGCCTCATCGGTCTGGGAACCGTCGGCGGCGGCGTGGCCCGTCTGATCAAGAGCCACCACGATGAGTACCTGGCCGCCTACGGCATCGACCTTAAGCTGACCCGCGCCTGCGCGCTTGCCTGGGAGCAGGCCGAAGCCGCCGGTATTGAGCGCGAGGCCTTTACGAGCGACTGGCACGGCGTCGTCACCGACCCCGCCGTCGATATCGTCGTCGAGCTCATCGGCGGCGAGCACCCCGCGACCGAAATCTTCACCACCGCCTTCGAGAACGGCAAGCACGTCGTCTCTGCCAACAAGGCCCTGCTGGGCCGTCATGTCGAGACGCTCGCCGAGAAGGCGCGCGCGTGCGGCGTGCAGATTAAGTGCGAGGCCAGCTGCGGCGGTGGCATCCCCATTGTCAGCACGCTCGAGCACGACCTGGTGGGCAACAAGATCCTGACCATCGCTGGCATTCTCAACGGCACCACCAACTACATCCTGTCGCGCATGGACGCCGAGGGCGCCGATTACGCTGACGTGCTCGCCGACGCCCAGGCAAAGGGCTATGCCGAGGCCGACCCGTCCGCCGACGTCGACGGCTTCGACGCCGCCAGCAAGACGGCAATCCTCGCTTCCATCGGCTTTGGCACCCGCGTGACCACCGACGATGTCTACCAGCAGGGTATCCGTACCATCGGCGCCGAGGACATTGCCCAGGCCCGCGAGCTCGGCTACACCATCAAGCTGCTGGGGATCGCACGCAACACCGACGCCGGCGTCGACGTCCGCGTGCATCCCACGCTCATCCCGGCAGACCATATGCTCGCCAAGGTCAACGGCGCCATGAACGCCGTCTACGTGGTGGGTGACGCCGTGGGCGAAACCATGTTCTACGGTGCCGGCGCAGGCTCCTTCCCCACCGCGAGCGCCGTCGTGGGCGATATCCTGTCGCTCTCCGAGCAGATCAGCCGCGGCGTGGCTCCGCTGCCCGAGATTGAGCCCTATGGTCACAACCTCGCCTTTAAGCCCATGGACGAGCTCCAGACCAAGTACTATGTGCGCCTGAAGGTCGCCGACCGCGTGGGTGCCCTGTCCGAGACGGTCGACATCTTTGCCAAGCACAACATCTCGATCTCGCTCATCAACCAGGTCGAGGACGGCAAGTCGGGCGCCAGCGATACTTGCTCGGTCATCTTCCTGACGCACCGCGCGCTCGAGAAGGACGTCCAGGCTGCCACCGCCGAGCTTGCCAGCGTCGACTGCGTAGCCGAGGTCGCCAACGTCCTGCGCATCGAGGACGTTGAGGCCTGGACCGAAGGCGTCATGGCCAACTAGTCCACTACTTCGAACCTCAACGAGGCCCAACGCAAAAGGCGCGCTGTCTGCATCAACCGCAGGCAGCGCGCCTTGTTCTGCTTGCAGGGGAAGCTGCGTCCCGGTATTTCAGCTCAGAACGGGGCGCAGTTTCCCTCAGGGCCTTCTTTCGGAAACTATGTCCCATTCTGGGCGCGCATTCTGGGACACGCTTTCCGCAACGGGCTTCTCGCGGAAAGCGCATCCCACTCTGGACGCCAATTCCGGGATGCATTTTCCGCGGCGGTGTCGGCTACTTGCCGTCGTCGTCCTCGGCTTCTTCTCTTGCATAGAGCTCCAACATGCGGCGGCGGTATTCGCGCACGGCGAGCTTGGCGCGCTCCAGGCGGCGACGCTCGCGCGGAGTCAGCTCGGACGGGTCGACCTCGTCTCCATAGGTCTTATCGGCAAGCAGGTGCGCCGCGTCCACGATGCGGGCATCGATGTGGCCGCTCGCCGCCTCGGCGGAAAGACGCTCGGCAATCGTATCGAGCGTAGGCAGGCCCTCGAATACGCGACCATGGCCATGCGAAGTCAGCAGCTCATGCTCGCGCGCGAGCAAGCTCGCTAGGTCGTGGTGGGCGCGCAGGATGTCGAGCGCATCGGATGGATGCTCGGCAACTTCTGCCACGGCGGCGACCGGCGCGGCGTCGACCACGCGGTAGAAGAGCTGCGCGAGCAACGGCATCAAGAACACCGTGATGGCACCGGCAGCAACCATGACCGACGCAATATCTTGCGACAGCGCGCCCGCGTTGACGGCAACGCTTGTCACGGCAACGATGATCGGCAGGGCCGTGGTGCAGTACAGAGCCACGGTAATGCGACCATACGCCGACACATCGCGCGTCGCAGGACAAATGCTCATAGAAATAAGTATGGGCACGGCACGAATAATCAACAACGCCACGATAAAGCCCACGAGCAGACCCGGGCGCGACGCCACGGCCGTCAGATCGATCTTTGCGCCCGATACGGTAAAGAATACCGGAATCAAAAAGCCGTAGGCCAGGCCATCAAGCTTGGTCTCGAGCGTATGGTTGCCCTCGGGGATGATGTAGCGCAAGACAAAGCCGGCGGCAAAAGAACCCAACACGATGTCGAGATCAAAGACAGCCGAGAACGCCACGAGCGTGACCAGGATGAGCACCGTCAGGCGCACGAAGGTCTGCGACGTGGTATCGGCGCGTTCCTCGACAAACGCAAAGAAGCGACTGCCGACGCGCTTGGAGCGGCTCGGGACCACGGCCAGCAACACGCAGACCACCGCAAACAAGCCAAGGATTACAAGCGTTTGGATGCCGGTGCGGGCAGACAGCAGCACCGACATGGCGAGCACAGGGCCGAGCTCACCCCAGGTGCCATACGCGAGAATCGAGTCGCCCACGCGCGTGCCGGTGAGCGAGCGCTCACGCATGATGGGCACGAGCGTACCGAGCGCCGTCGAAGTGAGGGCAAGCGTCACGGCGATACCGTCGAAATGACTGACCGAGAACCACGGGGTAAAGCGCACGGCAAGCCAGGCGATACCAAACGTGACGACCCACGTCGCCAAGCCGTAGCGCCCCTCGACGCCCGTGATGCTCTTGGGGTCGATCTCAAAGCCGGCAAGCAGGAACAAGAAGGCCAGGCCCAGCTCGGACACAAGCGAGACCTCGGCATCTACATGGATGACGCCGAGCATATGGGGTCCCAGCACCGCGCCGAGCACGAGCAAAAAGACCGTCTCGGGAACAGGTTTTCCGGGAATCGCCGAGGCGATAAAAGGACTCGCAAAGGCCACGAGTGCGATGATGGCGAGCGAAACGAATGCCATGTGATGCCTTTCTCTTGTTTGCGCTTCACTGTAGCACCCTCGCCGTCCTCAACGCGCCGCGAGCTGTCGTATCATAGTGAGGTTTACAAACATGTGGCTCAAGGCGACCGCGAGGCTTGCCCCGTAAACCGACCGCTGCCGCATACCGTACCGTACGCCCAACCGATCAGGAAGGCAGGAACCAATGGTCTCTCGTATCTACGTGGAGAAGAAACCCGGGTTCGACGTCGAGGCTCAGCAGCTCAAGGGCGAGCTGACCGAAATTCTCGGCATCAGGGGCATCGAGGCCCTGAGGATCATCAACCGCTACGACGTCGAGGGCATCGACGAGGAGCTTTTCCGCTCCTGCGTGCCGACCGTCTTTAGCGAGCCCCAGGTCGATGTGACCTACGACGAGCTCCCCGCAAGCGATGGCGCCGTCTTTGCCGTCGAATTCCTGCCTGGCCAGTTTGACCAGCGCGCCGACTCCGCCAGCGAGTGCGTGCAGCTCATCAGCCAGGGCGAGCG
Organism: uncultured Collinsella sp.; assembly: GCA_900544645.1. Classification (GTDB taxonomy): domain Bacteria; phylum Actinomycetota; class Coriobacteriia; order Coriobacteriales; family Coriobacteriaceae; genus Collinsella. The sequence goes on from UQWG01000004.1 coordinate 24,240, forward strand.
CCCCGCCGTGCGCTCCGCCAAGGTCTATATGATCTCGGGCGCTCTGGACGAGGCCGCCATCGATGCCATCAAGCACTACGTGGTGAACCCCGTCGAGGCGCGCATCGCCTCGCTCGACCTGCCCGAGACGCTGTACATGGAGACCCCCGAGCCCCAGCCCGTCGAGGTGCTCGACGGTTTCCGCGAGCTCGACGAGGCCGGCCTTGCCGCCTTTATTTCCGAGCGCGGCCTTGCCATGGACGAGGCGGACATCGCCTTCTGCCAGCAGTACTTCCGCGATGAGGACCGCGACCCCACCATCACCGAGATCCGCGTGATCGACACCTATTGGTCCGACCACTGCCGCCACACCACCTTCGGCACCGTCCTGGATGACGTGACGATCGACGACGCCGTGGTGCAGCAGGCCTTCGACCGCTACATGGAGATGCGCCACGAACTCGGCCGCGACGCCAAGCCCGTCTGCCTCATGGACATGGGCACCATCGGCGCTAAGTACCTTAAGAAGACCGGCGTAATGACCGATGTCGATGAGTCCGAGGAGATCAACGCCTGCACCGTCAAGGTGAAGGTCGATGTCGATGGCGAGGACCAGGACTGGCTGTTCCTCTTTAAGAACGAGACCCACAACCACCCGACCGAGATCGAGCCCTTCGGCGGTGCCGCCACCTGCGTGGGCGGCGCTATCCGTGACCCGCTCTCGGGCCGCAGCTATGTGTATCAGGCTATGCGCGTCACCGGTGCCGGCGACCCCACCGTCCCGGTTTCCGAGACGCTCGAGGGCAAGCTGCCGCAGCGCAAGCTCGTGACCACTGCCGCCGCCGGCTACTCCAGCTACGGCAACCAGATCGGCCTTGCCACCGGTCAGGTCAACGAACTCTATCACCCCGGTTACGTGGCCAAGCGCATGGAGGTTGGCGCCGTCGTGGGCGCTACCCCGGCAAACCACGTTCGTCGCGAGTGCCCCGCCCCCACCGACAAGATCATCCTGCTGGGCGGCCGCACCGGCCGCGATGGCATCGGTGGCGCCACCGGCTCCTCCAAGACCCAGAACACCGAGTCCATCGAGACCTCGGGTGCCGAGGTCCAGAAGGGCAACGCCCCGGTCGAGCGCAAGCTGCAGCGTCTGTTCCGCCGCGGCGACGCCTGCCGTCTGATCAAGCGCTGCAACGACTTTGGCGCCGGCGGTGTCTCGGTCGCCGTGGGCGAGCTTGCCGACGGCCTGTATGTCGACCTTGATACCGTGACCAAGAAGTACGACGGCCTGGACGGCACCGAGCTCGCTATCTCCGAGTCCCAGGAGCGTATGGCCTGCGCCGTCGCCGACGGTGACGTCGAGGAGTTCATGGGCTACGCCGCCGAGGAGAACCTCGAGGCGACCGTTATCGCCGAGGTTACCGCCGAGCCGCGCATGCGCATGGCCTGGAACGGTGTCGCCATCGTCGACCTATCCCGCGAGTTCCTCAACTCCAACGGCGCGCCCAAGCACCAGATCGCCCACGTATGCGCCCGCAGCGTGTGGCAGCCCAGCTGGGCCGGCACCACGCTTGCCGAGCGCATGACCTCGCTTGTCACCGACCTCAACGTCGCTTCCAACAAGGGCCTTTCCGAGCGCTTCGACTCCACCATCGGCGCCGCGACCGTGCTCATGCCCTTTGGTGGCAAGACGCAGCTCACCCCAAGCTCGGCCATGGTCGCCAAGTTCCCCGTGGACGGCGAGACCACCACGGCGAGCGCTATGGCATGGGGCTTCAACCCCTACCTGATGGAAGCCGACCAATTTGCGGGCGCCTACCTGTCCGTGGTCGAGTCCATCGCCAAGCTCGTTGCCGCCGGCTTTGAGCACAAGCGCGCCTACCTCTCCTTCCAGGAGTACTTCGAGCGTCTGCGCACCGAGGCAGAGCGCTGGGGCAAGCCCATGGCTGCCGTCCTGGGCGCCCTCATGGCCCAGGTCGACCTGGGTGCTGGCGCCATCGGCGGCAAGGACTCCATGAGCGGTTCGTTTGAGGACGAGGCCGGCGAGCTCAACGTTCCGCCGACCCTGATCAGCTTCGCCGTTGCCGTGGGCAAGGCCGCCCGCGCCGTCTCGCCCGAGTTCAAGGGCCTCACGCACCGCGTCGTCCGCATCGCCCCCGCCACCTATGGCGAGGACTACCGCCCCGACGCTCAGCAGCTGCTCGCCGCATTTGACGCCGTCGAGGCACTCACTGCTACCGGCGACGCCCTGGCCGTCTCCACGCCCGGCTACGGCTGCGGCGCCGAGAGCCTCTTCAAGATGTGTGTCGGCAACCAGATCGGTATCGAGCTTGCCGAGGACGTGGACGTAGAGAGCCTCTTCACCCCGCTCTACGGCAGCTTTATCGTCGAGCTCGCCGAGGACGCCGAGCTGCCCGAGGTCGCCGACGGCGTTGTCGTCGAGCCCCTGGGTACCACCGTCGAGGGCTATGTCATCGACACCGGCTCCGAGGTCATCGAGCTCACCAAGCTCCAGGAGGCCTGGGAGAGCGGCATCGAGGGCGTCTTTGCCTACCGCAGCGCCGACGAGACCCCCGAGGTCGAGACCATCGACTTCCGTGCCAAGGACATCCACGTGTACAGCGGCGCCAAGATCGCCCGTCCGCGCGTGATCATCCCCGTGTTCCCCGGCAACAACTGTGAGTACGACAGCGCACGTGCCTTCCGCGCAGCCGGTGCCGAAGCCGACACCTTCGTGATCAACAACCTCACGCCCGAGGCCGTCGCCGAGAGCACCCACGAGCTTGCCCGCCGCATCCGTGCAAGCCAGATCGTCATGATCCCCGGCGGCTTCTCGGGCGGCGACGAGCCCGATGGCTCCGCCAAGTTCATCACGGCGTTCTTCCGCGCTCCCGAGGTCACCGAGGCAGTTCGCGACCTGCTCAAGGCCCGCGACGGCCTGATGCTGGGCATCTGCAACGGCTTCCAGGCCCTGGTCAAGCTCGGTCTGGTGCCCTATGGCGACATCGTCGACGCCACGCCCGATGCGCCCACGTTGACGTTCAACACCATCGGTCGTCATCAGAGCCGTCTGGTGCGCACCCGCATCTCGTCCAACCTGTCCCCGTGGCTGTCGCAGTGCAGCCTGGACGACCCCTACACCGTCGCCATCAGCCACGGCGAGGGCCGCTTTGTCGCCAATGACGAAGTGCTCACCCAGCTGATCGCCAACGGCCAGGTCGCCACGCAGTACGTGGGCGAGAACGGCAAGCCCAGCATGGATCTCTCCGTCAACCCCAACGGCTCCGCACTCGCCATCGAGGGCATCACGAGCCCCGACGGCCGCGTCCTGGGCAAGATGGGCCATGCCGAGCGTCGCGGCGACAACCTGTACCGTAACGTGCCCGAGCATGTCCCCGGCGATAAGTTCATGCCGATCTTTGAGAGCGGCGTGGCCTACTTCGCTTAAACCTTTCCCATCAGGTACAATCCCTTCGGGTAACAACACCCGCCACCGACACATCCGGTGGCGGGTTCTTTTTTACTTCGCGCATGTAGGAAGGACATCATGGAAAGCCGCAAGCCGTATCTCGCCACCCTGCCCGGACTCATCCTGGGCTGTCTTGTTTGCTGTGCACTCTGGGGATCGGCCTTTCCCTGCATCAAGATCGGCTACGCACTCTTTGGTATCCCGGCGCACGATAGCGCCTCGCAACTGCTCTTTGCAGGTTTGCGCTTCACGCTTGCCGGTATCCTGGTTATCGCCGGTATGAGTGCGGCCCAGCGCCGCCCGCTCGTCCCACAGGTACGCGATATCAAGCCCATCTTTATCTTGTCGCTCTTTCAGACCATCGGTCAGTACTTCTTTTTCTATCTGGGCCTCTCGCGCGCCAGCGCCATGTCGAGCTCCATCATCGAGGCCAGCGCCAACTTCCTAGCCATCCTCTTTGCCGCCCTGGCGTTTCGCACCGAAAAGCTCGATGCGGCCAAAGTGCTCGGCTGCGTACTGGGCTTTGCCGGTGTCGCGCTCGTCAACCTTTCGGGCGCGGATGGCACCTTTGGCTTTACGCTCGACGGCGAGGGATTTATCTTGGCCTCCACTGTTGCGGGCGCCCTGTCGACCTGCCTCATTGGCATCTTCTCGCGCGAGCATGACGGCGTCTTGCTCGCCGGCTGGCAGTTTTTAGTCGGTGGCGTGGTCCTTACCGCCATCGGGTTTTTGATGGGCGGCACGTTGTCCCCCACCGAAATCGCCCCCGCCATCGCGCTCATCATCTACATGGCGCTTATCTCCGCGGTCGCCTACTCGCTGTGGTCCCGCCTGCTCGCCGTCAACCCCGTCAGCCGCGTGTCGGTCTTTGGCTTTATGAACCCGGTCTTTGGCGTGCTGTTGAGCGCACTGCTGCTCGGCGAGGGCGCTGGCACGAGCCCCGTTACCGTCATCGTTGCCCTGTTGTTGGTCTGCGGCGGCATCATCATCGTCAACAAACCCAAAAAAGCCTAGCGAGCTCGCCTTTTTAGGGAGGGCGTTCGCACACTTTAGCTTAATGGAATACATCGATGAGCTGAGGGCCGCCACGCACGCAAGCGTGCGACCCTTTTCCTAGCGTATCTGGACGCCGGCCTTCTTTTTCTCGGCCTTGACGCGGTAGAGCTCCGCGTCGGCAGCGCGAAGCAAGTCTTGCCAGGTATCGACGCCGTCACCGACCCGTGCGTAGCCGATGGACATCCGCAACAGATACGGCACCTCGGCGCGCGCGAGCTCGTCGTTGATTGCCGCGCACAGACGTATGATGTCCCGTTCCGCCGCTGCCTTTTGGAGCACCACGAACTCATCGCCACCATAACGCGCGATAAAGCCACCAGACGCCGAGCAGACCTCTTTGAGCGTAGCAGATATGACCTGAAGAGCATGGTCACCCTCCACATGTCCATAGCGATCGTTAATCTGCTTAAAGCCGTCAGCGTCCATCATAAGCAGATATACATCTTCGGCCTGATCCACATTTGAGAAGAGCGACAGCATATAGGTCTCAAAACGGTTGCGATTGTTGAGGCCAGTCAACGGGTCGGTCGAGATGAGCTGCTCCTGGCAGATGATATAGAGCAGCAACATGCTAATCATTATGCCGACACAAAGGCCAGGCACCGAGTATACGATCTGAAAGGTACCGCCCACCAGAGCGGGAACCGCAAAAAAGGCGAGGGTGCGATAAATGGCCTTCTTTTGCAGGCTTTCGACTTTTCGAGCCTGAATAAAGGCATGCAAGGACGTATATATGACGTAGCAGTAGCTAACGATAGGCTGAATCATATAAAGCGCTCCGCGACGATATACGCCCCGCGCATCGATATAGAACATAGCGTGCGTCCAGTAGCTGGTAAATGCCAGAACGACCACCAATGCGGTTGGCAACGTTAAAAGTACCACCCTATAGGGCGTGGTCAGGAGCCGTGAGCCCTGCATCGTCTCGGAATAGAAAAACCAAATGAGGCACGCGATGGCGAACAGCGAAAACGAAACCGCGTTGGAAATCCAGTTGGCCGTGATGCCTACAGGAGTGCTCACGCCGTCCGAGAGCGTCCAGATCATATCGAAGAAAATGTAGGCAGCAGACGTGTAGCCCAGCATGCTAAACAAAAGCTGCTGGGTGCTCGAGAACAGGGAGCGACGGCTTCGTACGGCAAGTCCGATAAGAATAATCATGCACAGCAGGAATATCTCGATCTTGAGTGCCTTTACCACTAGACGCCCTCCCTTCAATATCCAAGTGGCCAGAATCGCCCAATTCGAATCTGGGCAACAAACACCCCCTACTCCGCAGGGGTAAGGGGAATAATAGCAGAGCGCCCGAACGTCACTGCAAGACAGCTCTCGTTCGGGCGCTCAAACGGCGCGAGTTGCACGCCGGAATCATTGATGGGTATCGATTGCTACTCGCCATCGATGTCGGTCGCGACAGCCTCTTCGATGGCCTCGACACCGGCAGGCGACAGGTCTTCCTTGCTCTGGCAGAACTTCTTATCGACCCAGCCGGTCAGAATCGGGGCCATGATTGCCGTGATGATGACGGCAGTGGCGATCTGCGCATACGCGGTGGGCGCAAGCTCGGCATAGCGCGGAGCGACCTCGGCGAGGGCGACCGGCGTGGTCATGGCCGTGCCGGCAATGGTGGAACATGCCACAGCCGCCTTACCATTGCCGCCACACAGGCGCTCGAAGGCAAAGGTAATGGGACCGACGATAAAGAGCGTGATGAGGCCCAGCAGGATGCCCGAAATGCCACCGGCGATGAAGCTCGAAAGGCTCATGGACGCACCGAGCTGAAAACCAATTACAGCGATCGCGGGATTGGCGCCGGGAACCAGCAGGTTCTTGATAAACGGGAACAAGTTGCCCAGGACCATGCCGATAACAAGCGGCAGGATGGATCCGATGATGGTGCCGACGGGGATGTTGGCGAGACCCGAAACACCAAGGATGATCATCGTGACGGCGGGGCCGGCCGTAAAGAACAGGATACCGACGGCGCCCTGCTCGGACTCATCGCCGAACTCGCCCATGATGCCCGTGTAGAGCGCCATGTTGCAAAACGTGATGCCGCCGATGATAGACACGGAGCTCAGGCCCAGGAAGTTGTCGTTAAAGAAATATGCCACACCCAAGCCAAGGGCCGCCGCGACAACAAGCTTGGGAATCAGCACGACGATGCCGGTCTTGATGGCGCCCGGCGTGGACTTAAAGCTGATGCCGGCGCCCACAAACAGCAGAATCGCGGCGACGATGGTATTGGAGCCACCGCGGCAGGCAGCCGTAAAGAAGCCGCCGATCTCCAAAAACCTGCGGGCAGAACGTGTTGAGCAAAAGACCGACGATCATCGGGTAAATCATGATGTCGCCCGGGATGCGCGGTACCTTGAATTTCTTTTGCTCGTTGGCGGTCGCTTCCTGTGCCATGAAACCCCCATTTCCGCTGACGCAGAACAAAAGCCCACGTCACGCTTGGCTACAGTAAAGTTTGACCATGGTACCAGAAGAAGCAGACCGCCTCGGTGAGAAATTCGATTCGTTAGGCCGGGACGATAACGCGTCCCGCTCCTATACGAGGCTCAAAACGATATAGAACACGATGCCCGAAACGCAGCACCACAACATCGACTTTGTCTTGATTGCCACCGCCACGACGCCGGCGGCCGCAATCCAGGGAACCAAGGCAGGCCAGAGTCCCGCGTCGAACGCGCCGGGGCTCACCAAGTCGTTGGCGACCAGCGCGGCAAAGGCAGCGGGCGGGATATAGCCCAGGGCCTCGGTAATGCGGGGCGACAGGGTCCGCCCGCGCAAGGCAAACGCCGGCGCGATGCGAAAGAACGCGATAGCAGCCCACGACGACAGCCACAGAATCAAGAACTCGTTAACGGGCACCGCGGGCACCTCTTCCGTCAAATACAGCATCGCACGCCAGCGCAATGGCAATGCCGACCACGACGCTTGCCGGCACGGCAATATTCGCGAGGCCCAAGAACTTGCATACAGCGACGGACACCGCGCCCGAAACCGCCGCGACAACGTTGCCGCGCGACAGCCGCTGCGAAAAGAGCAGGCAGATAAAGAGCGAGGTGCAGACAAAGGCTGCAATGGCGGTGGGAACATCGACAACGGCGCCGACGATGGCGCCCGTCGTACACGAAACGCCCCATGTTGCGATAAGGATCACGTTGAGCACGAAGGACTCACGCGGGCCCCAATCCTCCCCTTCAACCAACTTGGCAAGCGAGATGCCGTATGCCTCCTCGGTAAGTGTCGCGGCAACAGCCAGCGTCTGACGCTTCGAGGCACCCCTCAGATGCGGTGCGATCGATGCCGAGTAAAGCGCAAAGCGCGAGGAGATTGCGGCGACGCTCGCGACGATCGATGCTGCAGGCACACCCGCCAGGCACAGGTTGCAGATCATAAACTGCCCGCTGCCCGTCACAAACGTGCTGCTCAGAGCAAAGACCATCCAGGGCTCCATTCCCGTCTGCCCCATGATCATTCCGCACGGCGCGCCTATTGCAACATAGGTAAGCATCACCGGCCAGACGGTTCTAACGATTTTGAGCACCATACGCTTCTCATCCTGACAAGGTCTCCGAGCCGCATGTAACGACACAGCAGAATCATCATCCGACAGCAACCGAGTTCACCTACAATTGCCACCGGATCGAAAGACACAACTTTTTAGGAAGTCATTATGACAGCTATCGATCGAGACCGGGCGCGCGCGGCCTTCAAAAGCTACACCGATGCCTACGACGCCACCAACCCACGCATCGCGCTCAAAATCGAGCATACGTACCACGTGGCCGAGGCATGCGATGCCGTAGCGCGTGAGCAGGGCTGGTCGTCAGAAGATATTGACCTGGCATGGCTTTGCGGCCTGCTACACGATATGGGCCGCTTTGAGCAGCTGCGACGCTGGGACACCTTTAAGGACGCCGAGAGCATGAGCCATGCAGCGCTGGGCATCGAGGTCCTCTTTGGCGAGAATCCCGCCGATGCACCCGCCGTAACGAGCATCCGCGACTTTATCGATGACCCGGCAGAAGATGAGCTCATCCGAGCGAGCATTGCCTATCACAGCGATTTCCGTCTACCCGCGCAGCTCGACGTGCGCACGCGAAGCTTCTGCGATATCGTGCGCGATGGTGACAAGATCGACATTATGCGCACCATCGCCGACAGCACCGTCGACACCATCCTCAAGGTGGACGAGAAGACGTTTCTCGGCAGCCGTTTCTCGTCGCCGACACTCGCCGCCTTTGACGAGCACCGCTGCGTCGCACGCGATGAACGCAACGAGCCCGCAGACTACCTGGTGGGACTCATCTGCTTTATGTTTGAGCTCGTCTATCCAGCAAGCCGCGCGCTGGCGCGCGAACAGGGCGATATCCACCGCCTGCTCGACGCGCCCTTTGGCATTACGCGGCCCTTTACCGACCCCGCCACGCAGGCAACCTGGAGCCGCCTAAAGGACGAGATGCGCGACTGGCTGGCGCGCGCCTAGCGCTCAAGCTGGGCCAGCAGCTCCTCGACGACCTCGACGGCGTCCCCAACAACCTTGTACTGGGCAGCGCCGAAAATGGGGGCATCCGAGTCCTCGTTGATGGCGATAATGCACTCCGCCCCACCGATGCCGGCAAGATGCTGGATGGCGCCCGAAACACCGATACTCACGAGAAGCTTGGGCGAAACCGATACGCCGGTCTGGCCAATCTGATGGCGATACTCCAACCAGCCGGCCTCCACGACAGGTCGCGTGCAACCAAGCTCGGCTCCCAGAGCCTCGGCGAGCCTTCGCATCAGCGGCAGGTTTTTCTTGGAACCAATGCCGCGGCCCACCACGACCAAGCGCTCGGCATCGGCGATTGAGACCCGCTGCCCCCACTCCTCGGCGGGAATCGAGATCTCGACACGAGCCTTAGCATCATCCGCAAGTGATATCTGGGTAATCGTGCCGGAGCGGCCGTAGTCAAAGTCGGGCGCCTTAAAGATGCCGGGACGAACCGTTGCCATCTGGGGACGATGATTGGGGCAGACGATGGTGGCCATTAGGTTGCCGCCAAACGCCGGACGCGTCTGTTGCAGCAGTCCCGTCTCCGTATCCATCGAAAGTACGGTGCAGTCAGCCGTAAGGCCCGTCTGCAAACGCACGGCAACGCCGGGTGCCAGTTCGCGACCAAAAGCGGTCGCGCCGTATAGGATGGCCTCGGGTTTGCGTTCGGCTACCAAATCGCAGATCAAGCGGGCGTAGACCTCCGCATCGTTTTGGCGCAGGCGCTCGTCGCGACAGGCCAGGACTTCGTCGGCGCCCGCGCAAACCAGATGCTCCAGGTCACCGAGAGAACCCTCGGGACCCATACCGACCAGCGCCACCAGACGGCAGCCACGAGCATCGGCAAGCTCGCGGCCCTTGCCCATGAGCTCATGGGCAACGGGATTCACCGTATCGTGCTCGTCGGTCTGCGCGAATACCCAAATGTCTCGATATGTATCAAGGTCTGCCGCGCCGGCAGCTTCGTCTCGCTCGATCGAGATAGCGTTGACAGGGCAGGCGTCGACGCACCCGCCGCATAGGATGCAGCCGTCGGTTACGTGGGCGCATCGGTTGGGTCGCTCGCCTTCCACTACGATGCCGCCCGAGGCACAGGCGCGAACGCAGCGACCGCAGCCAATACAGGCTTCGCTATCGATAATCAGTCCGCTCATCTATGCCATCCCCTCGATAATCTTGGCAAGCTTTGCCGCCTGCTCGGACGCCGTTCCCTCAACGATCTCGCACGTTTGGTCACGGTCGGGCACAAACGAGCGCACGACCTGTGTCGGCGACCCGGCAAGGCCGCAACGCGCGGGGTCGGCGTTCACGTCGGCGGCACTGACCACGCACACGTCCGCCTCCTCTGCCGCGCGAATACCGGCAATACTCGGCATACGCAACTGGCCAATCTCCTTGGCAGTCGTCATCGCGCACGGCATTTCAAGACACACCGTCTCCTCGCCGGCATCGCATCCGTGAACGAGCGCCAGCGAGCCACAGGTCGTAAAGCCCGCGCTCTGCACGCAGCTCACGTCGGTCACACAGGGAATCTCAAAGGCACCGGCAAGCTCGGGACCAATCTGGGCCGTATCGCCGTCCACCGCCATCTTGCCGCAGATGAGCAGGTCGAAGTCCTCGTCGAGCGCCTCGATACCGCACTTGAGGGCATAGGTGGTTGCCAGGGTATCGGCACCTGCAAAGGCGCGATCGGTTAGCAGCAGTGCGTCATCGGCACCGCGGGCGATGCAGTCGCGCAGCAGTGACTCGGTCGCGGGGATGCCCATCGACACCACCGTCACGCGCACGTCCATGCCAAAGCCGATAAAGTCGTCCTTGAGCGCCAGCGCGCATTCCAAAGCGCTCGCATCGAACGGGTTAATGACCGCCTGCTTGCCATCGCGCACGATAGTATTGGTCTTGGGGTCCATCTTGACCTCGGTGCTTCCGGGCACGGCCTTGACGCACACCACCATATGGAAATCGCTCATCTTCACGCGCCCCCTTTCTGGACGAGCTCATCCAAGAGCTTCTCCGAAAACAGGTTGCCGCGACCCAGCTGCCCGTCGGGATCGAGCTGGAGCTTGAGCCGCGCCGACTCGACCATGGCCTCGTGACCGTACATCGTCTCTAAGAAGCCCGCCTTGATCTTGCCGACGCCGTGCTCGGCAGAAACGGCACCGCCCATAGCCGTTACCTCCGCAGCCCACTGGGCAAACAGCTCGCCACCGCGACGGTAGTCCTGCGCATCGCGCGGTAGGATGTTCACATGCAGATGGTTGTTACCGATGTGCCCCCAGGCAGCAGATTCAAGCCCGCTTTCGGCCAGTGTGCGGCGATAGAGGGCCACGACATCGGCAAGGCGTGCATTGGGCACCGACATGTCCGAACCCAGTTTGGTGATGGTGGGATCCGTGCGGCGACGCTCGTCGATAAGCATATTGACGCTCTCGGGGACCGCATGGCGGAAGAACCGCTGGCACTCGCGATCGACCTCGGTGCGCGCGACCCATGTCGCATCGTCGCTGCCGCCCGCAAGCTCCAGTACCCACCCCAAGTGATACAGCTCCTCAGTCGCCTGAACTTCGTCGTCGCAGTCGAGCTCCACGTAGACACAGACCTTGGCCTCTTTGTCGAGCGCCGGCAGCGAGGCGAACGCGGTCGACTGCTCACGCTGACGACGCAGGATATCCAGGGCGCCAGCATCGAAGTACTCGATGGCAGCCGCATGGGACAGGACTGGGCGCACGGAATCGGTGAAGGACACGGCCTTGTCTTCGCTGTCAAAGAAACAGCTCACGCCCCAAACGACCGCAGGTGCCGCCTGCAGGGCAATCTCGAGCTCGGTGATAACGCCGAGCGTGCCACAAGCGCCGATAAAGAGGTCGATGGCGTCCATTTCGTCCGCAACGAAATAGCCTGAGGCATTTTTTGTCTTGGGCATGGTATAGCCGGGAAGATCGAGCTCGAGTGTACGGCCCGCTGCCGTCACGAGCGATAAGTGGCGGCCCCGGGCAAAAGCCTCGCCGCGCTGAAGCTCAAGCAAATCGCCATCAGCCAGCGCGACGTGGAGTCCAGTGATATGCGGACGCATGGGGCCATAAGCGTAGCTGCGGGCGCCGGAGGCGTTGCATGCCGCCATGCCGCCCAGACAGGCAGACGCCTCGGTGGGATCGGTGGGAAAAAACTGCTCCGGGGCCTCTTGGAACTCCTCGTAGGCCTCAAGCGATGCCTGGTCCCAACCAGCGATCGGCAGCACCTTCTTGCTCAGCTGCTTGCACAGCTCCGAGAGCACAACGCCCGGCTCCACACGCAGCAGAAATTGACCTTGTTCATCGCGGCGAAGGCCCAAGTAGCGATTCATGCGGGAAGTATTGAGAATGTGACCGCCATGAGGCACGGCGCCGGCGGCAAGACCGGTCCGGGCGCCCTGAACCGTTACCGGGACACACTCGGCATGGAGCTTTCCCAAAATGGCGCGGACCTCGTCTTCCGTCGTCGGAAACGAGATGCTCGAGGCCTCGCCCGATGCGCGAGACTCATCGCGACCATACTCTTCGAACTCGTCGGTGAAGGGTTTAATGGTTGCAGACACGCGAACTCCCCCTTTAGCTAACTACAGTGTTTGCAGGGAGATGTTACCGCATCGTTTCGTCGACGTGTTCGAGACCGTCTCCATAATTGGCGATTTTTACGTTCGTGCAATTCGGCGAACGGCAAGGATTCCTCGGCAGACGATGCCTTTGACACATATGGCCCCGCCGTTGCCGACCGCGCGATTGTCGCTCGAAAAAAGTTGGAGTATTTTTTACCGCCTTTTACCTGCGGAGACGCCAATCCGTCAAGCATTTGGTCAGAAATTGGTCAGGTAGCGGCTGATACGGTCGGCGTCGACAGCCAAAACCGATAGAAGTTTTGGCCCCAGAAGCAGGGAGGTTCCCATGGCATATTACTGGCCCCAGTACGGCATCGCCATCGAAGTCGACGACGATCCCCATCTCCTGCCTTTCGACGAAGAGGCATTCCCCGATACGACGGTCTACCACGTTACCACCGATGTGATCTGCGACCCCGAGTCGTTCTCGGCGCTCGCCCACCACATCGCGCATATCCACGACATCGAGCTCCCTCCCGACTTCGACGAGCTCGTCTACTCGCGCCGTCTGATGCTTCACATGCTCTTTGGAGCGGACCCGTCCACCTTTGCGCGCGTCTATACCACCAAGGATGCCGCATGAGCGCGAAGAGGCCACCCCACTTTGTAGGCCTGGGTCGTCGCAAGAAGCTCATCGTTGCCTGTTTGGCCATCGTCTGCGCCCTTGTCGCCGTAGGACTATACGCTTGGCAGTCGCAGCCCGTACCCGAGGCGGGCGCTTCGGTTACGACGGCCGAGGGCAAAACGCGTCAGGAAATCCAAGATGAGCTCGACGCCATCGTTCGCGACAACATGATGACAATTTCGGTCGCACCGGTCGCCCAGCTGCAAAAAGGCGGCAAGCTGCGCGTCAACGTGCAAAACGTCCAAGACAACAAGTTTCCCCAGCGATTCCGCGTCATCCAAAACGACGAGACCATATACGAATCCGATGTGGTCGAGACCGGCAAAACGGTCGAGACATGCCCCGCCGGCGACATCGAGGAAGGTGAGGCGTATATCGAGATCCAGGCGCTTGACGCCAAGACCTATGACAGCCACGGCAACCCGACGCGCGTCAAGGTACGGGTTGAGCAAGCCGAGAACTAGCTTTCCGGTCGACGCGGCACCGCACGCGATTCACCAGCATTCGTCCAATCATCGCGGGGACGGCCCGCGGCGAATAGAAAGGAACGACCATGGACATCACCAGGAACATGAACGGAGCCAGAGCGCTCGTCGTGGGCGCAGGGCTCGCGCTCGCGCTCGCAATGGGCGCCGCCCCGACGCCAGCTATGGCAGCCGGGCGTGTTGGAACCACGAAGGTAATGGTCAAGACCGAGATCGACAACATCAAGTTCAACGCACCGACGGTTATTCCCTTCGTCGCCCAAGCCGACGGCACGCTTCAGGGTCCCTCAGAAGACGCGATCACCATCGACAATCTTTCGGCCTACGGCATCCATGTCACCAACATGAAGATCGACGCCATGAACACCTGGACCATTGCCGCCGACGCCAAGGCCGGAACCGCGCAGAACTCCATCGACTTTAAGGTCGGCCCCGACGGCGCACTCCAGAACGCCAGCGCCGCAACGCAGGGGACAGGCCTCGATCTTTCCAAGAATGCAGCCTTCGACATGGGCTACCAGGGCATTGCCGGCGGCACGGACATAATTAAGCTCAAGACAAGCGGAAACGTCGCCCGCGTCACGCGCGACATCTTCCACGTAACCGGCGAAGGCGATCAGGTTGCAACGATCACCTGGACGGTCGAGCCCGGTGCGCACACGGCATAAGGCCGTTGCCCTGGCCGCCGCCATCGGCATCTTGGCGTTTGGCCCAGCCATGGCCTTTGCCCAGCAAGAACAGGCGCAGGCCGCCACGCAAGTGACGGTCGACCTCTCGGGGCTCGACCGCGGCGACCGCCAGGAACCATTGGCGCAGACAGGCGATGGACGATGGCTCTTGGCAGCAGGCGCCACAGCAGCAGGCGCGGGAACCGCCGGCCTCGGCCTGCACATCAAACGCAGCCAGAAACAAAACACGGACAGGCCGCACTAAATTAGCTAAGGAGACCCCATGGCATCGAAGAACCTTTTGCCCGTCGTCGCACTCTGCGGCGCGCTCGCAACCGGAACGCCTGTCGCCGCTTGGGCGACTCCTGTCATGGCAGACTCCTTACCAGCAGCCCTAAGCTCCGCATCAAATCCGTCGAGCGCCATTGCGTGCAAGCGTTTTTCGATCGCACAGGCTGCAATCTCAACCTCGGGATGCCTTCGTCGTAATACGGACGGTTCGATAGTCGTGGATATCAATCGTTCGAACAAGGCAAACGGCTCCCAGGCGGGGTACGCCGTCTGCACGTGGCGCTCGGTTGTGCTCGACGCAGATGGCGATCCATGCAATTTAGCGCTGCGCATCGACATCGCTTCGATCGATGACTCGGCGAACGGAGCGAAGGTCGCCTTCGACGGTGCGTTTTTCGAGAAAGGAGGCGGTATATGTCTGGGCTGCGCCGCCGCGAATGCAGACGACACGCAGCCCACCCTCTCATTCACGGCATCGTTGCGGCTGACCAAAGCCGACACCGATGCCATCGCGGCGGGAGAAGCGTCCCTGCTGTTCTACGCCGTCAGCACCAAAGACACAGACGCTCATTTCGAGAAGCCAGCCGGATCACTCAGCCTTACACGAGGGATAGAGGCAGGCCCTATTGAAATCGATGTCCACGCGCAAAGCAGGCAACGCATTCTTGCCGACCCGGCGCTTCTCGAAATGGAGTGGAACGGATCAGGAGCCATCGGAATTCTCCCCTCCGCGCTTGACGCCAAGACGCTCCCCTCAAACGACGAACCCATCAACGCAACCATACAAGAAGAGAGCGCGGACAAAGAAGCAGGTGCGGGCGACACGCCGTCGCCGACAAACAGCGTCACAGCTTCTTTCGAAGCACCGAATGAGCCCACTGCCGATCCAAACGATCCCGAGCTCGCGGACAGTCTGGGGCTTGCTAATCCTCAAGAGATCGATGAAGGCAACTGCTGCGTGCTTGCCGCGCTCGACCACACAGAGGTCATCGACGCTGCGGACATCGAAGTCGCCGCCGCCAATCAACCCGTCCGCAAGTCGGCCATCATCGCATTTCCCGAATCCATCGAAGTCGTCTTTTTGCCATCGGGCGAGGTCGTGGCTCCAACACTGCTCACCTTGTTGGGCGCCAAGAATACTCGAAACGAAATTAAAAAGGTCACGGTTGTCGACCCTGCAACCACCGCCAAGCTGCGTCTATACGCCGTTGCTCCAGATGGAGGCAAGACCTTGGAATTCGATGGCGACACACTCCTAGCCTGGCGACGTCTGGACATTATGCAAGACGTCTCGTATCAGATCGAACTCGTAGGGTTTGATCGTGCCCGCGATGCCAATATCATCGCCGCGGCTATTGAATCCCCACAGCGGCTTATGACACTGCGCTTTGACTACTATCCCTATGTCCCGACAACCACCTGAGGCTTAAATGCTGCGCATCATTCCTAATACCACTTATATAACGTATTAGACGGGTCGCGATGTGCCTCGCATTTCGTTCTGCTACGATTGCCACGTTGGCATCAATACAGGAGGGCTCATGCCGGGCTTGGGAACAATCATCAACGTTGTGCTTTTAGTTGCGGGCGGTCTTTTGGGATTAGCGGGCGGCCGCTTCATCACACCGCGCATCCAAGACACGCTCATGAAAGCATCGGGGCTGTGCGTCCTGTTTATCGGCCTTGGCGGCACCATGCAAAAGATGCTCCTTATCGATGGGAAGGCGCTAGCGACCACCGGCACCACCATGCTCATCGTCTCATTTGCGCTCGGTTCGCTCATCGGCGAGGCCGTCAACTTGGAAGCCGCCATCGAGAACCTTGGCGAATGGCTCAAGCGCAAGACCGGCAGTGAGGGCGATAACGAGTTCACCAACGCTTTTGTCTCGACTTCACTCACCGTGTGTATCGGCGCCATGGCAATTGTGGGATCGATCCAGGACGGCCTGCTCGGCGACTGGTCAACGCTTGCCCTCAAGGGCGCACTGGACTGCATCATCGTCTGCACCATGACGGCGTCGCTCGGACGCGGCTGCATCTTCTCGGCCCTGCCCGTAGCCGTGTTCCAGGGGACGATCACGTTGTTTGCCGGCGCGCTCTCCCCCATCATGACCACAACAGCCCTCAACAGCCTTTCGCTCGTAGGCTCCATGCTCATCTTCTGCGTCGGCGTCAACCTCATCCGTCCTCAGACCTTCCGCACGGCCAATATGCTTCCCTCCGTCGTCATCGCCGTCATCTACGCCCTCCTGTTCTAAATCTATCTACGCAGCAGTATCTCGAACATCTGTTTGATGCTGTGCTATGATATGAGGTCACCGTAGCTGCGTTCGAGAGGAGGAGCGGTGGCCGACCAGGACATCAAGATGCTCATCGAGCGCATTATGGCCGAGGCCCGAACCCATCAGTCTGCCCGCTTCTCACATGAAGTCTACGCAGACGAGCCGATTCTCAAAACCGGCCGACAGATGCAGAATTTCCTCCCCGACCAGTACCGTAAAATGCGCGAGATATCGCGCTGGCAGGATGACCCCAAGGGCGGTGCGGGCCGCTGGCTTTCGGAAGCCGAGCTTTTTTACCGCCAGGGCCTGCTGATGGCCGATTTTGAGGACGACTGCCCCTACAGCGGCACCTTTAAGTCGTACTTTCCCACCTACAACGCCATGAGCGACCGGCAGCTGCGCGGCTACTTTACCTGGCGTGCCCAAGTGCGCCGCGGAACCGTCGAGGAAACGTCTACGTCCTTTGCCTTTCTGTATCTCTATGAGCTGATTTGCGGCATTGGCGTAGATGACCCGCTCGACGGTTTTAACAAGATCAAGGCCTTTTGGGATGTCTATCGCGCCTTCGAGCCCGGCATTGATCGGTTTGCACGCGTGTGGTTGCAGGATTACGCCGTATTCCATGGGCTCGACCCCAAGCTGCTCCGCGACTCTAAAACCGTCATGTTCGATAACGCCCTTATCGAGCTGCGGCGCGCGGCACGAGACCTTGTACCGGCACCGGCACCGTCCGACCAGACCCCCAAACGTCGCAAAACCTCCGAGCCCACGCTCCCCCTTCCGCCCGATGAGGTGCGCGAGGAGCGACTCATGGCCGCCATCAACGCCCTCTCCACGTACAACCTAAGTAACTCGCGGCTCGACCGCAGCCACCACCGCGATCTGCGCCACGTGGCATGCGCCGTGTATGTCCACATGGCGCGCTACTATGACACGCACCGAAAGACCGGCATCGTAGCGAGCTTGTTTGGGGAGGAGACGGCCATGCCCTACACCATGTTTGCCTCGGCCGTATTCTTTGCGCCCGAGCGCCACGAGGACTGCGAATACCGCCTGGATCCCATCCATATCTACCGTTGCCAAAACGGCTTTTGGGAATGTATGCGTATCCATGGTAGTAGGCAAAAGAGCAGCAAGCTCGGTGAAATGATGCGCGCCTGCGACCAACGCCTGCGCCTGGCGCTGGACCCCGCCCATCCCCTTAAGGAAGAAAAGGTCCCCAAATATCTGGCCAAGATTATCGATGACGAGATTGTGGCATGGCTTTCGTGGGACGCCGCACACCAGCCCGTCAAGATCGATATCGACCTGACTCAGCTGGGGCACATTCGGAGCGCCGCTGCGCAAACGCGCGAAGCACTTTTAATCGACGAAGAGCGCGAGGACGATGTGCCCACAGAGGTCGATACGGCGGAATCCGAGCAACCGGAAGCCAAGCCTGCGACCGACGTGATGGGCGAGCCGATCGCGGCGCCTACGGAGCGCAACAAAGCCGACGAGCCAACCATTTCCACCGAACAGTTTGGCGTCGTGGCACCGCTCCTCGCACCGACGCCAGCGGTCGTATCGACTGCACCCGCTGGCACCGCAACCGAACTCGCGCCCGCCGCAGATGCCTTCCTTCGCGCGCTGCTCGAGCAAAACGCAGCGCAAGCGACATTGGCGGTAGTGCAATCGGAGCAGAGCGAGGACATGCTCGTCGACAGCATCAACGAGGCGCTCTTTGACCTGGTGGGTGACACCGTTATCGAGTTTGGAGCGGCAGGACCGCAGATCATCGAGGATTACGAAGCAGACGTGAGAGGATACCTAGACCATGAGTGATACCGCATCCACAGCACCCCGCGTGCCCAAGCGCGTCGCTGCCGTCATTCTCAACTCGCTCAAGGGCGGCGTGGTCCCGCGCATCGGCCTTCCTTACATCACCGTAGGGCGCGAGGTCGAGATCCGCGCCCTGCTCACCGATCTGAGTCTCATCGCCAACGGTGGCGCGAGCTTCCGCTTTCTGGTCGGTCGTTACGGCGCCGGCAAGAGCTTTTTGCTCCAGACCATCCGCACGCACGCCATGGGCGAGGGATTCGTCGTCGCTGATGCCGACCTGTCGCCCGAGCGCCGCC
The DNA here is from genome assembly GCA_900544645.1 of uncultured Collinsella sp. Taxonomy (GTDB): domain Bacteria; phylum Actinomycetota; class Coriobacteriia; order Coriobacteriales; family Coriobacteriaceae; genus Collinsella. The sequence goes on from UQWG01000004.1 coordinate 43,389, forward strand.
TGCAGGGCGGTCAGGGACAGGGCCTTGCCACCTACCGCGAGCTCATCCGCAATATATCGACCAAGACGCGCCCCGAGGGCGGTGCGCTCAACCTTATTTTGGATCGCTGGGTCGCCTCGTGCGCCGACGTCGACGAGTCGGTCGTCAATGCCCAACTGGCCCCGCTCGAGGAGATGGTCCACGGCTTCGACTTCACCCGCATGCTCCGCCGCTATCGCATGGCCGTATCCGAGGGCGATGAAGAGGCTATGAGCCGCGTGACCAAATGGATTCGCGGCGAGTACCGCACCAAGAGCGAGGCACGCGCTGAGCTGGGCTCCTCGACCATCATCAGCGATGACGACTGGTACGACTACGTTAAGCTCATTGCACGCTTTTTGGTCTGCAGCGGATACAAGGGCATGCTGGTGCTCATCGACGAACTCGTGAATCTGTACAAGATTCCCAACGCGATCACGCGCCAATACAACTACGAGAAGATCCTGACTATGTACAACGACACGCTCCAGGGCAAGGCGCAGTACCTGGGCATGATCATGGGCGGCACGCCAACCTCCATCGAAGACCGCCGCCGCGGCGTGTTCTCCTACGAAGCTCTGCGCAGCCGACTCGCTCAGGGTCGCTTTGCGCGAGATGATCTCAAAGACATGCTCGCGCCCATCATCCGCCTGCAGCCGCTCACCTACGAGGAGCTGCTGGTGCTCATCGAAAAGCTCATGCAGATCCATGCCGGCTACTTTGGCTGGACGCCCACGCTTACCGAGAACGACTTGGTGAACTTTCTCAAGATTGAGTTTGGCCGCGTGGGAGCCGATACGCACCTGACGCCTCGTGAGGTCATTCGTGACTTTATCGAGCTGCTCGATATCCTGTGTCAGAACCCCGATGCAAATGTGGCCGAGTTGCTGCAAAGCGTCGGCGGCGACGCGCTGGCGCCGGCAGCCGCAACAGGCGACGCCGGCACCGCAGGCGGCGACCGCAACTTCGCCGAATTCACCATCTAACCTGCCAAAAAGGGACAGGTTTATTTTGGCAGGTTTTATCTGGGCAAACGTCGAGGCAGTAATGCAGCAAGCCACTGCCCACCGCGTTGAGAGATTCGTTTTTGAAAGGAGGCCCCGTGAACGCCTTTGACCGCTACGCACCGTTTATCCAAGACTTCATCTACTCCCACGATTGGGAGAGTCTACGCTCCATCCAGGTTGCAGCAGCTGATGCCATCTTTAACACGCAAGATAATGTGCTCCTGACGGCATCCACGGCTTCCGGCAAAACCGAGGCAGCCTTCTTTCCCATCCTGACCGAGTTTTGGGAGAGGCCGCCCGCGAGCGTTGGCGCCCTCTACATCGGCCCCCTCAAGGCACTCATCAATGATCAGTTCGTCCGCCTCAACGACCTGTGCGAAGAGGCCGATATCCCCGTCTGGCACTGGCATGGCGATGTTTCGCAGTCGCACAAGGCTAAGCTCATCAAAAAACCGAGCGGTATCTTGCAGATTACGCCCGAGTCGCTCGAGGCGCTCTTGATCCATAAGCACATGGCAATCCCTCGTATGTTCTGCGACCTGCGCTATGTGGTTATCGACGAGGTTCATTCGCTCATGCGCGGCGACCGCGGCGGTCAGACGCTCTGCCTTATCGAGCGCCTCTCGCGCATGGCGGGCGTGCAGCCCCGCCGCATCGGCCTTTCTGCCACCATCGGCGACCCCGAGCGCACGGGCGCCTTTCTCTCACAGGGAACAGGACGCGATTGCATCATCCCCCGCTTTGAGGAACCGCGCCGCGTGTGGCGCATCTCCATGGAGCACTTCTACAACTCGGGTCCCCAGGCACAGCAGCGGGGATTCGAGAGCACGGGTCCACAAGAAGCCGAGATGCTTGCTTGCGAGCGTATTGAGCCGGCGGCGCCCGCGGCGCTGCCGGCTGGCGCCCAAGACGTGCGCCACAGCGGACAGCTTACACAGGAGGAACGCCGTCAACGTCGTGAGCGGGCACGGGGCAAGGCCGCTCCCAAAGACCGTCGCACTTCCTCGGCCCCCGAGGGCGAAGTCGACATCCCACGAGCGACCGAGCAGGCGCTTCTCAACCCCACCGACACGGCGCCCGACAACGCCGACCCCGGTATGGGCTATATCTTTGAGCATACGCGCGGCCGCAAGTGCCTGGTCTTTGCCAACTCGCGCGAGGAGGCAGAGGCCGTATGCTCCATGCTGCGCAGCTACTGCGAAAGTCGACACGAGCCCGACCGCTTTCTCATCCATCACGGCAACCTTTCGGCATCGCTGCGCGAGACGGCCGAGGAGCTCATGCGCGACGAGGAGCAGGCGCAGACAACCGTCACCACCTCTACGCTGGAGCTCGGTATCGATATCGGCCGCCTGGAGCGCGCGTTCCAGATCGACGCGCCGTTTACCGTCAGCTCCTTTTTGCAGCGCATGGGGCGCACAGGACGCCGCGACCTTCCGCCCGAGATGTGGTTTGTCATGCGCGAGGAAGAACCCGAGCCGCGCACGATGATGCCCGAGACCATTCCGTGGAAGCTCCTGCAGGGCATCGCGCTCGTACAACTCTATCGCGAGGAAAAGTGGGTCGAGCCGCCCGAGCTCGATCGACTCCCCTACAGCCTGCTCTACCACCAGACTATGTCGACGCTTGCCAGCACCGGCGAACTCACGCCGGCAGAGCTTGCCCAGCGCGTGCTCACACTCAGCTATTTCCACCGCGTCTCGGCCGATGACTATCGCGTATTGCTGCGTCACCTCGTCAAGATCGACCACATCCAGGTCACCGAGGGCGGTGGGCTCATCGTGGGTCTCGCGGGCGAGCGCATCATTAACAACTTTAAGTTCTACGCCGTATTCCAGGAAAACGAGGAGTTTACCGTTCGCAGCGAATCGGCCGAGCTGGGCACGATTGTCAACCCGCCACCACCTGGCGAGCGCATCGCCATCGCCGGACACTGCTGGATTGTCGAGGAAGTGGACTGGAAGCGCCACACCGTCTTTGCCACGCAGGTCAAAGGCCGGGTGCCGGCCTACTTTGGCGACTGCCCCGGCGACATCAACACACATGTGCTCGAACGCATGCGCAAAGCGCTCAATGAACATGCCGCGTATCCGTACCTTATGGGTAACGCGCGGGCCCGCTTGGCGCAGGCTCGCCATACGGTCGAGATTTCGGGCGCAGGGACCAAGCCACTCATCAACCTGGGCGGCGATACCTGGGTGCTCTTCCCCTGGTTGGGCAGCTACGCCTTTCTGGCGCTCGAACGTATGCTCAAGATTAAATGTGCCGCGGAGCTGGGCCTTCGCGGACTCGACCCATCGCGCCCGTACTTTATGCAGTTTAAGATGAAGGCTGACGAGGAGACGTTCTTTGAGGTGCTCGCCGCCGAGGCCGAGAAGGACTTCAATCCCATCGAGCTCGTCTATCCCGGCGAGGTGCCTTATTTTGATCGCTACGACGAGTACGTTCCCGAGGAGCTCGTGCGCAAAGGCTTTGCCGAAGGCGTGCTCGACATCGAAGGCATGAAGCAGCGCGTTCTCGGCTGGCGCGACCACGCCTAAGACCAGTCTTTTTGGGACGGGGAGACCTATTTGTCGTGAAGAACGGTGCCGAGGAAGTCGGTGTCGAAGGGCACGGCTTCGGCAAAGGCGTAGTTGCCGTCGCTGGCGATGAGCAGGTAGTTCTCCTCGCCGCCGAACTCCGCATCGCCGCACGGGACCACCCAGGCATGGGCGAATACCTCGAGTGCCGTGGCAGCGCAGTCGCGCAGGAACGTCACGTCGCTCCCCTCGTTTGCGCTCACGATATTGGCGACGTAGACGCCCCCAACATTTAGGCTGCCCCGCACTAAACGCAACGCCTCAACGGTCGCCAGCTCGCGCACGGGCTCGGCACCGGCAAAGCAATCGCTCACGACCACGTCGTAGCGACGATGGCCCACGCTCGTCACACCCAGATACGAGCGAGCCTCAGCGGTTATCACCCGCAGGCGATCGCCCGCCGCGCGCTCCAGCTCGTCTAGGTAGAACCAGCGGCGCGCCAGGCGCGTAATCTCTCCGTCATACTCGATGACGTCCATGCGCAAGCCCTCGTGCGACATCAGGGCGAATTTAGGATAGGCGAACCCGCCGCCGCCCAGCATAAGCATACGGCTGATGCCGTGACCATAAGCGTCGCGCATCACATCCTCGGACTCAAACACGTCGTCAAACGCACGATAGTACGCAAAGACGGGCTCCGCCCAACGCTCGCCAATGTAGCTTGCGCTTTGGTAGACGCCGCCTTGCACCAACACGCGAATCTCATCGCCGCACTCATCGTGCACGCGCTTCACACGCGCCAACCCATTGCGGGTTCGCGCAACTTGCAGACAGGCAACACGAACAGCGACAGCGGCCGCACCAAGCGCCGCGGCCCCCAGAGCAACGCCGGCAACGACGCCGGCAGAAACACTTGGCTTGTTCATCTAGAGCTCCTTTTGCAGATAAAGGCCATGGTCATAAAATCCAAGATGGCGATAGTACTCGCGCGTACCAATCGCGCTGATCACGTTGATGCGCGCATAGCCGGCATCCCGGGCAATCTCGCACGCACGCTCTACGAGCAAACGCCCCAACCCGTGATGCTGCGCCGCCTGGCCCTGGTCACCCACGCGTGCCGCCATGCCATACACGTGCACCTCGCGAATCATCGCCTCGTCCGGCGTCGTCGGCAACTCGTCCGCATGCGCGGCAACAAACGAATGGTCGGGCAGCGACAACCGCAAAAAGCCCGCGATCTTGCCCTGCTGCGTCACCCACTGCAAAAAGCGCTCGTAAGTCACCGGTGTCTCGTACGTCACTTCCTCATCAAGAGATAGCTCGTCCAAGTCGGCACCCGCGGTACTGATCTCACGATAGCGAATCTCGCGCACCGTCGCGCCTTCCCCACGAGCCGCCAAGCGGTTCTCAACGAGCTGGCGCAGGTTGGGTTTCTTGTTGCCCACCATGATGTCGTCGGAGCTAAAGTCACGGATCATACGGCTAATACGACAGAACGCCGGCGTCACCACGATGTCGTCGGCCAATACGTCGAGCAACTCCTCCTCGGTATAGGGGCGCCACTCGCCGCGCTCATAGCGGCCCACCAGACGCGAGCCCTCGATGAGCGCGCACGGGTAGACCTTGACCTCGTCGGGCATAAAGGCCCCCTCGGTCATAAAGCGCTCGTAGTCGCGCTTGTCCCCCTCGGGCGTGGCGCCCAGCAAGTTGAGCATAAAATGCGCGTGGATCTTAAAGCCAAACAGACGCGCAAGCGAAAACGCCCGCTCGATCTGAGCCACCGAAATGCGACGCTCGTTGATATCGAGCAGGTGCTGGTTGAGGCTCTGGATGCCCATCTGAATCTTGGTGCAACCCAGGCGGCGGATAAGCGTGAGCGCCTGGGGCGTCACGGCATCGGGGCGCGTCTCGATAACGAGCCCCACCACGCGATGCTTCGCCGTCTCGTTGATGCGCTGCTGACGCTCAAGCTCCTCCATCGTTGCCGTCTGCCACTTGGCAACCTCGCCCCACGGCGTACCGGGACCGTACAGACGACGCACCGCACGGTTATAGCCGCCCACGGCAGCATCCACACGCCCCTGCTCGTCGGCAACGCCGGCAGCAAGCTCGACCTCGTCTGTCGCAATGCCGGCGGCCCGATAGCGCTCACGGCGCTCTGCTACCACAGGCGGCAGGGCATCGGCGGGAGCGTCATCGAGCAGACGCCCCGCCTCGGCACGGCTGATGCCCGGACGTGCCAACATGGGGTTGGCCGCCACACCGGCGACGGCATCGTCATTGAGTGCACGGAAAAGCTCCGACATAAACCATGTCTGATAGCCTTCCGGATAGTCGCTCCAGGTACCGCCAAGCACAATGAGCTCGATCTTATCGGTCGCATGCCCCATCTGCGAAAGCGCGGTCAGGCGAGCGCTCACCTGCAGATACGGGTCAAAGCAATTTTGCTCCGCACGGGCGCACGCCGGCTCGGCGTGCAGGTAGCTTTTGGGCATGCGCAGATCGTTGGGACAAAACAGGCAATCGCCCGAGCATGGCCAGGGCTTGGTGATAACGGTAATGGTCGCCACGCCCGAAGCCGTGCGACGAGGCTTCATACGCAGCACCTGCAGCAGTCGACGTTCCAGCTCGGCATCGACATTCCACCCAGCCCAACGAGCCGGCTCCTCACGTTTTACCCGCTGGTAGAACGGCAGCAGACGGCGCTTGGCCAAATCGCGTTTGTCGGCACCCTCACGGCGCGCCTCGGCATGTATCAGTTTGACGAGCGCTTTGTCGTCCACGGTCTCGCCGCGACGCAGAGCCTCGAGTATGTTCAAGATAATCTGTTCCATGACCCCATTGTAAAGGCAAAGGCGCCGGAGCCCGTCACGGCTCCGGCGCCTCCATCAAACAGCGCAGCTATGGTATATAAGTCTTCGATAACCGCCCGTCACTCTGAATCAAATGACATGTCGCCCGAACCGACCTCGAAACGATACGTAGCAGACTTATCGCCGTTATCGAATTCAAGATTCAAAATGGTCTCGCCGTCGTAGCCAAGCGGAAGGAAATCGCTCTCGAAGTCGCCGCTGCCCAAGGTAAGGCTCGCCTTAAAGCCCGTCGAGTTCGGAACCATCATCTCCACATCGCCCGAGCCCACACTCACGTCCATCGACTTCGCGGGGGCCTGGTAGAGCTCTAACGTCACATCGCCCGAACCGACCTCAGCACTGAGCGAATCAGTCACGCTGCCCGCAAACTCTACATCTCCCGCACCCAGGAAAAGGTCGAAACCATCACAGGTGACACCGGCAATCTGCAGATCACCCGAGCCCACGTGCGCGTTGACTCCCTTCAGATGTTCGGCAACACGGCGCGGCAGCTCGACCGTAACTGAGCGATCGATTGCCTTACCGTCATCACTTCCAAACTGGGAAACCTTGAGCGTCGAGTCCTCGACGGATGCGATGTTCTGCGTCGCGGCCTTGGAGGCATCCATACCATTGGCAACGCGTCCCCGCTCGATAACGCGAGCCTTGTTACCATCAATAACCTTGACGTCCACCGTAGCCGCATCGATATCGAAATCGAGGTAGCGAAACTCATCGGCATCAAAGGTCGTACACGAAAGCTGCTGAGGCCGAGCGGAATAGTTACCGCCATCGTTCATAAAATCGTCGTCATCAACCACATCGTCCATACCGGACAAGCCGGGTATAACATCGTCGAGATCCCACGGGCCATCAAAATGAATCAAAGTCCGCGAAACGCCAAAAACAAGCCCGATAATCAGTACAAACGCTCCGATGCCGACGCCCAGGCGCAGCTTGGATTCATGCGAAAGCTTCATCATTCGTCACCTTCTTTGGCACATGGCTCAGCGGTGGCCGCGGTAGCCACGTCAGCATCAGGTTCCGCAGAAGTATCCTTCCCCTGGGCCCTGACCGCCACCGGTGCCGGACCAACCTGAATATCCCCGCGCGCCCAATCGCCATCGAGTGCACGCGCCACCCAGTGATAGATGGGAATCGTGAAGAAGATCAGCGCAGCAAAGGGGCCGGCACCAAACAGGAACATCAGTAAAAAGAACAGCAGCCAGCACACGGCCCAATACGGGAACGACTGGAACGGGCCCTTCACCGGAGTCGAACCAACTGCGCCGCCACTCGTCGCCTGCGCCGTAGCGGCATTGGCGGCCTGCGCACTCCAGCTTGCCGCTTGCGCCGCCTTGGCCGCAGCATCACTCGCCTGCGTTGCCGCCTCGGTAGCGCGTGCCGCTGCCTCATGGGTGCGAGCACGCTCTGCCGCCTCGGCCTCGCGCTGGCGGGCGCGGTCCTCGTTCTCAAACTCGATATCGTCCTCGATCTCGTCGCTCGGATTGAGGAGCTCGTCCAAACTCACGCCATAGAGTTTAGCGAGCGAGATCAGGTTCTCGGTATCGGGCGAGCTCTCCGCGCGCTCCCATTTACTGACCGCCTGGCGCGACAGCCCCAGCTTTCGCGCGAGCCCTTCTTGGCTAAAACCCTTGCTGCGACGAAGGTCGGCGAGCCGCTGCGCAGTTTCTACATTCATGGTTCCTCCTATGTGATGCCAGCCGTGCCGCCGGACCGTTTTCTTCTTAAGGCGCCTTGCACAGTTAAAAATCTATCCGCCACCGCCAAAAGCATGCCACCTATTCTAGTGAGATTTTTGACAACCGGCGGTTGCGGGTGCATATGAGCTGCGGAAATGTGTCCAAACAAAGCAATGACCCGTAGCTTGGTTGTCCCCGTTGCGGCGTAAACGGTAGTATGGTCGTACTGTTTATTCCGCACCGCCAACGGAGGGAGTTCCGCGCCGTGAACCGCGATTTCGCCTCATCGCTCATCCAGCTCAACAATACGTTCTATCGCGAGCACTCCGCCTCCTTTTCCGATACGCGCCAGGCCCCGTGGCCCGGCTGGGTGCGCACCATGGACATCGCGCTCGAACAGCTCGACGTCGCCACGATCGAGCATCCCGTCCGCGTCTTCGATCTCGCCTGCGGCAATATGCGATTCGAGAACTTTGCCGCCGGCGGCGCACTTGCCGCCAAGGGCGTCGATGGCGCAAACCCCTCGGCAGATGCCAGCTGCCCGTTTGAGTTCTACGGCGTCGACTCATGCCAAGACCTGGCCATCGATGCACGTGGCCACGCACTGCGCATTCCCAACCTGCACTTCCAGGAACTCGACGTGCTCGACGCCCTCATGAGGCTCAACCCCGCCGAGACGCCCGACGTGCTTTTCGATGCCCCGCTCGCCGACATCTCGGTCTGCTTTGGCTTTATGCACCACGTGCCATCGTGCGAGTACCGCGTACGCGTGCTCGACGCCCTGGTGCGCCAGACACGCCCGGGCGGCATCATCGCCATCAGCTTTTGGGAGTTTATGAACGACGAGCGCATGGCGCGCAAGGCCGTTCGAGCCGAAGCCCGCGCCGAGCTCACCCCGCCGTTTGAGGGTTACGATTCCGCGCAGTTTGAAGCCGGCGACCACCTCATTGGCTGGCAAAACGACCGCCACGCCTACCGCTATTGCCATCACTTTGACGATCAGCAGATCACCGACCTGGTGCGCGGCGTCCGTACGTTCTACAAAAGCGGCGAGGTCCCCGTGCGCGAGCTTGAGCGTTTCCATGCCGACGGTCGCAGCGGCGAGCTCAACCGTTATGTGATCCTCAAGCGCCTGTAGGCATCGACGACTCGCCGCCGAGCCGTGCCGCGTCTTTCGAGCAAACTATGCCCACCCTTTTCAACCCATTGACGGAACGCGCAGCTATGCGTTCCATATTTATGACCAAGGAGCCTCATGGGAGCCGTCCACGTTCGCACGCCTAAGAACTTTGTGCTCGAGGAGCACCTGGAGCGCTACGCCGATGCGATTGAGACGAACCCCGAGGCCTATGCCGGAGATTGGCGTGAAGTCTGTGCGCCAGTTGGCAGCAAGCCATTCGAACACCTTCACCTGGATCTTGGCTGCGGCAAGGGAACGTACCTTGTAGAGCGCGCGGCCCACGAGCCAAACACGCTCTTTATCGGCATGGACCAAGAGCCCATCTGCATCGCCTATGCCGCACAGAAAATCTGCGAGCATGAACTGACCAACGCACTCGTTCTGCCTCGAGGCGCCGCATCGCTGCCGCAGCTATTTGCCACAGGCGAGCTCGATGCCATCACCATCAACTTTCCCACGCCGCAGCCCAAGGCCAAGTACGCCAAAAAGCGCCTCGTCCATGTCGACCATCTGATGCTCTATCGCCCGCTCTTTGCAGCCGGCGCCACCGTAACGCTGCGAACCGACAGCAAACCGTTGCGCGATTACGCCCTGGGACAGTTTGCCGCAGCCGGCTACGATACGCTTTGGGTAAGTGACGACGTCCGCCGCGACCATCCCGAGCATCCCGAGACCGAATATGAATGCCGCACGCGCGAGATGGGCGCCGCCGTCTATGGCATTTGCGCTACGCCCGGCGCGGAACCCATCGAAGAGCAGCTCGCGGCGGGCCGCGCGCAGGAGCAAAGCCTTGCCTGCTACCTGCCCGAAAACCTCGATGAGCTCACCTATGTACCCCTGGGCATGGAAGAGGCCGTCGAGAACTTTAGAAACCGCGCCCGCAAAGGCAAGAAGCGCCTGCCGCAAGAGCACTAACTTCACGCGCCCATTTCCTGCATTTTCTCGCGCGCTGGCACCCCGCGCCGCCGCTACGCCATAATAGTTGGCGGACAATCGCGAGAGAAAGCAACCACATGGCACAGACCACGACAGATACCGCCGCCAGCACCGTCTCCGGCGCCGGCGCCGCCAGCTCATTCTCGGGCGGCACGGGAACCGAAGCCGAGTTTGGCTCGCTCGGCGCGCTCTCCCCCACCTGGTGGGAGCCCGAGGACGGCAGCGAGCCCGAACCGTGGCTTACGCCCGATCAAGCCTTCGAACGCTTCTTTGAATGGACGAGCGATCGCGGCATTGAGTTGTGGGATCACCAAGAAGAGGCCCTCATGGACCTGGCTGCCAGCGATCACGTCATTTTGGGAACACCGACCGGATCGGGTAAATCGCTCGTCGCGCTGGGCATGCTCTTTATGGGCATGGCGCAGGGCAAACGTTGCTATTACACGGCCCCTATCAAGGCCCTGGTCAGCGAAAAGTTCTTCGATCTGGTACAGGTGCTCGGCCGCGATAACGTCGGTATGATCACCGGCGACACGCATATCAACACCAAGGCACCCGTCATCTGCTGCACGGCCGAAATCCTTGCCAACGATGCGCTCCGCGAGGGCGAGGACGCCGACGTGGGCTGCGTGGCCATGGACGAGTTCCACTACTTTGCCGACCCCGACCGCGGCTGGGCCTGGCAGGTGCCGCTGCTCACCCTGCCCCACACGCAGTTTATGCTCATGAGCGCCACGCTCGGCGATGTCACTGCCATCGCCGCCTCACTCGAGGAGCACACCGGCGCTACCTGTGACTTGGTCGTCGATGCCCCACGCCCCGTGCCGCTGAGCTACGACTACGTGACGACCTCGCTCGAGGGCACCGTCGAGCTCGCGATGCGTCGCGGCGAGGCCCCGCTCTATATCGTGCACTTTAGCCAGGATGCCGCACTTGCGACGGCACAGTCGCTCGCCAATTTTGGCATCGCCAGCAAGGAGCAGCGCGAAGCCATCAAAGACGCGGCAAAGGGGACGAGCTTCTCGACGGCCTTTGGCAAGATTCTCAAGCGCCTGCTTGGATGCGGCGTCGGCGTGCACCATGCTGGCATGTTGCCGCGCTATCGCCTGCTGGTCGAGCGCTTGGCGCAGCAGGGTCTGCTGCCCGTCATCTGCGGTACCGATACACTCGGCGTCGGCATCAACGTACCCATCCACACCGTGGTGCTCACCGCGCTCACCAAGTTCGACGGCTACAAGATGCGTCGCCTGCGCGCCCGCGAGTTCCATCAGATTGCCGGTCGCGCCGGCCGCTCGGGCTTCGATACCGAGGGCATGGTGATTGCCGAGGCACCCGAGCACGAGATCGAGAATGCCAAGCTTATGGCCAAGGCGGGCGACGATCCCAAAAAGCTCCGCAAGATTAAAAAGAAGAAGGCCCCCGAGGGCTTTGTCACCTGGAACAAGCAGACCTTTGAGCGCCTGATCGAGACGCAGCCCGAAACGCTCAAGCCGCGCCTGCGCATCACACACTCCATGGTGATTAGCGTGGTCGAACAGGGCGGCGATGCCCGCGCCCGCGTACACGACCTCATCGAGACGAGCTTGCAGACTCCCGAGGAAAAGGCCAAGCTCGAGGTTCGCGCCGACGAAATCTTCGCCACGCTCATCGATTCCGGCGTCGTCGTTCGCACCGAGGTGCCGCCCGCGCCCGACGCCCCGACTGACGCCGCGCCGGACATCGACTATGCGCTGACGGTCGATCTGCCCGAGGACTTCGCGCTCGATCAGCCGCTCTCGCCGTTCTTGCTTGCCGCGTTGGAGCTGCTCGACCCCGAGAGTGAGACCTATACCATGGATCTGATCTCGATGGTCGAGGCAACGCTCGAGGATCCCAAACAGGTGCTGCGTGCACAGGAGCGCGCCGCGCGCGACCGCGCGATGGCAGAAATGAAGGCTGACGGCGTCGAATATGAGGAGCGCTTGGAGCGCATTCAAGACGTCACGTACGAAAAGCCGCTCGAGGATTTGCTCGACGCCGCTTTTGACAAGTACTGCCAGGAAGTGCCCTGGGCCAACGACTATCAGCTCTCTCCCAAGAGCGTTCTGCGCGATATGCTGGAAAGCACGAGCGATTTTAAGGGCTACATTCAAAAGCTCGGCATCGCCCGCTCCGAGGGCATTTTGCTTCGCTACCTGGCAGAGGCCTACCGTTCGCTCGACCGCACCGTGCCCATCGAGAAGCGCGACGAGCGCCTGCGCGACATCATCTCGTGGCTGGGCTTTGTGGTGCGCTCGGTGGACTCGAGCCTGGTGGACGAGTGGGAGAACGCCGGCAACCCCGCTGCACTCGACGCCGCACCGCCGCAGGGCATCGACGAGGTCGTTGCGGACCGTCGCGGCTGCACGCTGTTGGTGCGCAACGCACTCTTCCGCCGCGTGACCCTTGCCGCCCGCGAGCACGTTCGCGACTTGGGCGAGCTCGATGAGGACTGGGGCATGAGCGAGGTCCGCTGGCAAAGGGCGCTCGACGCCTATCACGAGCAACACGAGGAAATCCTCACCGACGGAGATGCCCGCAGTGCCGCGATGTTTTCCATCGATGAATCCGACGAGAAGACCGATCACGTGTGGCACGTGCACCAGATCTTTGCCGACGAAGATGGCGACCACGATTTTGGCATCATGGGCGATGTCGATCTGGACGCCACGCAAGACGGCGGCGAGGTCATCTTCAAAAACTACCGCGTCGGCTTTATCGAGGACCTGCTCGAGAACTAGCCGAACATACTGGAACGAAACGAAGCGGGGCCGCTGGCAACATCGCCAGCGGCCCCGCTTTTTGCGCGATACGCTATCCCCTACTCGGTATCCTCGACCTCATACGAATCCGCCTCGGCTGGCTCATCGTTTGTCTCTGTCGCAGCCCCGCGCGCCTCGTCAAACGCGGCCTTCATGGTCTTGTTGCCCCACGTGAGCTTGCGAATGGTAAGATCGTCGGCCTTCTTGTTGGCTAGGCGCAGATTGTTCTCGGAGGACAGCAACGCCTCCTTGGTTTTCTGCAGATGGCTAATCGTCTTGTCGATCTCATCGATTGCAGTTTGGAACTTGCGGCTCGCGATCTCGTAGTTGCGGCCGAAATCGTTCTTGAACTTTTCCATCTTGGCTTCGAAGTTCGTGACGTCGATATTCTGCTGTTTGTACTCCGCTAGCTCCTGCTTATAGCGCAGCGAACCCATGGCGGCGTTGCGAAGAAGCGTAATCATGGGAATGAAAAACTGCGGGCGAATCACGTACATCTTCTCGTAGCGATAGCTCACGTCGACTATCCCTGCGTTATAGAGCTCGCTCTCGGGCTCGAGCAGCGTGCAGAGCACCGCGTACTCACAGCCTTTTTGGCGGCGATCGTGGTCGAGCTTCTTAAAGAAATCCTCGTTCTTGTGCTTGGTCGCGGTCTCGTCGTTCTCGTTTTTCATCTCGAACATGATCGAGATGACCTCGTTACCGCTCGCATCGCACTCGCGGAAGATAAAATCGCCCTTGGTGCCCTCGGATGCATCGTTATCTTTCTCGAAGTATGCATTGGGAAACGCCGTCATGCGCAGGCGATTGAACTCGGTCTCGCAATGCTGTTCGAGCGACTCGCCCACCATCTTGGTGGACAGGCGGACCTTCATGTCCTTAAGGCGCTCAATCTCTTCATCCTTGTAGCGAATCAGGTCATCGCTCGCGCGCTTGGCCTGCGCAAGCTCGAGCTCGTGTGCCGCCTTGGCCTGCTCCTCGCGAGAATCGCGCACTGCCAGCTCGCTCGTCAGCTTGGCACGTGCTTCATCGCGCTCTCGCTCCGCCGCGGCGACCGCCTCTGACAGGTTCATTTTTGCCATCAGTTCCTGTTCGCGTAGCTGTGCACGCAGGCCCTCGGCCTCTTGTTCGGACTGAGCCTTTGCGGCGGAAAACTTCTCCTGCACCGTCGCGCGGTAGTCGGCAAGCACGCGCTCGGCCTCGCTGCGAGCGGCATCGAGCTCACGCTGCGACTCTGCCGCAGCAGCGGCAAGCGCCATCTCCTGGGCCTTGTCCGCCGCGGCAAGCCTGGCCTGCAGCTCGGCAATCTGAGCATCACGTGCAGCTAAATCGTTTTGAGCAGCGTTGCGCGCCGCCGACTCGGCAAGCTTGGCTTCGTCATCTTTGCGTCCCAGCTGCGCACGCAAATTGTCGATCTCACGCTGAAGCTCAGCATTCTCCTTCTGAGCATCGGCACGGGCCTCAACCGCCGCACGCTGACTTGCGCTCTCGCGCTCTGCGGCAGCGCCCTCGAGCTTGGCGCGCAACTCGGCAAGCTCGGCATCGCGCTTGGCGACCTCTTGTGCCAGCTGCTGAGCCGCAGCGTTCTTCTGCTCAACGAGCTGAGCGTTGCGCTGAGACTCTGCCTCCTGCAAAGCAGCCGTCGAACGCGAGCGCTCAAGCTCCAGCGCTTGCTCGCACTCGCGCTGGACCGCCTTCACACGCTCATCCAGGTCGCGCGAGAACTCGGCATCGCGCACCTGCTTAACGATATCCGCATAGCCGGATGCATCGACCTTAAAAACTTCGCCGCAATGCGGGCACTTGATCTCGTTCATAGCAGCTCCTCGATGGACGCAAATATCAACCGGCTACACTCTACCGCGCCGCGCGGACAAAAAAGGCGCCGCCGCCATAATGGCAACGGCGCCAGAACCACCACAAAGGTGCCTATCCCCTTTGTGGTGGCTCTGGCGCCCTATAACCCAAAGAAGCTAAGAATCTGATCGCGGCTTACGGGCTTGTAATCGTTGGCATCGAGACCGACATCGTAGCGAAAGATAGGGCGCTCGCGATCGCGGTTGCGTGCGTTGGCGCGGTCACCCCTGCTGTGGATATGCCCATGCAGCATAATGGCGCCACGTGCCTTGCCGTTCCAGCTGAGCATGGGATAGTGGCTCATAACCAGACGATGGCCCTTGGCATAGCCGGGAGCAATCTCCAGGTAATCGCGCACGTCTTCCCAAATCTGCGGTACGTCGGAATCTTCCCAGTCGCCGTCATGGTTACCGCGGATGAGCGTCACGTTCTGGCATTCGATACGCTCGCGCAGGCGCACCGCCTCCGCCAGGGGCAAACGATAGGTAAAGTCACCCAGAATATAGAGGCGGTCGTCCGCAGCCACGCACTCATTGATGGCATCGATGACCTTGCGGTTCATCTCCTCGACCGAATCAAACGGCCGATCCATATCGTGCAAGATATTCGTATCGCCCAGGTGCAGGTCGGCGGTAAACCACATCATCGTCTATGCCCTCATTTCGCAACGTGTTCAACTCGTGCTAAGTATACAGACGTAGCGATGCGGCGGTTATCCAAAGAGCCCGCCGAACAGTCCGCGGCGGCGCTTGTCTTGCTTTTTCGAAGCGTCACCCTGAGTTTTCTTGTCCTGCCGCATCTTACGGTCCTGTTCCAGCTCATCGTCATCGAGTAGCACATCCCACTCAAACGGATCATCTGCCAGATCAAACAGGTCATCGTCATCAAACATGGCAGCCCCCATTGCCGACTAGCGAGCATCCACCACGTAGAGCCCAACGCGCACCTGATGCCACGGGCTGCGCTCGGGGGCAACCTGTTGCACACGGGCCTCAAATACGTCCTCGTGGCCGTAATACATCATCAAGGACAGTGGGCCGACCTCGTTTCCCGGAACGTAGCCAAGTTTGGTCTTGCCATAGTAGATCGCAACTGCCTCGGGGTCATGGGGATTATCGCGCTCGGCACACAGCGTCAGTTTATCGCCCGCTTTAAGATCGCCTAGGACCAAAGCGCCATCGGCATACTGAAATCCTGCAATGTGAAATGACAGAAGAACACGTGAAGGCTCGTACATAGCAACTCCCATAACGGCCGGATAAACCGGCGTTTAACCTTATTGAGAAGTCTACGAACTCGCGCGGACACAAATTCGCCCCACCCGCGCCTTTTCGACCGTTTGTCGCTACGCCATCTGATTCTAATGCACAAACATGCGCACGAACTTGTGCTTCCAGCTTGCGTAAGGAGCGTAGCGAAATGGCACGTCCACCCAGGTTGCCTTGTTCACGATGCTCTTCTGGTGGCTAAACGTATCGAAGCTCTCGCGGCCATGGTACTGCCCCATACCGCTCGCTCCCATGCCGCCAAAGCCCATATGGCTCGTAGCCAGATGCATGATGGTGTCGTTAACGCAGCCGCCACCAAAGGGCACGTAGCGCACAAAGCGCTGCTGAACCGCGCGATCCTGACTAAAGATATACAGAGCCAGCGGCGTCGGACGATCCGTAATAAACGCTTCGGCCTCGTCTAGGCTCTCAAACGTCAGCACCGGCAAGATGGGACCGAAGATCTCCTCCTGCATCACGGCGTCATCGGGGGTCACGTCGTCCAAAATCGTCGGCTCGATCTTGAGCGAAGTCTCGCGCGCAGCACCTCCAAGCACGACCTTATCGGGATCGATCAGCCCGCGCGCACGCGCAAAATGCTTGACGTTGACGATATGTCCGTAATTCTCATTGTCGAGTGGATGTTCGCCAAACATGCGGCGGACCTCCTCCTTGATGAGGCCCAGCAGCTCGTCGTGCACGCGCGTATCGACCAGCAGGTAGTCGGGCGCCACGCAGGTCTGCCCCACGTTGAGCCATTTACCAAAGGCGATACGCCGTGCCGCGATCTTCAAGTTTGCCGTCGCATCCACGATGCAGGGACTCTTTCCGCCCAGCTCAAGCGTCACGGGCGTAAGGTTTTTACTTGCGTGCTCCATGACGAGCTTGCCGACCGGAACGCTACCGGTAAAGAAGATCTTGTCCCAGCGCTCGTCGAGCAGCGCTTCATTTTCGGCGCGCCCGCCCTCGACAACCGTCACCAGGCGCGGATCAAATGCCTCTTCACAGATTTGCTTGAGCACCGCGCTCGATGCCGGAGCATAGGCACTCGGCTTGATGACCACGGTATTTCCCGCGGCAAGGGCGCCGGCGAGCGGCTCGAGTGTTAGCAAAAACGGGTAGTTCCACGGAGCCATGATGAGCGTGACGCCATAGGGCACGGCTTGCGTTTTGCACACACTCACGGCGTTAGCGAGGTCACACGGACGCAGGCGCGGACGACTCCATCGAGCCACATGCGCAATCTGATGACGAATCTCGGAAAGCGACGTGCCGATCTCGCACATATAGGCCTCGTCATGCGACTTTCCCAAATCGGTCTTGAGCGCATGGGCAATATCGGCCTCGTGCGCCCGTACTGTATCGCGTAAACTCACGAGCGCGCGACGTCGAGCATCGACATCAAACGTAGCGTGCGTCTGGAAGTAGCGACGCTGCTCCTCGACGATCGCGGCTATTTCTTGCTCGAGCATGCGGCAACCTTTCGTTCGGCGGTGCGGGCAACTCGCGAGGGTCGCTCTGTGCTTCGACGCTGTCCCCCGCCTGCGCGCACTGCGGGCTCATCGGCAAAATGGCCGCCCGCAACCACGCGATACATGCTCGCAAGCTGCTCGGCGTCCATCAGCCTAGGCACAGGATACAGCGGATTGGATTCTGCCGCAGCATGCGCTGCCATCGACGGTACGTCGGCAGCGTTTATGCCTTCAAGATATCGCGGGATTCCCAAGCGCGCATTCATGTTGTCAATCCACGTGATAAATGCCTGCGCCGCCGTGTGGTCATCTGCTTTTGCAGGGGCAATGCTTGCATCGCGCGCCAACTCGGCAAGCTTGGGCTCCGCGACCGGGCCGTATGCGCGCAGCATATGCGGAAGGATTACGGCGTTTGCAAGGCCGTGCGGCATGCCATAGCGGCCGCCCAAGCTGTGGGCGATTCCGTGCACGTACCCCACGTAGCTACGCGTAAAGGCTATGCCAGCTTGATAGGCGGCCTCGAGCATATTTGCGCGAGCCTCGATATTCTGGCCGTTTTCGTATGCCTCGAGCAGGTTGTCATGAATCAGGCGCACGGCCCGCTTTGCCGCCGCGCGCGTATAGGCGTTGGTGCTGCGCCCGATGTAGGCCTCCACCGCATGGGTGAGAGCGTCCATGCCCGTCTGGCCCGTAATGGAGGCAGGCAATCCACAGGTGAGGCGCGGGTCGTGCACGGCATAGCGAGGGATGAGCACAAAGTCGTTGACGGGGTACTTGTAGTGCGTTTTATCGTCGGTGATCACGGCCGCAAGCGTTACTTCGCTCCCCGTTCCCGCCGTCGTGGGAACGGCAATGAGCAACGGCAGGCGACGATGCACGCGCAAAAGGCCGCGCATCTTGTTGATGGGCTTGCGCGGCTGAGCGATACGTGCGCCCACGCCCTTGGCGCAGTCCATGGCCTGTCTCTTA
>UQWG01000005.1 GCA_900544645.1 uncultured Collinsella sp.
AGCACGCGGCTGTTAACCGCGCTGTTGTAGGTTCGAGTCCTACCCGGGGAGCCAGAATTTGTCAGCCCATTCTGCTGGGCTTTTAAATTCCTCGGTAGCTCAATGGTAGAGCACGCGGCTGTTAACCGCGCTGTTGTAGGTTCGAGTCCTACCCGGGGAGCCAGGTTGTAAAACCCGTCGCTTATGCGGCGGGTTTTTTCATGCCGCGATCGCCTCGCGCGAACGTTGCCGTATCAACATTTCGTGTCGAGGATGTAATCCCGGGACCCACCACCTCAACATGGCGCGCTCGTTGTAGAATATTGCAATGATTGCTCCCACGAGATGGTGCCGCGAGCACCAGATAAGGAGATTCTTGTGTCTGAGACCATTAACGGCAGCCTGAGCGTCTCGAACGACGTTATTGCCGATATTGCCGGTTATGCCGCGATGACGTGCTATGGCGTCGTCGGTATGGCCGAACAACTCCAGGGCGCCGAGAGCGTGCGCCTGCTTGCCGGCCAGCGCCTCCGCAAAGGCGTACTTGTCTCCGCCGACGAGAACGGCCTTACGGTCGATCTTCACGTCGTGCTCGAGAACGGCGTCAACATGAAGTCCGTCTGCCACAATCTTTCGAGCTCCGTTGCCTTCACCCTGCAGGAAATCGCCCAGATCGATCCCGCCAGCCTTAAGATCGGCATTCACATCGACGCGCTCAAGAGCCGTCTGAACTAGCATCCGAAAACGGAGATTCAAATACCCATGATTGCAAAGACCATTCGCACCTGTTTTCCGATCGCTGCGGCTGCCGTTTCCGACAAGGCCGAGGAGATCAACAAGCTCAACGTCTTTCCCGTACCCGACGGCGATACCGGCACCAACATGTCGCTCACGCTCGCCTCGGTGACCAAGGAGCTTTCCGCCCTTCCCGCCGATGCCGATATGGAGGCCATCGCAGGCGCCATCACTCACGGCTCCCTGATGGGTGCCCGCGGCAACTCCGGCGTCATCACCTCGCAGATCCTGCGCGGTGTTGCCGAGGGTCTCGTTTCTGCCGATGAGCCCATCACGTCCGCCAACATCGCCTTCGCCTTCCGTCGCGCCGTCAAGGTCGCCTTCCAGGCCGTTCGTAAGCCCATCGAGGGCACGATCCTCACGGTGCTGCGCGATGTCTCGACCAAGGCTGACGAGTGCGAAAAGAAGAAGTTCTCGGCCGAGGACGCGCTCGATGCCATCGTCGTCGAGGCCTATCAGTCTGTCGCCCGCACACCCGATCTGTTGCCCGTTCTGAAGGAGAACGGCGTGGTCGACTCCGGCGCCTTTGGCTTTGCCATCTTCCTGGAGAACTTTGTTGCCGCTGCGCTCGGCCGCAGCACCGTTGTCGAGGATTTCTCCGCCACGTTTGATTCCGCCGGCTCTGCCCGCGACGCCGCTCTTGGCCGCGTTGAGATCGAGGCTAACGACGACTGGGAGGGCTCGGAGTTCCGTTACTGCAACGAGTTCCTTTTTAAGGCCGACGCCCCGTTTGACGAGGACGAGTGCCTTAAGTTCCTGGGCTCCATGGGCGACTGTGAGCTGCTCGTGGGCGCCTACCCCGATTACAAGATCCATGTGCACTCCAACACCCCCAACCTGGTGCTCGAGCACATGCTGCAGCTTGGTCAGATTTACGAGGTCTTTATCCACAACATGGAGATGGAGGCCCACGACCGTACCGCTAAGATTCACGAGGACCAGGAGAAGGCCGCCGAGCCCGCCAAGGCGCTGGGCTTTGTCGCCGTTGCCGCCGGTTCTGGCGAGGCCGACATCCTCAAGTCCCTCGGCGTCGACGTGATCGTGTCGGGTGGCCAGACCATGAACCCCTCGACTGCAGACCTGCTGGGCGCGGTGGACCAGGTCAACGCGACCTCAGTCATTATTCTGCCCAACAACGGTAACATCCGCATGGCTGCCGAGGCTGCCGCTTCTGCCTGCACCGACAAGAAGGTTGCCGTCGTTCCCACCAAGACCGTTCCGCAGGCCTTCTCCGCGCTGTTCGCGGTCCTGCCCGATTCCGAGCTCGAGGATGCCGTTGCCGCTATGGTCGACGCCATCAGCGAGGTCCGCGATGGCGAGGTCACCCGCGCCGTGCGCGACTCCAGCGCTTCCGACGGCTCGCCGATTCACTCCGGTGATGTCATGGGCATCATTGCCGGCTCCATCGACGTGGTCGGCTCCGACGTGAAGCAGGTCACGCTCGATTGCATCAACCGCATGCAGGAGGAAGAGGAGGGCGACGCGCTGACGATTCTTGCCGGCGAGGAGCTGTCCGATGAGGCCTTCCAGGAGATCGTCGACGCCATCGAGGAGGCTCAGCCCGACCTGGAGGTCGACGCCCATCGTGGCGAGCAGCCGCTCTATCCCGTGATCTTCTCGATAGAGTAGGCAACTGCCCATGTCCGAGCTGTGCTCCGTGCCGCGCGTCTCGGAGCGCTTTGCCCAGAGCAATGCGCTCGACGAGGATGTCGCGCGACTCAAATATGTTTCGGGTAAACGTGAGGAGGCCCTTCGCCGTCTGGGAATTCGGACGGTGGGGGACCTCCTTCTCCATATTCCTCATCGATACCTCGACTTTACCCGTTCGTGGTCCATCGAGATGGCGCCCATCGGCACTGTGTGCACCATCATCGCCACGGTCGACCGCATCGTCCAAAAGCAGCCGCGTCCGCGTATGCAGGTGACCGAGGTCTCGCTTGTTGACGAGACGGGCGTGCTGCAGCTCGCCTTTTTCCGCCAGCCCTGGATTGCCCAGCAGCTTAAGCAGGGCGACCGCTTGGCCGTGATGGGCAAGGTCGAGTTTGCCTACGGCTTTAAGCAGATGGCCTCGCCGCACTTTGAAAAGCTCGAGGACGGGCGTGCCGCAGGCACCATCCTGCCGGTCCATTACGTGAGTGATGGCGTGAGCCAGGCGTGGATGCGCCGCATCGTAAGCGGCGCGCTCGAGGTCGTCGGCAATCCCTTTGATCCTATTCCTGCACGCTTGCGCGTCAAGCGCCGCCTGATGAGCAATGCCCGCGCACTGCGCTCAATCCATTTTCCATCGAGTATGGTCGAGCGCGACATCGCACGCCGGCGTCTTGCCTACGAGGAGTGCCTCTACCTGCAGCTGGCGCTGCGTCTGCGCAACGACGGTGGCCTGGTCGATGTGGTGCCCTATGCCCACACCGCGGGCGAGCATCTGGGCGCACTTAAACAGGCCCTTCCGTTTTCGCTGAGCGACGAGCAGGAGGCCGCATTCCAAGACATTCTGCACGACATGTGCGATGGCGGGCGCGTTATGAACCGCCTGCTGCTGGGCGATGTCGGTACCGGTAAGACCGCCGTTGCCGCTTGCGCGCTGGCTGTGGCTGCCGATAGCGGTACGCAGGCCTGCGTTATGGCGCCCACGGGCGTTCTGGCGCGCCAATATGCCGATAAGACCGGCCCTCTGCTCTCGCAGGCCGGCATGTCCTGGGCGCTTCTGACGGGTGCCACGCCGGCCTCAGAGCGCGAGCAGATCCATGCCCAGCTGGAATCGGGCGAGCTTGATGTGCTCTTTGGCACCCACGCGGTCCTTTCGGATGACGTTACGTTCAAGCATCTGTCGCTCGTGGTCATCGATGAGCAGCACCGGTTTGGCGTCGGCCAACGCAACGCCCTGCGCGCGAAGGGCCCCGGTGCCGATCTGCTCGTTATGACGGCAACGCCCATCCCGCGTACGCTGGCGCTTTCGGTCTACGGCGATCTGGATACGAGCATCATCCGCCACCGGCCTGTTCCGGGTGCCGGTGTGACGACGTGTGTTCTCACCGAGTCGAGCCGTGACCTCGCCTATGGAGCCATCCGCGAGGCGCATGACAAGGGTCAGCAGGCCTACGTGATTTGCCCGCTCGTGGAGCCGAGTGACTCGGCCGATGAGCTTGAAGACGTGCCCGGTATCGCCCGCGACGACGAGGGCCGCGTGACCGTGCCTGTGCCGCTGCACGATACGGCGACCGAGCTCGATCGCCTGCGTCTGGCGTTGCCGGGTCTTGCCATCGAGCGCCTTCACGGCCGTATGCCAGCGGGGGAGAAGGATCGCGTGATCGACGCCTTCAAGCGTGGCGAGATTGACGTGCTCGTCTCGACTACGGTGGTCGAGGTGGGCGTCGACGTGCCCAACGCCACCGTCATGGTCATCGAGAACGGTGAGCGGTTTGGCTTGGCGGCGCTGCATCAGCTACGCGGTCGCGTGGGCCGCGGCAGCGTGTCGGGCACGTGCCTGGTCATGACGCACTCCAAGGGCAATGGCGGCGCCTCGGCGGCACAAGACCGTCTCCAGTCGCTCGAAAAGACCTCGGATGGTTTTACGCTTGCCCAGATGGACCTGCGTCTGCGTCACGAGGGCGAAATCCTGGGGTACCGTCAGCACGGTGGCGTGACCTTGCGCTTTGTGGACCTGGATGCCGATGAGGACCTTATCGAATGGGCCCATTTGGACGCGGTCGAGCTCTTGCGGTATGCTTGCAACCTTGACTCTGTGGCGACGCGTCCCTTGCGCGAGGCGGTCGCCATGCGTTATCGACATATCTTTAAGGAGGTCAGCGGAGGATGAGAATCATCGGCGGCGAATGGCGCGGTCGTAAGATCGAGGAGCCCCGTGGTCGCGATGTCACCCGCCCCACGACTGATCGCGTGCGCGAGGCGTGCGCATCTATGGTCATGTCGGCATTCGATTTCGATTTGGACGAGGTTCGTGTGCTGGACGCCTTTGGCGGCTCCGGTGCCTTAGGGTTAGAGATGCTCTCTCGTGGGGCCCGCTCGCTCACGACGTTTGAGATCGATCGCAACGCCGCGCGGCTCATTACCATGAATATCGAGTCGCTCTGCCGTGACCGTGCGCGTTGGCGTGTGGTCACGGGCGACATGCTGGCAAGTGCCTCGCGCGGTCGTGTACCGGGCGGCCCCTTTGATTTGGTCCTGCTCGACCCGCCCTATGCTTTTGGTGCCGAGCCGGTCGAGGAAATGCTGCAGAACCTGGCTCAGCAGGGTCTGCTTGCGCCTGGCGCTTATGCCCTGTTTGAGCATGCCTCCGCCGATGCGGGCGCGCATCCGGCAGGCTTTGAGACTGTACGTGAGAAGCGCTACGGCATTACGTCGGTCGACCTGCTTCGTTGGGTCGGCGATGACGACGGTGAGGACGATAGTGCCGTCACCGATGCCGATAACAACGATGCCACGACGTTTCAGGAGGACGCCCATGAATGACACCATCAACCGCGTGATCGTCCCGGGCACCTTCGATCCCATCACGTTTGGCCATATCGATGTGATCCGCCGCGCCCGCCGCATCTTTCCCAGTGTGATCGTCGCTGTTGCAGAGTCGCAGGGTAAAAACGGTGTGGGCACCACGTTTATGCTCGATGAGCGCGTGGCGCTGGCCCGCGAGGCGCTCGGTAATATCGACGGCGTCGAAGTCCTGCCCTTTACCGGCCTCTTGGTCGACTTCGCTCGTGAGCAGGGGGCGGGGGCCGTGGTCAAGGGCCTGCGCGCCATGACCGACTTTGAGTATGAGCTGCAGCAGGCCGACCTCAATTATCGCTTGGATAGCGAGCTGGAGTCCATCTTTGTCATGAGTGCTCCGCAGTACGGTTACATCTCGAGCTCGGTCGTTCGCCAGATCGCCTCGCTCGGCAGCGATGTATCGACGTTTGTGCCGCCCAACGTGGTCGAAGCGCTCAGACATCGCTTTTCGTGACGTTTTTTATTGCCTGGTGGCATGTGGTAAACTAGCACGATGATATGTTACCTATGAAAGGAGACCGGATGCCGGGCGAGAATTTTCCTGGCGATAGGATCGTCAGCTTGGTCGATGAGCTCGAAGGGCTGATCGAGGAAGCCAAGCCGCCTTTCGGCAAGAACGCTCAGTTCAAGGTCATCGACGCCGACGTGTTCTTCAATATCCTCGACGAGATCCGCATGAGCTATCCCGAGGAGTGGCAGAAGTCCCGCCGTATCCTTAAGGAGCGCGAGGAGCTTATGGCTTCCGCCGCCGCTCAGGCTGATTCCATCATCGCCGACGCTCAGCAGCAGGCCCTCACCATTGCCGGTGAGCAGGAGATCGTCCGCCTTGCGCAGCAGCAGGCCGACGACATCCGCGATCGTGCCCAGCAGTACGAGCGCGAGACGCGTTATGCTGCCGAGGACTACGCGGAGCAGGTCTTTACGCACCTGGAGGAGAACCTCAAGAGCCTGACTGGCACCGTTACCCGTTGCCGTCAGCAGCTCAACGAGGGTGCCGCCCAACAGAATGGTCAGTGGTAATGGCTGAGTTTCCGAGCGTTACCGTCGATCTTTCCGAGCAGCTCGAGTTTCCTGGAGATTCGTATCCGCTGACCGGTAAGGTCGATGTCGCCACCTACACGGTGGGCGAGAAGGAGTACCAGCTTCAGGACGGCATCGACTACGACGTTGTCTTTACCAATGCCGGTACCGGTGTCTTGCTCACGGGCATGGTCCGCGCGCACGCCACCGGCGAGTGCGACCGTTGCCTGGAGCCCGCCTCGTTTGATATCGCCGGCGAGATCGAGGAGTTCTACCTCTTTGAGGAGCCCGAGGATCCCGAGGCCTACGAGGACGGCTACGAGCTCCTGTGTGAGGACCGCATCGTCGATCTGGGTGAGCCCATCAACGACGCGGTCGTCATGGACACGCCGTTTGTGGTGCTCTGCAAGCCCGATTGCCGCGGTCTGTGCCCCACATGCGGTTGCAATCTCAACGTCGAGCAATGCGATTGCGCCGCCCAGGCAGAGGCAGAATGGGCCGCTGCCACGGAAAATCCATTTGCAGCATTGAAGAATCTCAAGCTTGATGAGTAAAACTGTGGTAGTATCGCTACTTGCGCGTAATCGCCACACTGGATAGTTCATAAGGAAGGTCACTATGCCCGTACCTAAACAAAAGCAGGGTCGTATCCGCACTCACACCCGTCGTTCCGCCAACATGAAGATCTCGGCTGCGGCTCAGTCCACGTGCCCCCGTTGCGGCGCTGTCAAGCTTCCGCACCACGTGTGCCCCAGCTGCGGTTTCTACAAGGACCGCGAGGTTATCGTTACCGAGTAACGGTATACTCTGGATGCGATGCCGTTCCAAATGGAACCACAATGGCCGGCTCAATGAGTCGGCCATTTTTGTATAAGGAGCATGTATATGAGTAACGTTCGCGTTTGTGTAGACGTTGTGGGCGGAGACGAGAAACCTCAGGTTGTTCTCGATGGTATCGAGGCTGCACTTGCCGCCGATCCCGATATCGAGGTCTTGGCAGCTGGCCCCGCCGAAATCGTCAATCCCTTTGCCGCTTCCCATGCACGTGTTGAGGCCCTTGAGGCACCTGACGTTATCGCCATGGATGACGATCCCATTCGCGCCGTGATGACCAAACGCAAGTCGTCGATCGTGCTGTCGTGTCGCGCCATCAAGAAGGGTAATGCGGACGCGTTCTTCTCTGCCGGCTCCACCGGCGCCATGACCGCCGCCGCCACCGCCTATGTGACGCCGTTTAGGTATCAGGCCGAAGGCAAGAAGCAGCCGGTGCGCCCCTGTCTGACCAATGCGCTGCCCAATCGCGCCGGCGGTCTGACGGTGCTGTGCGATATGGGCGCCAACCCCGATGTCGAGGTTGACGATATGGTACGTTTTGCCCAGATGGGTAGCGCCTATGCCCGCGTCGTCCTGGGCATCGAGCATCCCCGCGTGGGCCTGCTTGCCAACGGCACCGAGGACGAGAAGGGCTCCAACTTTACCAAGGCCTGCTTCCCGGCCATGAAAGCCGCCGTTCCCGGCTTTGTTGGTAACTGCGAGGGAACGGACATCACCTCAGGTAACTTCGATGTCGTCGTTGCCGATGGCATGTCGGGCAATATTGCGCTCAAGGCCACCGAGGGCGCTGCCAAGTTTTTACTGCAGGAGCTCAAGGGCGCCTTTATGTCTTCGCTCGGCACCAAGATTGCCGCGCTGCTCATCAAAAAGCAGATGCGCGAGATTAAAGCCAAGCTTTCGGGCGACGCCAAGGGCGGCGCGATTCTTTTGGGCCTGCGCGGCGTGGTCCTGATCGGCCATGGCGCCACCTCGGTCGAGGCTGTTAGAAACGGTACGCTCGCGGCGGCCGAAGCCGTGCGCGCCGGGCTGGTCGAGAATGTCGCCAACTCTATGGACGGTATCGTTTTATAAGAGCGAGTAAGAGTGCTGTTATGTGCTTCGCGGCGCACGTCGTGGGGTAGAATCAGAACCGTGTCTTGGTACCGCCCGGGCGGTACCATTCTTTTGGTATTCATGCACTATGAGAGGAAGCGCTATGGACCGCTCCGAAATCTTCGACAAGATCGCCGAGGTCGCTGCTGACGTTCTAGGCGTCGATGTTGCCGAAATTAGCGAGGAGACCACCTTTGACGACCTCGATGCCAACTCGCTCGAGCGCCTGCAGCTGGTTACGGCTATCGAGGACGAGTTCAACCTCGAGATCGATGACGAGACCCTGCTCTCGCTCAACTCTGTCGCCGACGCCGTCGACGCTATCGAAGCTGCCAAGGAGGCCTAAGTCTTGGCTTTATCCGACCGACTTACGCGCGCCCAGGAAATCCTGGGCCACGAGTTCAACAATAAGGTGCTGCTGCGCGCGGCGCTTACGCATCCCTCGGCAGTCGAGGGCCAGCCGGTTTCTGCCAGCTATGAGCGCCTTGAGTTCTTGGGCGATTCCATTTTGGGCGCTGTGGTCGCACGCTCCCTGTTTGAGTCCTATCCGGAGTTTGACGAGGGCAAGCTCACGCGCTTGAAGGTGTCGCTTGTCTCGGGCGCTACGCTGTCCGAGGTTTCTCACGAGCTGGGCATCGACGACATCATCATCTTTGGTGCCTCCGAGACCGGTACCGGTGCGCGCGGCCTGCATTCGGCCCTCGAGAACGTCTATGAGTCGCTCGTGGGCGCGCTGTACCTGGATGCCGGCTGGGACGTTGCGGCGGAGTTCATTCACCGTACGCTTAAGCCGCATTTGGCTTCCGAGCGTGCCGAGCATCCTGCGAACCCCAAGTCGTTTTTGCAGGAGTGCGTGCAAGCCGACGGTCACGAACCTCCGGCGTACAAGCTCGTTGGCTCCGAGGGCCCGGCGCATGCGCCCACCTTTACCGCTGTGGTGTTGATCGATGGTATTCGTCAGGGTCGCGGCTCCGGCTCCTCAAAGAAGGAAGCCGAGGGAGCTGCCGCGCTCGAAGCGCTCGACCGCATGGGTTACACCACCAACGGCGTGATTCTGAACAAGAAGCACGTGTAAGCGAGGAACCGTGTATCTCAAGTCCCTCACGCTCAAAGGGTTCAAGTCGTTTGCCGACCGCGCCCATATGACGTTTGAGCCGGGCCTGACCGTCATCGTCGGTCCCAACGGCTCGGGAAAATCGAACATCTCTGACTCGATTCTGTGGGTCCTGGGCGAGCAGAGCGCCAAGCAGCTGCGCGGCCAGGCCATGGAGGATGTCATCTTCTCGGGCTCGTCAGCGCGCAAGCCGGTGGGTGTCGCCGAGGTCACGCTTGTGCTCGATAACTCGGACCATATGCTGCCCGTCGATTTTGACGAGGTCGCCATCACCCGTCGTATGTATCGCTCGGGCGAAAGCGAGTACCTCATCAACTCGAGCCCGTGCCGCCTGATGGACATTCAGGACATCTTGCACGATTCGGGCCTGGGCAAGGATACACATTCCATCATCAGCCAGGGCAAGCTCGATGCCATCTTGCAGAGCCGCCCCGAGGAGCGCCGTGCCCTCATCGAGGAGGCCGCCGGCATCTCCAAGCACAAGCGCCGCAAGGAGCGTGCGCTCAAAAAGATTAAGTCGATGGACGAGCACCTGACGCGTGCCCGCGACATCAATAAGGAAATCGCCCGTCAGCTGCGACCGTTGGAGCGTCAGGTCGATCGCGCGCGCAAGTACAAAGAGCTGTCCTCGCGTGCGAACGAGCTTACGCAGATGCTAGCCGTCGACGAGCTGCGTTCGCTGCAGTCGCAGTGGAACGACCTGGAGAGCCGTTCCAAGGAAGGCGCCGCCGAGCTGGAGCTTGCGCAGTACCGCTTGGGCGAAAAGGAGCGCGAGCTCGAGAAGCTTCAGGTCTTGCTCGAGGAAAAGGGCCTGTTTGTGGGCGACCTGGGCGAGCAGCGCCGTCATATGCAAGATGTGGTCGGCCGCATTAACTCCGACATGCGCCTGCTCGAGGAAAAGGGCCACAACATGGTGTCGCGCCTGTCTGACATGCGCGGGCAGATTTCGAGCTCCGAGCATCAGCGACGTCGCGTGGTCGAGGAGCTCGAGGACGCGCGTGCGCAGCTTGAGGAAGTGACCGGTGCGCACATGCAGGCCCAGGAGGACGTTGACGCCGCTGGTCCTGCCGCCGCCGAGCTCCACGAGCGGCGCGTGGCGCTCGACAATCAGATTTCGAAGCTTACGCGCGAACAACGCGATGTGCAGCGCGTAGCCGATAACGCCGCGCTCGAGCTCGCCAAGGTGAAGGATTCCTTGAGCAATGCCGAGGTCGAGGACAACATGTATGCCTCGCGCCTGGAGCAGATCGATGAACAGCTCGAGGAGGTCACGGCCTCGCTCGAGAGCCGTCGCGACCGCGCCGAGGAGCTTGAGGGCGCTCTTGAGGAAGCGCGCCAGGCCCAGGCCGATGCGCGTGAGGCCACCGAGGTCGCCCGTGTAGCCCTGAAGGACTTGCGTAATCGTGAGAGTGAGGCGCGCAACAAGCTGTCCGAGGTGCGCTCGGAGCTTGCCAGCCAAAAGAAACTCGATGCCCGCATGGCCGACAGCTCGCCGCTCGTGAGCCGTCTGGTGGGTGCGCTGGGCGATGATGTTTCGGGCCGCCTGGGTGACGTGCTCGAAGCCCCGCGCGAGCTTGAGGGCCTGGTTGAGCAATTGCTCGCCGGCGATATCGATGCGCTGCTGTTTGATGACGCCGCCACGCTTGAGCGTGCCGGTCGTGCGGCTCTGGACCAAAAGAAGGCCTCGGGCGAGGCACTGCTGGTGGCGCGCGGCGTGAGCGGCTCTACCGCCGCTGAGGGCGCTGCCGGTACCCGCCTGGTTGATCGTCTGTCCGTGCGCGCAGGCTACGGACCCGTCGTCGAGGCGCTGCTCGGCGGCTATTACGTAGTGGACGATCTTTCTGCTGCGCTTTCGGCGCCGGTCGTTGACGGCGTGACTTACGTGACCCCCGATGGCGCCCGCGTCGCCTGCGGCGGCCTGGTGCGTGTGGGCCTCGATGCCGGCGAGGCGTCGGGTGCTCTGGAGCGTAAGCGTCGCATTCGCGAGCTGGAGGGGCTTGAGCCCGATTTGGCCGCTGTGTTTGAGCATGTGTCGGATCAGGTCGTCGAGGCCAATGCGGCCGTTGAGGAAGCGCGTGCCGCTGAGGGCGATGCCGCCGGTGAGATTGCCCGCCTTGAGGGCGAGCGCCGCTCCCTGTTGTCCGAGATCGGCCGTCTGGAGCAAAGCGCCAACAATGCCGAGGTCGAGCGCGTGCGTATCTCCAAGCGCCGTGAGCAGGCTGCCGAGGCCGTTCGCGCCGCGCGCCCGCGCGTGGACGAGCTCACCCGTTCGCGTGACGAGGCCCGTGCGCAGGCAAGCGATCTGGGCTTGCAGATTGCCGAGGCCAACGACGAACTCGACCGCGTTCGCCGTGACGATTCCGAGGCTGCCGGCAAGCTCGCCGACGCCAAGGTTCGCCTAGCCCAGACGAGTGAACGCCTGCGTTCGCTGAAGGGCCGCGTGCCCGACCTGGAGCATCGTCTTGAGGGCATCGACCGTCGTATCCGCGGAACACGCCAGGCCTCGCGCTCGCTCGAGCTGCTGCGCCTGCGCGTCGATCCCATGCACGAACGCTATTCTGCCCTGTTGGAACGCGCGTCGGATTGGGCAGCGCGCCTGCGTGACCAGGCCTCTCTGGAGGAGGCGGACTCCGCTTCGCTCAAGAAGACCATCGAGGATGCCAAGGCAGAGGTTGCCCGCGCTAAGGAGCGAGTCGATACCGCCTCTGCCACGCAAAACGAGTTCAAGGTCGCACGCGGCAAGCTCGAGGTGCAGGTGGAGGCGGCCATCAAGGCCATCACCGCCGATGGCACCACGGTACTCGAGGAAGCGCTCATGCTTCCCGCGCCCACCGACCGCGACGCCGCCGAGCGCGAGCTCAACCAGCTTGTGCGCCAGATCAACAACCTTGGTCCCGTTAACCAAGTTGCCATGGAGGAGTACGAGCAGCTCAAGCGCCGCGCCGACTACATCGAGGAGCAGCTGGCCGATCTGGAGAGCGCGCGCAAGGCGCTCACCAAGATCACGGTGGCCATTGATCGCAAGATGCGCAAGGCGTTCCTGGTGACGTTTGAGAAGGTCGACGCGAACTTCCGTGAGATCTTCGCTATGCTGTTCCCGGGCGGTCAGGCTCATCTGGAGATGACCGATCCCGAGCATCCTGCCGAGACGGGCATTGAGGTCGTGGCGCAGCCGCGCGGCAAGCGCATCACTAAGATGATGCTCATGTCGGGCGGCGAGAAGAGTCTGACGGCGCTCGCCCTGCTCTTTGCCGTGTATCGCACACGCACGGTGCCGTTCTATGTGCTGGACGAGGTCGAGGCGGCGCTCGATGACGCCAACCTGTCCAAGCTCATCGGCGCGCTCGATGTGTTGCGTTCCGATACGCAGCTCTTGGTTATCTCGCATCAGCGCCGTACTATGGAGGACGCTGACGTCCTCTATGGCGTCTCGATGCAAGCCGACGGCGTCAGTCGCGTCGTCTCGCAAAAACTCGATCGCGAAACCGGAAAGGTCGTGAATGCATAATGGGATTCTTCGATGCTCTCTCGCGCGGACTTGAGCGCAGCCGCGAGGCCCTCAACGAGGTCTTCTACTTTGGCGGCGAGGTCGACGAGGACTTTTGGGAGGACCTTGAGGACACCCTCGTCATGGGTGACATGGGTGCCGAGGTCGCCATTCAAGTCTCCGATGACCTGCGCGATGCCGCGGCCAAGAAGAACCTCAAGACCGCTCCGCAACTCCGTCGCGCCCTGGCCGAGCAGCTTGAGCAGCACTTTGTGCCCATCGAGCGCGATCCGTTCTCCGATACGCCGAGCTGCGTGCTGTTTGTGGGCATTAATGGTGCCGGCAAGACAACTACGGTCGGTAAGATCGCGAGCGCCATGGCCGCCCGCGGCAAGAACGTCGTGATCGGTTCGGCCGATACCTTCCGTGCTGCCGCTATCGAGCAGCTCGATGTGTGGGGCCAGCGCGCTGGCGTCCCCGTCGTCAAGCGCGACCGCGGCTCCGACCCGGCAAGTGTTTGCTACGACGTGCTCGACGAGGCCGACAAGCGCGGCAGCGACCTGGTGCTTATCGATACCGCCGGCCGTCTACACACGAGCCCCGAGCTCATGCGCGAGCTTGCCAAGGTGGTTAACGTGACGCGTAAGCGCGCCGCCAATATGGCCGCCGGCCCCATGCCCGTCTCAGTTGTGCTCGTGATCGATGCCGCCACCGGCCAGAACGGTCTGAACCAGGCGCTCGAGTTTAACGAGGCACTGGGCCTGGACGGTATTATCATGACTAAGCTCGACGGCACGGCTAAGGGCGGTATCGCCATGGCCGTGGCCGAGAAGCTCAAGCTCCCGATCCTGCGCGTGGGCGTGGGCGAGCAGGTCGATGACCTGCAGGAGTTCAATGCCAAAGATTTCTGCCGCGCCCTGGTGGGCGAGTCCAATTAAGGAGTGACTAGTGTTTGATTCCCTGAGCGATCGCC
This sequence comes from uncultured Collinsella sp., assembly GCA_900544645.1. Taxonomy (GTDB): domain Bacteria; phylum Actinomycetota; class Coriobacteriia; order Coriobacteriales; family Coriobacteriaceae; genus Collinsella. Next base: position 13,801 of record UQWG01000005.1, read on the forward strand.
TCAACGACACATTTGACCGCCTGCGCGGCAAGGGCAAGCTGACCGAGGCCGATATTACTTCGGCCATGCGCGATATTCGCATGGCGCTGCTCGAGGCCGACGTCAACTTTAAGGTCGTCAAGGAGTTCGTCGCCAAGACCAAGGAGCGCTGCATGACCGCCGAGGTCATGGAGTCGCTGTCGCCGGCGCAAAACGTCGTCAAGATCGTGCTCGACGAGCTCACCGAGATGCTCGGCTCAACCGAGAGCAAGCTCGTTTTTAGCAATCGCATTCCCAATGTCATCATGCTTGTGGGCCTGCAGGGCTCCGGTAAGACTACGGCGGCCGTAAAGCTGGCTTACCTACTCAAGAAGCAGGGCCGCTCGCCGCTGCTCGCCGCGTGCGACGTCTACCGTCCCGCCGCTGCCGACCAGCTGGCCACACTCGGAGGCGAGATCGGCGTGCCGGTCTTCCGCGGCGACGGTGCGCACCCGGTCGATATCGCCAAGGGTGCCATTCAGGAGGCCGTCGACCACCTGCGCGACGTGGTCATCGTCGATACCGCCGGCCGTCTGCAGATCGATGAGCAGATGATGCAGGAGGCCGTCGACATCAAGAAGGCCGTTAAGCCCGACCAGGTGCTGATGGTCGTCGATGCCATGACCGGCCAGGATATCGTCAACGTCGTCTCGACCTTCGCCGAGCGCACCGACTTTGACGGCGTGATCATCTCCAAGCTCGACGGCGACGCCCGTGGCGGCGGCGCGCTTTCCGTGCGCCAGGTGACCGGCAAGCCCATCAAGTTCGTGAGCATGGGCGAGAAGCCCGATTCGCTGGAGCCGTTCTACCCCGACCGCATGGCCAAGCGCATCTTGGGCATGGGTGATGTTGTCGGCATTATCGAGAAGGCCCAGGAGGCGGCCGATGCCGAGCAGCTCGAGGCTGCCGAGCGCATGCTGCGCGAGGGCTTCACCATGAACGACATGCTCGACCAGATGAAGGCCGTCAAGAAGATGGGCGGCATGAAGGGCATTCTGGGCATGCTCCCCGGTGGCCAGCGTGCGCTCAACCAGATGGGTGGCAACCTGGACGAAGGTATCTTCGATAAGAACGAGGCCATCATCATGTCGATGACCAAGGAGGAGCGCCTTCGCCCCTCCATCATCAACGGCCAGCGCCGCGCCCGCATCGCCAAGGGCGCCGGCGTGACCCCCACCGAGGTCAATAGCCTTATGAAGCAGTGGGGCGAGATGAACAAGATGATGGGCCGCATGCGCTCGATGGCCAATCAGGCACAGGCCGGTGGCAAGAAGGGCAAGAAGGGTAAGAAGGGCAAAAAGATGCGCATGCCCAATATTCCCGGTCTGGATGCCATGGGCCTGGGTGGCATGGGCGGCCTGGGAATGGGCGGCCCCAAGTCCGATATGGACCTGCTGCGCCAGATGGAAGCGCAGATGCGCAACAAGAAGTAACGACTAGTTGAGTCGTGTATGGCGAAGGCCGCCTGGATGGTATTCCAGGCGGCCTTCGCCGTTTGTTCGCTGGTTGTCGCACGCGTGGAAGCGCGTTCTCGACGAGGTGCTTGCCGCTAGTGGCAGCCGCAGCCTTCGTGCCCGTCATGGTCGTGGTGACCGTGGCAGCCGCAGGACTCGCCATGCTCGTGGATGTGCTCGTGATCATGTCCATGGCAGTCGCAGGTGGCCTCGCCGTTCTGTGCGAGCGTGCCGGCAATGAGGGCCTCGACGCAGGCATCGCAGCTGCCCTGGGCGCCCGCATAGACCGTGATGCCGGCTTGGGCAAGTGCGTTGATGGCGCCGCCGCCGATACCGCCGCAAATGAGCGTGTCAACGCCACCGTTGGCAAGCAGGCCCGCCAAGGCGCCGTGGCCGGTGCCGCCGGTGCCTACGACCTGCTCGTTGAGCACCTTGCCATCCTGGATGTCGTAGATCTTGAACTGCTCGCTGCGGCCAAAGTGCATAAAGATGTTGCCGTTGTCGTACGTCGTTGCCACCCTCATGGTGCCGACCTCCTTTGCTGGCCATGCGGCCGTCGTCGAGGCGATGGGGGAGTACGCGATATTGCCGCCCTCGATGACGAGCGCTCGTCCGTTGACCAGCGCATCGGCCACCTTGCGATGCGCGCGGCTGCAGATTGCCGCCACCGTGGCGCGGGCAATGCCCATGCTCTGGGCGACTTCCTCCTGATTGAGGCCTTCCAGGTCGCATAGGCGCAGGACCTCGAGCTCGTCGACGGTCATATCGATGGCGTCTCCGCTGGCAAGGCCGTCTGGGGTAAAGCCGCGATATTCGGGGATGATCCCAACACGGCGTAATTTTTCGCGTCTTCCTGCCATGCGCACTCCTTATCTGACATATGTCAACAATAGAATAGCGAACGTGCAGATTTGCGCAAGGAATTTCTGTCATATGTCAGAAAATGAGCGCTTATGTTTGGGCTGTGGGCCCGCGTGCGCCTGGGCTACAATGAATCTCGCTTGTAGGCGACTGACAGGAGGGTCAATGAGCAAAGCTGATCAACAGTTTGTAACCATGTGCCGCGATATCTTGGACCATGGCACCACCACCGAGGGCCAAAAGGTCCGCCCGGTGTGGGAGGACGGCACCCCTGCCTATACCATTAAAAACTTTGGCGTCACGGCGCGCTACGACCTGCGCGAGGAGTTCCCCGCGCTTACCCTGCGCCGCACGGCGCTCAAGTCCGCCATGGACGAGATCCTGTGGATCTATCAAAAGAAGTCCAATAACGTGCATGATCTCAACAGTCATATCTGGGACGAGTGGGCCGACGAGACCGGTTCCATCGGCAAGGCCTACGGATACCAGATTGGCCAGAAGAGCCATTATGCCGAGGGCGACTTTGACCAGATGGACCGCGTGCTGTACGACCTCAAGCATACTCCGTACAGTCGCCGCATCATGACCAACACGTATGTGTTTAGCGATTTGTCCGAGATGCACCTGTATCCGTGCGCGTACAGCGTGACGTATAACGTGACGCAGCGTCCGCAGGACGACAAGCCAACGCTCAATATGATTCTCAACCAGCGCAGCCAGGACATTTTGGCCGCGAACAACTGGAATGTGTGCCAGTACGCCATCTTGCTGATGATGGTCGCACAGTCGGTCGATATGATTCCCGGTGAGCTGCTGCATGTGATTGCCGATGCCCACATTTACGACCGCCACGTCGATATCGTCCGTGAGCTTATCGAGCGCCCGCAGTTTGCGGCGCCCAAGGTAACGCTGAACCCCGACGTGCACGATTTCTATGCGTTTACGACCGATGACCTGATCGTGGAGGGCTACGAGCACGGTCCGCAGGTCAAGAACATCCCCATTGCGGTGTAGGTGGTACTCATGACGTGTAAGCTTTCTGCCATTGTCGCCGTGTGCGATGACTGGGGCATTGGGTGCGAGGGCGATATGGTCGTGTCCAATCGCGCCGACATGCGCCATTTTGTGGCGCGCACCAAAGGTTGCCCGGTCATCATGGGGCGCAAGACGCTGCTGAGTTTCCCCGGCGGGCGTCCTCTCAAGAACCGCCGCAATATCGTGCTCACCCGCGACGAGGGCTTTGCTGCCGAGGGCGTCGACGTGGTGCATAGCATCGACGAGGCGCTCGCTGCGGTTGCCGATGAGTCCGTTGCCTGGGTGATCGGTGGCGGCGAGGTGTATCGGCAGTTTCTGCCGTATTGCGCCGAGGCCGAGGTCACGCATAACCACTGCGTGCATGTCGTGGATACGTACTTTCCCGATTTGGAAGCCGATCCTGCGTGGGAGATTGCGCAGCGTAGCGGGGTCGCGACGATTGCCGCCGGTGAGGGTGACGAGGGCGTCGATTATGAGTTCGTGACGTATCGTCGCATTGAGGCGTAAATCGCCTGGCGCGAACGGTATCATCGGTTTGATTGAATGCATGGGGCGGCGCTTAGCGTCGCCTCGTTTGGTATAGATATGCTGTAAAGAAGGGTGCGGGCTGGCTACTATGACTGATGCCATTGAGGTGCTGCGAATCGATTCGCTCGAGGACGAGCGGCTCGATGCCTATGTGCGACTGACCGAGCGTGAGCTGCGCTGCGTGCTGGAGCCGCAAAAGGGCATCTTTATTGCGGAGAGCGCCAAGGTCATCGAGCGTGCCGTGCGCGCCGGATACGAGCCGGTGAGCTTTCTTTTGGGTGAACGCTGGCTCGATCAGATGATGCCGCTGTTCGAGCGCCTGGTTGTGCGCGAGGGCGCGGGTCCTGTTCCTGTGTTCGTGGCCTCCATGGAGCTCATGGAGCATTTGACGGGCTTTAACGTGACGCGTGGTGCGCTCGCGGCGTTCCGTCGCCCGCGTCAGATTCCGGTTGATGAGTTCTTGGGCGGCGTCGTCGAGGCGGCGGGGGATCGTCCGGTGCGTGTGTGCGTGCTTGAGGGTATTGTCGATCACACCAATGTTGGCGCGATATTTCGCTCGGCTGCCGCATTGAACGTTGACGGTATTTTGGTCAGCCCGACGTGCTGCGACCCGTTGTACCGTCGCTCGGCCCGCGTGAGCATGGGCACCGTGTTTCAGGTTCCGTGGACGCGTATTGGCAGTGAGGCGCGCGTATGGCCGCATGATGGGCTGGCGGCGCTGCACGATGCCGGCTTTTCGTGTGCCGCCATGGCGTTGACGGATGATTCGGTGTCGCTGGACGATCCTGCGCTGCAGGAGGTTGATCGCCTGGCGATCTTTATGGGCACCGAGGGTGCCGGCCTGGGCGCCAAGACTATCGCGGGCTGCGACCGAGCCGTGCGCATTCCGATGGCGCACGGGGTCGATTCGCTCAACGTGGCCGCGGCGAGCGCCGTCGCCTTTTGGCAGTTGTGCCCGCACGTGAGCAATGAGTATCACTACCAGCCGGGTTTGTATCACTAGGCAGTTATTCTGCACCGCGCTCTAGTTCGGGGTGTTTCGGTCGCCGCCAGTCGGTGCTAAGCTGGTTTTGGCTTTGGTTTTAAATTGCTGTTTTGTTGTTTGACGTATGCGTGTGGGGAGGGCGTGTGGCTAAGAAATCTACGGCTATCGATGTAACGCAGGGTGTCATTTGGCAGCAGCTGCTTTCGCTGTGCGTTCCCATCTTCTTTAGTTCGTTTTTTCAGCAGGCCTACACGCTTATCGGTACGTATATCGTCGGTCAGTTTGGCGGCAAGCTCGCACTGGGTGGCATTCAGGCCACGATGGTGCTTACGGAGCTCTGCATTGGTTTTTGCGTCGGTGTGGGTGCTGGCTGTGCCGTTATTACCGGTCAGTATTTTGGCCAGCACGATGATGAGCGACTGAGTCGTTCGGTCCATACGGCCATGACGCTTGCGCTGGTGGGCGGTATCGTTTTCTCGATTCTTGGCATAGTGTTCGTTGAGCCCATGCTGGTGCTTATGAACACGCCGCATGAACTATTGGCCGAGGGCGTGGCCTATGCTCGCTGTTATTTTGCCGCGATGGTTGCGGCACTGCTGCTTAATATGGGAACCGCACTGCTGCGTGCCGTGGGCGACACACGCGGGCCCGCCGTGATCATTGCCTCTGGCTGCCTGGTTAACGTGGTGCTGGATATCATCTTTGTCGCTGTGTTGCATATGGAGGCGCTGGGCTGCGGCATCGCAGTGGCGCTGACCATTTGCTCCAATGCAACGATGATCGTGTTTCGCATGATGCGCGCTCCGGGCGCATGGCGTCTTTCGCTGTCTAAGCTCAGCATCGATCGCGGTATTTGTAAGAGTATGATCTCGTGTGGTCTGCCACTCGGTTTTCAATCGGCTGCCTATTCGATCTCGAACGTGCTGATCCAGGTGTCGGTTAATTCGTTTGGCGCCGATGTCACGACTGCTTGGGGTCTATCTGGGCGCCTGGATGGCATTATCTGGATGGTGACCGAGGCGCTCGGCGTATCGATCACTACGTTCTCGGCGCAGAACTTTGGCGCGCGCAACTACGAGCGCATGCGCAAGGGCTACCATACGTCGCTCGTGCTGTCGTTTATGCTCATTGGTGGCCTGTCTGCCGTGCTGCTGGTGTTCTCGGGTCCGTTGTCGCGTCTGTTTGTCGACGATGCTTCGATTTCGGCGTACACCACGACGATTCTTCATTTCATCGCGCCGTTCTACGCGATCTTCTCGATTATCGAAAACGCGTCGGGCTCCATTCGCGGTGCCGGCGTGAGTCTGCAGCCTATGATGCTCACCATCTTTGGCACCGTTGTCTTGAGGGTGATCTGGGTGTTTGCGATCATGCCTTTCGATCCGTCGCTCGAGCATCTACTGCTGGTCTACCCCGTAACGTGGCTCATTACGGCCACGATGTTCACCATCTACCACCACAGCGGCAACTGGCTCGGCCGCGCCACCGCCTAATTGATCCGTAGGGGACGGAGGAGAACGGATCATTGGCTGGCGATAAGGCGAAGTGATCCGTTTTCCTCCGTCCCCTTTGCATCAATTAGTATTCGATGCCTTGGCGGGCTAGGAGGCCTTCGTCGAAGTAGTGTTTGACGGGGCGCATTTCGGTTACTAGGTCGGCAAGGTCGGCGAGGGGCAGCAAGCCGCGGCTGGTGAGTACGAGCTCCGTGGCGGTCGGTTTCATCGCGATCAACGCTTCGACATCTTCGCGCGTCACAAAGTCCCGTCGCATGGCTTCCCCCAGCTCATCCAAGATCAGCAAGTCGACCTTGCTAATCTGTTCGCGTGCGAGCTCCATGATCTGTGCGGCACAGGCTTCGGGCGTGTCGCGGTCGGCTTGTACGATGCGTAACCCCAATCGAGGCGCTGCGTCATGCTCGGCGCAGTGCAGCTTCTTGGCAATCTGCAGCATGAGTACGTCGAGCCTATAACCTGTGGCGCGCATCGCCAATCCCAGCGCAGCCGTGGTTTTGCCCTTGCCATCGCCCGTATAGATCTGAACCTTGCCGACTTCGAGTGATGCCATCTCTATCCTTTCGTGCCCGGCGTCGGTTTATCGCCGGCCGGGTTGGGTATTCTAGTTAGCATTATCAACCCCAGTAGATGGAGTTCAAGCAGATGGAGATGGATGACAACAAGCGTAGACGGAATATGATCCTCTACGTGCTCATCGCCTTCGTCGTCTACCTCGTGCTCTCGACCGTTCTGTTCCCCAACATCGGTCACACGCAGCAGATTACGGAGACCGATTACTCGACGTTTGTGAAAGCGCTCGACAAGAAGAGCGTCGAAAAGGTCGAGTACAACACCGACGACTATACGATTTATTACACCAAGAAGGGCGAGGACGAGAACATCGCCTATAAGACGACCGGTGTGCCGAATGATGCAGGCTTTACCGATCGCGTGCTTGAGTCTGGCGCTTCGCTGGAGTCGGTCGTTCCCGATAAAAACTCGGGTTTGATGACCTACTACCTGCTCACACTCATTCTTCCCATGGCGATTTTCTTCCTCATCGGTTGGTGGCTCAACCGCCGCATGAAGAAGGCCATGGGTGATGACGGCCCGTCGATGAACTTTGGCGGCGGCGGTTTTGGCGGCGGCGGACTGGGTAAGTCCGGCGCGCGCGTGATTGCCTCCAAGGACGTGGGCGTGACCTTTAAGGACGTCGCCGGCCAGGAAGAGGCCAAGGAGTCTCTCAAGGAGGTCGTCGACTTTCTGGAGAAGCCGCAGCGCTACGAGGAGATCGGCGCCAAGCTGCCGCGCGGTGCTCTCCTTGTTGGCCCTCCGGGTACCGGTAAGACCCTGCTTGCCAAGGCTGTTGCCGGCGAGGCCGGTGTTCCGTTCTTCAGCATTTCGGGCTCTGAGTTCGTTGAGATGTTTGTTGGTCGCGGCGCTGCAAAGGTTCGTGACCTGTTTAAGCAGGCCAAGGAAAAGGCCCCGTGTATCGTCTTTATCGATGAGATCGATACCATCGGTAAGAAGCGCGATGGCGGCGGCTTTAGCGGCAACGACGAGCGCGAGCAGACGCTCAATCAGTTGCTGACCGAGATGGATGGCTTCGATAACCACAAGGGTATCGTTGTCCTCGCTGCCACCAACCGTCCCGACAGCCTCGATCCGGCCCTGCTGCGCCCCGGTCGTTTTGACCGCCGCATTCCCGTTGAGCTGCCCGATCTGACCGGCCGCAAGAACATTCTCGAGCTGCATGCCAAGAGCGTAAAGACGCAGCCGCCGATCGACCTGACCGCGATTGCCCGCGCCACGCCCGGTGCCTCGGGCGCTGACCTGGCCAATATCATCAACGAGGGCGCCCTGCGTGCCGTCCGTGAGGGCCGCAAGCGCGCTACGCAGGACGATTTTGAGGAGTCGGTGGAGGTCGTCATCGCCGGCCAACAGCGTAAGTCCACGGTGCTTTCCGACCACGAGAAGCAGGTCGTTTCCTACCACGAGATCGGCCATGCCATCGTCGCTGCCCGCCAAAAGGGTTCCGCGCCGGTTACCAAGATCACCATCGTGCCGCGCACGAGCGGTGCTCTTGGCTATACCATGCAGGTCGAGGAGGACGAGCGCTTCCTGACGACACGCCAGGAGGTCTTGGACAAGCTCGCCGTCTACTGCGGCGGCCGTGCGGCCGAGGAACTCATCTTTGGCGAGATGACGACCGGTGCCGCCAACGATATCGAGCAGGCCACCAAGCTCGCCCGCAACATGGTGACGCGCTTTGGTATGTCCGACGAGTTTGGCATGATGGCGCTCGGTACCGTTCAGAATGCGTACCTTAACCAGGACACGTCGCTCACCTGCGCCCCCGGTACGGCCGAGCGCGTGGATGCGATTGTCGCTAAGCTGATCGAGGACGCGCACGATCGCGCCCTGCAGATCCTGAAGGAGAACAAGTTTAAGCTCCACGAGCTGGCTCGTTATCTGTACAAGAAGGAGACGATCACGGGCGAGGAGTTTATGAATCTCCTCACGCGCGAGAATCCGCTGATGCCCAAGCAACAGTAAAGCCGCGGTCGAGCCAGTAAACGCCGACGCCCCATTTGAGCAGCTTTCTCAAATGGGGCGTTTTGCTTGAGAGGGATGGAAATGAAGATCGTGGTGAGCGCCTGCTTGATGGGCGAGAGCTGCAAGTATAACGGGCTCGACAACTATCATCGCGAGTTGGTAGAGGCCTGCGAGCGTACAGGGACCGAGGTCCTCTTGGTTTGCCCTGAGGTCTTTGGGGGCCTGCCCACGCCGCGCAAGCCGTCCGAGATTGTGAACGGCGAGGTCCGTACCTGCGAGGGTACCTCAGTCGATCGCGAGTTTCGCCAGGGTGCTCAGCGCGCGCTTGATATGTGCGAGCAGGCAGGCGGACCGGAAGAGATAGTCGCGTGCATCCTTCAGGACCGCAGCCCCTCGTGCGGTGCGGGTCACATCTACGACGGCACCTTTAGCGGTACGCTCACCGCGGGCAACGGTGTTTTCGTCGACCTGCTGCTGCGTCACGGGTACCGCGTGATCCCGGCAAGCGAGTTCGACCCCAACATGCTGGATCAATAAAAAACCACCAGAAAGGTGCCTGTCCCCTTTGTGGTGGTTTTGGGCCAGTCCTAGAGCGTGTGGCCGTAGGCGTTGGCAGCCTTGATGGCGGCGGCGAATTTTTCGTCGGTGAAGGGCTCGGGGTTTCCCTGCTTCCACTCGTTGGTGGCGTGCGCGTATTCGCACAGGGCCGGGATATCTGCCTCGGTAAGGCCAACCTGCTCAAGCGTTACGGGCAGCCCCATCTGCTTGTTAAAGGCGGCGTAGCGCTCAAGGTTCTCGGTATCGCCCGTATAGGCAAACAGTACCAGCACGCCCAGGCTCACGACCTCGCCATGCAGGTAGGTGCCCTCACGCGGAATGCTGCAGGTAGCGTTGTAGAACGCGTGCGCCACGCTCGAGTTGTAGTAGTAATCGTTCTGGTTGGTCAGGTTCGAGACATAGCCCGTGTTGACCACGATGTCGAGCGCGATCTGCTTGACGGCCTCGCTCGACAGATTCTGGCGCACATCCTCAAGACTCTGCACACCATAGGTAAACAGCGGCTCGGAGCAGGTATGGGCGAGTGCCAGGCCAAGGCCTGCCGTGTGCTCTAGGTTGCCGGCGCTCGTGGCGTATTCGACCTCGGGCTGCTTAGACAGGGCATCGCCCACGCCGGCCCAGAAGTACTCTGCCGGTGCCTCGGCGATGATCTTGGGGTTGATGAAGATGTGCGCGGGTCGGTTGGGGTACGAATAGCCCTCGAGCGAGCCGTCGACGTTGTACACGACGGCAATGGCGGTCGCGGCGGAGCAGTTAGAACAGATCGTCGGGACGGTGAAGACGATCTTCTTGAGCTCGATGGCCGCCGTCTTCACAGTGTCGAGTGCCTTGCCGCCGCCACATGCGATGAGCACGTCGGCTTCCTGGCAGGCAGGGGAGTTCACGACCTTGGCGATATTGGCACGCGTACTGTTGGTGCCATAGACGCGCGTCTCCAGGACCTCGACATCGGTACCTTCAAGTGCCGCCTCGATTCCCGGCAGCGCCGCAGCCAGGGCTCGCTTGCCGCCAATGATGGCGACCTTGGTCGCTCCGTACTCGGCCAGTGCGGCGGGCAGCTCGGTAAAGCAATCCTCGCCAACGGTATAATCACTCATTCCAATCGTGCGCATGGCAACCTTCTTTCTTTCGATAAAGTGCTTTCAGGTATTTTGCTCCTAGAGAAGGTCCACAGCCGCGAGAAATTTCGAACGTATAAAACCAGTGTTGAGGGTTTTTCGCCGGCGCGGAACGTGCTAGCATACTCCGCATAAGCGTTGATGGGGACGAGTAGTCGGCCGTCCGCATGTTACAGAGAGCGGGGAGCGCTGAGAACCCGTGCATGCGACCGATGAAAATCACCCCGGAGCTGCGGTCCCAACGGACGCGTCGCACAGGCTCGTCCTAGTAGATATCGCCGAGATGGTCGTCGATACAGGCCAGCCGAGTAACGGATGCGAGCGCGCGAATACGCGGGCGAGGGCATCTAAGCTGGGTGGTTAAACGAAGAGCTTTTGCGGGCGTACAGTCCGTTTTGTGGCGCTTCGTCCCAGCTTGTAGGGACGGGCGCTTTTTTGGTGCCCAGCGGGCGTGCGCGCCCATGACATGAAAGGGGTACCGTGGCAAACGAGTACAAGCAGACGATGAATCTGCCCAAGACCGGTTTTCCCATGCGTGCCGGTCTTTCCAAGTCCGAGCCCAAGCGACTCAAGGACTGGCAGGACAACAAGGTCTACGAGCAGGTTCTGAAGAAGAACGAGGGTCACAAGAAGTTCGTGCTGCACGACGGCCCTCCGTACGCCAACGGCCCGATCCACATCGGCCACGCCATGAACAAGATCTCCAAGGACATGATCAACCGTTACTGGATGATGCAGGGCTATGAGGTTCCATATGTCCCCGGTTGGGATTGCCATGGCCAGCCGATCGAGCATAAGGTCGAGGAGAAGCTCGGCACCGAGAAGTTCAACCAGACCTCCACGGCTAAGATCCGCGAGCTTTGCAACAAGTTCGCTGTCGAGAACATCGAGCTGCAGAAGGCCGGCTTCCGTCGCCTGGGCGTGCTCGGCGATTGGGACAACCCCTATCTGACGCTCTATCACCAGCATGACGCCGCCGACATCGAGGTTTTCAAGGCCATGTTCGACAAGGGCATGATCTATCGCGGTCACAAGCCCGTTCACTGGTGCAAGCACTGCCATACCGCACTTGCTGAGGCCGAGATTGAGTACTCCGACGAGACGAGCCCGTCCATCTTCGTGCGCTTTGAGATGACCTCCAAGCCCGCCGGCCTCGAGAACTTCGACGGCCCGGTTGACTTTATCATCTGGACGACCACGCCGTGGACCATCCCCTCCGACCAGGCAGTTTCTCTCAAGCCCGGTGCCGCCTACGTCGCCGTTGAGCACGACGGCCGCGCCGAGGTCATGCTCGAGGACCTAGCTCCCAAGTGCTGCGAGGAGTTTGGCTGGGAGTACACCCCGGTTGTGGTCGACGGCAAGCCCTATGTGGTTCCCGCCGAGACCTTCCATCACATTCACTATAAGCAGCCGATCTTTGACGGTGTCGAGGGCGTTGCGCTGTTGGCCGATTACGTCGGTGTCGATGACGGTACCGGTATCGTCCACAACTCGCCCGGTCACGGCGTCGACGACTACTTCGCCTGCCTCAAGGAGGGCATCACCGACATTTGCATGCCGGTCGATGACGACGGCAAGTTCTACACCGGCGAGGAGTTTGGCACCGGCGGCCCCTTCAGCGGCATGGATACCGACGAGGCCAACCCGCACATCATCGAGTTCCTGCGCGAGCGCGGCACCCTGGTCCTCGAGAAGAAGATCACGCACAGCTATCCGCACTGCTGGCGCTGCAAGCACCCGGTGCTCTTCCGTGCTACCGACCAGTGGTTCGTCTCGATGGACAAGACCGGTCTGCGCGAGCAGGCTGGCAAAGAGGTCCGCGAGAACGTCAAGTGGTATCCGGCTCACGCCGCCAACCGCATCGGCGCCATGGTCGAGCAGCGTCCCGACTGGTGCATCAGCCGTCAGCGCAACTGGGGCGTGCCTATCCCCAGCTACACTTGCGCCGACTGCGGCGAGAAGGTCATGAACGACGCCACGCTCGACGCCGTCATCAAGCTCTTCCACGAGAAGGGCTCCGACGCCTGGTTTACCGACGCTCCCGAGAGCTACCTGGGCGAGTCTTGCGTTTGCCCCAAGTGTGGCGGCCATCACCTCAAGGCTGATAAGGACATTCTCGACGTGTGGTGGGACTCCGGCGTGTCTTGGAAGGCCGTCTGCGAGTACCGCCCCGAGCTGGAGTACCCGGCGGATGTGTACCTCGAGGGCTCCGACCAGCACCGCGGTTGGTTCCAGAGCTCGCTGCTCACCTCGGTGGGCGCCAACGGCCACGCTCCGTACAAGGCGGTCGTCTCGCAGGGCTTCACCCTCGACGGCCAGGGTCGCAAGATGTCCAAGTCGCTCGGCAACGTCATCGACCCCAACAAGGTCTGTGACGAGATGGGCGCCGACATCATCCGCCTGTGGGTTGCCTCCGTCGACACCAGTTCCGACGTTTCCATCGACCACGAGATTCTCGCTCGTACGTCCGATGCCTACCGTCGTTTCCGCAACACGCTGCGCTTCCTGCTTTCCGAGCTCGAGGGCCAGTTTGAGCCTGAGACCGACGGTGTCGCCTTTGCCGACCTGCTGCCGCTCGACAAGCTCATGGTTGCCCGTCTGACCCAGGTTCAGGCCGAGGTCGACGACGCTTACTCTTGCTACGAGTTCCCGCGCGCTTACCGTGCGCTTTATGACTTCGTGGTTACCGAGCTTTCCAACGTGTACCTCGACGCCCTGAAGGACCGCCTGTACTGCGACAAGCCTGGCTCTCTCGAGCGCCGCAGCGCCCAGACCGTGCTGGCCGAGCTCTTCTCGATGCTCATGCGCGATCTGCAGCCGATTTTGTCCTACACCGTCGACGAGGCCATGGCCTACGCGCCTGCCGGCTGCGTCGACCACCAGAAGTACGCCGCGCTGCTCGATTGGTATAAGTCGCCTATCACGGTCGACGAGGCCAATGAGTTCGAGGGCGTGCTCGAGGCTTCACTCGAGCTCCGTAGCGCCGTGACCAAGGCCCTTGAGGATGCCCGCTCCGTCGGCACCTTCACTAAGAGCCAGCAGGTCCGCGTCAAGGCGGTCGTTCCCGCCGAGATGTACGCGCTGCTGACCGGCGACAAGGCGGTCGACCTGGCCGAGTTCTACATCGTTTCCGATGTTGAGCTGACCCAGGGCGAGGAGCTCTCCGTTGCCATCGAGGCTGCCGAGGGCGAGTGCTGCGACCGTTGCTGGAATTACCGCACCACCGTCGGCGAGTACAACGGTCACGCACATATCTGCAAGCGCTGCGCTGACGCGCTGTAGGTTACGGCGTTCGTAGAACGCCGTAACCTACCGACGCTGCAAACGCTCCTAAGCGGCAATCTGACGTTCAATCGTCGGTCGCGTACCAAAGTACGCTTCCCTCCTCTTTCACGTCACCTTGCTCGCTTAGGGACGTTTTCGCTGTTGGTGACGGCAACGCGGCTTTTCCATTGTTGGAACTAGAGCCTTCTCTTTCGACCTGTGCTCTTAGTCGAAAGCTATTTAGCGACATTCCGTTATTCGGAATGTCGCTTTTGTTTTGTGCTGGTTATTTCGCTTGCGTTGGTGGATATGTCGTGCGCTCTGCGTATGGCAATATAAGATGGTTAATTGCGTTCAACGGAATTCGATTGTTCTGAGGGTAGGGGATTTCTTTGGGTCGTTCTGCGGATATGACGCCGCCTTTGCGTTGGCGGTTGGGTGTTGCTGGTGGCGTGGCGTTGGCCGTGCTGCTTGTTGACCAGCTGACCAAGCTTGCGGTTCGGGCCGTGGGCGATGCGCTGCATGTGACTGTCATCCCCGGTGTGATCGACTTTATGTTTGTCCGCAATATCGGCGCTGCCTTTAGTATGGGTGAGGGGCATGGCATCGCGTTTGCCGTGCTGGCGTTGGCGGTCATTATCGCTATTGCCGTGTACCTCGTTCGTGCGCCCCGGCTCGCCCATCTTGAGGTTGTGGGCATGGTGATGGTTGCGGGCGGTGCTATCGGCAACGCTATCGATCGTTTGGCCTTTGGCTTCGTGACCGATTTTATTGCCACCACCTTCATCGACTTCCCCGTCTTCAATGTGGCCGATATTGGCATTACCTTGGGCGTCGTGCTCGCCCTCTTCGGCTACATGTTCTTGAGCCCTGCGGCCCGCGAGGTCGATGCGACCGCCGAGCTCAACGCCCGTGACGAGGCCCGTGCCAAGCGAAAGGCCCAGCAGCGTGGGGAGCGTGCCCGCAAGATTCGCGAAAGGAATGAGCGCTAATGGCCGACATCCATATTCTTGTTGCCGACGATGCCGCTGGTCAGCGCCTTGATGCCTATCTGGGCGCCAACGACGGCTGCCCCACGCGCTCTGCCTGCGCGCATCTGATCGAGGGAGGCGCCGTTGCCGTCAATGGCGAGACCTGCCTGTCCAAAAAGTATGCCGTGCGCGCCGGCGATCGTATTTCGGTCGATTTGCCCGAGCTGCACGATCCCACCGATGTGATTCCCGAGGCCATCCCGCTCGACATTCGCTATGAGGACGACTACCTTATCGTGCTCTCCAAGCAGCGCGGCCTGGTGTGCCATCCTGCACATGGTCATGAGAGCGGTACGCTCGCGAATGCCCTGGTCTATCACTGCGGTATCGACCATCTGGGCACCGTGCAGGGCGAGGACCGCCCCGGCATCGTGCATCGTTTGGATCGCGATACCTCGGGTCTCATGCTTGCGGCAAAGGACGACGACACCCAGCGCGCGCTCCAAAATCTCATCCGCACGCGTACGCTCGATCGTCGTTATATCACGCTCGTTCACGGTCATATCGCTATGGATGAGGGCACCATTAACACCGGCATTGCGCGTTCTACGCGCGACCGTGTCAAGATGGCGGTTTCGGACGACCCTTTCGCGCGCCAGGCCATTACGACCTTTAAGGTCCTCGAGCGCTTCGATTCCACGCGTTTTGACGACGGCTATACGCTCGTCGAGTGCCATCTGTTTACGGGCCGCACACATCAGATTCGTGTGCATATGCGCCATATCAACCACGCCTGCGTGGGCGATCCACTCTACGGCAAGTGCGATGCACGCGCCGATCAGGGTCTGACCAGGCAATTCCTTCATTCCTGGCGCGTCGCATTCGACCATCCCGTGACGGGGGAGCGTATTGAGTGCCGCGATGAGCTGCCGTGGGATCTCGCTGCGGTTCTTGACGACCTGGCCCCGCGCTCGATTGGCCGCACCGCCGCCGGCGACGACATCGTCCCGCAGCTTGGCCTTCTCGAAGCCTAGCCGGTATTAGGTGGTTTCTTGAACTCGGTAAGCCTGCGGTAAGATATACGATTGTTTACGTAATGCGTTCCTGGGAGCCTGCATGCTCGCCTTTTTACAAACCAACACACCCATCGTGATTTTCAACCAGATTGTCGTCACGCTGCTCACGGTCTGCTTTCTGTACCAGGTGGTCTTCTTTGTCATCGGTGCTCTTCGTGGCGAGGTCGCGCCTCCCAAGGCCAAAAAACTCCACCGCTATGCCTTCTTTATCGCGGCGCATAACGAGGAAGCCGTGATCGCCAACCTCGTACGCTCCATCAAGGACCAGGATTATCCGTCCGAGCTCATCGAGGTCTTCGTGGTCGCCGATGCCTGCACCGACAACACGGCGCAGCTTGCGCGCGAGGCCGGTGCTATTGTTTATGAGCGCAATGACCTGGCCCGTAAGGGCAAGAGCTGGGTCATGGACTTTGGTTTCGATCGCATTCTCAACGAGTATCCCGACACGTTTGAGGGTTACTTTATCTTCGATGCCGACAACGTTATCTCCCGCGATTACGTGTCTAAGATGAACGATGCCTTTGACCAGGGCTTCCATGTGGTCACGAGCTATCGCAATTCCAAGAACTTCGGCAGCTCGTGGATCTCGGCAGCTAATGCCACTTGGTACCTGCGCGAGGCGCGCTTCCTCAACAACGCGCGTAATATCTGCAAGACGTCCTGCGCTGTTTCGGGTTCGGGCTACCTCATCTCCGCCAGCGTTATCGAGGGCATGCACGGTTGGCAGTTCCACACGCTGACCGAGGACATTCAGTTCACCACGTTCTGCGCCATTCACGGCATTCGCATTGGCTATGCGCCGGCGGAGTTCTTTGACGAACAACCCGTGACGTTTAAGGCGTCCTGGAAACAGCGCATGCGTTGGACCAAGGGCTTCTACCAGGTGTTCTTTACTTACGGTAAGCACCTGGTCAAGTCGACCTTCCGCTACCATCGCTTTGCCGCCTACGACATGTTCATGACGATCGCCCCGGGTATGCTGCTGTCGCTCATCTCGATGCTCGCCAATGCGACGTTCCTGATCGTGGGTGGACTCTCGCACGGCTTTTTGGCTACCGAAGTCGAGATGCAGGCCTGTGCCGCTTCGCTCATTATGACCTTCGCCATGATGTATCAGACTTTCTTTATCCTGGCGCTGCTCACGACTATCTTTGAGTACAAGCACATTCACTGCGCGCAAAAGTGGCGTCTGGTGACTAACCTGTTTACCTTCCCGATCTTTATGTTCAGCTATATCCCCATCACGGTGGCCGCGCTGTTCCTGAAGGTCGACTGGGTGCCGACGCAGCACGCCGTCAACGTTACCCTTGACGAGGTCATGCAAGGCGCCAAATAACCACCACCAAAACCACCGCAAAGGGGACAGGCACCTTTGTGGTGGTTTTTGCTTTTGCGATGCAGCTCGAGGAGGAGTCCGATGGCCTATATCCCGTTTTGGATTTGCATCTTTGCCGGCGTGGCAATTGATGCCCGAGAGCGACGGTTTCCCAATGGACTTGCCGGCGCATGTGCCGTGACGGCGTTGGCGGGCGTTTGGCTCGATCTCGGTTTGAACACAGCGCTTGACCACGCCGGTCTTGCGGTCATCGTCTACCTTGGCCTTGTGCTTACCGAGTCGCTCTGGCGTAGAGTTCGCCACGCTCCTGGCATTGGCATGGGGGACGTCAAGGCACTCTTTGCCCTTTGTACCTTCGATCCCCTGGGCGGCGTTGTCGCGTTTGCGGTTGCGCTCCTGACCCTTGCCGTCGCTTGCCTCATCGCAAAATCGCGCTCCCTGCCATTGCTCCCGTTTTTAGTGCCGATTTTTGCCATAATCGAGGTCGTGGGCTGCACTTTGTAACCGATTGCGCATCCTTTTTAAGGAGCATGCCATGGAATCTAATCAAGAAACGGCCGTCATTAAGGCGCGCATGGACCGTATTCCCTCGGCGTTGTCGCCCGAGCTTGTCGAGCGCATTGCCGCCGATCGTGCTTCGGGCTATGTCAACCCGTATCGTTGCAACGATGATCAGGTCATTCGTCGTATTGATCGCGCCGCCGACAAAGGCACGCTTATGCGTCCGGCGTTTATGCGCGATACCGAAAAGATACTTCATCTTCCGGCGTACACCCGTTATGCAGGCAAAACGCAGGTCTTTAGCTTCCGTAGCAATGATGATCTTTCACGCCGCGGTTTGCACGTACAGCTTGTCTCCCGCATTGCGCGCGATATCGGTCGCGCCCTGGGGCTCAATTGCGATCTGATCGAGGCGATTGGCCTGGGTCACGACTTGGGACACACGCCTTTCGGCCATGCCGGCGAGCGCTTCCTCAACGATATCTATCATGAGCGTACGGGGCGTTATTTTTTCCATAACGTGCAGTCGGTTCGCGTGCTCGACGCGTTGTATGGCCGCAACGTGTCGCTCCAGACGCTCGACGGCGTGCTATGCCATAACGGCGAGTACGAGCAGCGTGTGTTTGAGCTCTCGGACATGGGCTCCTTTGACCAGTTTGACCAGACGGTTGAGGATTGCATTGCCACGGGCTATAGCGCAATTGAGCATCTGCGTCCTATGACGCTCGAGGGCTGCGTCGTTCGCATCTCGGATATTCTTGCCTACGTCGGTCGTGACCGTCAGGATGCGATCGCGGCGGGCCTGCTTTCGCCCGACGCTTTTGATGATGGCCGGGGCGGTGCCTACAACAGTTGGATCCTCACGCATGCCTCCATCGATATCGTTGAGCACAGCTATGGTAAGCCGCGCATCGAGATGAGCGAGGACCTGTTTGAGGAAATTCGCCGAGCCAAGCGCGAGAACTACGAGAAGATCTATAGCAAGGGCGGTATCGAAGGCGATTCCGAGGCGGAGCTGCGCGAGGCGTTCGTAAAGCTCTACGACCGTTGCCTGCAGGACATAAATGAAGGCGACGAGTCTTCGTACATCTTTAAGCACCATATTTCGCGCATTGAGCAGCAGCTTTTCTACTACGATCGCACCTATGCCTGGCAGGACGACAAGGATCAAGCCGTGGTGGATTATATCGCGAGCATGACGGACGGTTATTTCTGCGAACTGACGAGCAAGCTGTTCCCTGGTCTGGAGTTTCCGCACCGTACCTATATTAACGAACGGTAGTTCGTATATATTCGGTATACTGGTTAGTTGAAAACGTTTTTGATTGATGCACGGGATGGCTATGGACGACCTTTTTTCTGCCTCGACGCGCGAGCGTTCCTTTAAAAATGCGCCGCTCGCGGTGCGCATGCGACCCAATTCGCTCGACGAGTATGTGGGCCAGCAAAAGGCCGTCGGTAAGGGCTCATGGTTGCGTGCCGCGATCGAACACGACGTGCTTTCCAGTGTGATTTTGTATGGGCCGGCCGGTACGGGCAAGACGACGCTGGCCCATATTATCGCCAACCATACTAAGAGCGAGTTTGTCGAGGTCAGCGCCGTCACGGGTACCGTGAAGGACCTGCGTCGCGTGATTGATGAGGCCAAGACGCGCCTGAATACGTACGACCGCCGCACCATTCTATTCATCGATGAGATTCACCGCTTCTCTAAGTCGCAGCAGGATGCCCTGCTGCATGCAGTTGAGAACCGTACCGTCATTATGATTGGCGCTACGACAGAGAACCCGTACTTTGAGGTCAACTCGGCACTGTTGTCGCGCGGGCGCGTGGTGGAGCTTGAACATCTGAAGGATGAGGATATCGCCACGCTTATTGAGCGTGCGCTCGAGGCACCACAGGGCTTGAACGGAAAGTTCTCGGCCGATGAGGATACGGTCAAGACCATTTGCACGCTGGCAGCGGGTGACGCTCGCTCGGCGCTCACGACGCTCGAGCTTGCGAGCGAGATTGCCGTCACGCGTCCCGATACCGAGGGAACGCCAGCGCCTGCGGCGGGGGAGCGCTATCCCATCACCGTGGATGACGTGAAGATTGCCAACCCGCGTCGCGGCTTTACGTATGACAAAAACGGCGACATGCACTACGACATCATCAGTGCGTTCATCAAGTCCATGCGCGGTAGTGACCCCGATGCCACGATCTATTGGCTCGCGCGCATGATCGATGCTGGGGAGGATCCTAAGTTCATCGCTCGCCGCATTATGATTCACGCTTCTGAGGATGTTGGCAACGCCGACCCGCAGGCGCTTTTGGTGGCGCATGCCGCGTTTAAGTCTGCCGAGGTCATTGGCTATCCCGAGTGCCGCATTAACCTGGCTCAGGCTGCACTCTATGTGTGCTTGGCGCCAAAATCCAACGCGTGTGAGGCTTCGATCGATGCGGCGCTGGCCGATATCCATTCTAGTGGGCTTCGCGAGGTGCCGAGTTATCTGCGCGATCGCCATCGCCCGGGCAGCGATGAATACGGTGTGTATAAGTATCCACATGATTATCCCGAAGGCTGGGTCGATCAGCGCTATTTGCCCGAAGGCTTGGAACGCGGTGCATTTTGGCAGCCTGCCGGGCGCGGCTGGGAAGAGTGGCGCGTAGAGCAAAGCGAACGAGACCGCAGCGGGAATGCACCGAGGTAGCTGCTGATAATTTTGTCCCACGTTGCTGCTCTTGGCATGTTCGGTCCCCTTTGGGGTACCATGAAAAGCGTCTGTATTTCGATTCTTCCGGGAGGCTTGTATGAGTCCCATTCAAATCGCCCTGCTGCTGCTCGCCGTTGCCGGCGTGTGGGCCATCGCTGAGCTCGCGCTTACCCTGCGCAAGACCCGCAATGTTGTCGACTCGCTCGATAAGACCGTGAACGACCTCAACAACACCATCGCCGAGGCTCAGCCTGTGGTGGCAAAGCTCGATGGCGCTGTCGATGAGCTTACGCCGGCGCTTGCCCAGATGGAGCCGCTGCTTAAGTCGAGCAAGACGGCAGTTGATGCCCTTACCTCCAATCTCGTAGAGGTCGAAGCCGTGGTTCGCGACATTTCCGAAGTTACGGGCAGCATGGCCGAGGCCAGCAATGCTGTGTCGAGCGTGACCGACTCTGCCGCCGGTGCTGTGCAGAAGCTCTTCAATAAGGTGAAGGCTCCTGCAGCCGACGCCGATCGCAAGCTCGCCGCTGCCGCTGCGGAGGCCGAGCAGCCTACCGAGCGCATCCTAATTGGCGAGGACGAGGCCGCCGCGGGCGACGATGATGGTCAGAAGTCTGTATCCAAGCCGGCTCAGTATTACACCTATACGCCCGCCGAGACCTCTGAGGAGTCCTGCGATGAGTAGCGAAGCAACCTGCCCTATCACGCTGACCGTTGCCGGTGACCCGCGTCTCGCTCGCCTTGTGCGCATGACGGCAGCCAACGTTGGTGCCCTGTGCTCTATGTCTGTCGATCGCATCGAGGACATCCGCATGGCTGCTGAGGAGGCTTTCATCTTTGGTTGCACCGCGGTCGACTGCGATGACATCACCATCAAATTCGATGTCGATGAGACCCACGTTGGCATGACTATTGCCTTTGGCGACCAGGCTACGGTCGATGAAGACGACCAGGCTGCGGTGTATGCCGAGCTCATCCTCGCGAGCGTGTGCGACTCCTACGAAAAGACTACGGCGCCCCTGACGCTTTCCCTCGACCTCAAGGCGGATATCTAATATGACCGAACGTTCCCGGAGCGGCAAGATCGCTTGGGACAAGGAGAAAACCCGCGAGCTGTTTCGTCGCTACAAAGAAACCGGTGATCCGGACGCGCGCGAGCAGCTCGTCATGTCCCATATGAACCTGGTAAGGTTTCTTGCCAACAAATTTAAGAATCGCGGCGAGCCGCTCGACGACCTCATGCAGGTCGGCTATCTGGGTTTGCTCAAGGCTATCGACCGCTTTGACCCCGAGCGCGGGCTCGAGTTCACGACGTTTGCAACACCCACTATCCTGGGCGAGATCAAACGCCATTTTCGCGACAAGGGCTGGAGCGTGCGCGTACCTCGTCGTCTGCAGGAGCTCTCGGCCAAGGTCAACCAAGCTACTGACAAACTTACCAACGAGCTGCAGCGTTCGCCCAAGGTTGAGGAGATCGCTGAGTATCTAGATGTGACTGTCGATGAGGTCCTCGAGGCTATGGAATCGTCTTCGGCCTATACCTCGGTGCCCATCGAGGCTCCTGGTGCGTCCGATTCCGACGATGCCCCCTCGATTCTCGACCGTTACGCCGACGACGACAACGAGCTCGACTTTACCGATGACCGCCTAGTGATCGAGGAAGCCATCCGTGATTTCTCGCCGCGCGAGCGCGAGGTGATCGAGCTGCGCTTTGTGAAGGGCATGACACAGATCGAGATCGCCAAGAAGCTGGGTATTTCTCAGGTGCAGGTTTCGCGTCTGCTGCGCCGCACGCTTAAGAAGATTCAGGACAAGATCGACCCCGACGGAGTGATGATTCGTTCATGAGTGAGCACCCCCAACAAACCGATCGCGTGCTGCGCGACACCCGCATTCTGACGCTGCGCATTTGGGCTGTTGTCGGCTGCATTGTCATCGCCGCTGTCATCTTTAACCTTATGGGCATCCTGGCGCCGGTTATTGAGTTTCTTGCCGTTGGCTCCATCATTGCTTTTGTGATGTCCCCGATCACCAACTGGCTCGAACACCATGGCGTGAATCGCGGCATCGGTTCGCTTATCGCGCTTATTGTTGTTGTTGCCGTGCTCGTCGGTGTCGTTTGTATCTTGTCGCCGATTCTCTTTGGTCAGATCATGGAAGTCCTGAGCCGCCTGCCCGAGCAGCTTCGTGTTGCAGGTGGCGATCTCAACGAGATGATCTCGCATGCAAAGACGCTCAACAACACGCCGCTCAAGGAGTATTTGGACGATAATCTTTCGTCGCTGGTTGCCGTTGCATCGAGGTATGTGTCTCAGATTGCCGCCGAGCTTGGTCGTGGTGTGTTCCCACTCATCACCAATACGGCCTCGCAGCTGTTCGTTATCTTCCTTGGCCTGGTGCTTGCCTACTGGATGGCCTGCGACTACCCTCGCATGCACCACGAGATTTGCACCATCATCGGTCAGGAGAAGGAGACCTCGTACCGCTTTATGGTCGCCATCCTTTCTCGCTCTGTCGGCGGCTACATGCGCGGTATGGTCGTGACGTCCATCTGCGGTGGTTTCCTCGCCTTTATCGGTTTTATGATCATCGGCCATCCGTATGCGGCGCTCATGGCTATCTTTACCGGCATCATGCATTTGGTTCCGGTCGTCGGTCCCTGGGTGAGCGCAGCAATCGCCACGGTGCTCGGTTTCATGTTCAGCCCCATGTTGGCGTTATGGACGCTCATCGTGACGATGGTCGCGCAAAACGTCACCGATAACGTCATTTCGCCCAAGGTCATGCAGAGCTCGGTGCAGGTGCATCCCATCATGAGCCTCACGGCGCTCGTTATTGGCTCGGCACTCATGGGCCCCATCGGCATGATTATTGCCATCCCGCTTTGTGCGGCCCTCAAGGGTATCTTCGTGTACTACTTCGAGAATGAGACCGGCCGACAGCTTGTGGCCTATGACGGCGCCGTGTTTAAGGGCACGCCGTACCGCGATGCCGATGGCAACCCGGTCGCCGCCTACGACGCGCTCGGCGACGACACCTTCATCTACGAGTCCGAGCTCATCGGCAACGAGACTGCGCCCGAGGCCAAGGCCATGCCCAAGCCCGAGCTCGATAATCCCTGGATCAAGCTCTCAGGTCTGCAACCTGATGCCACGGGCTTCTTCAAGAACCCCTTTGCCAAGGACGATGACTCCAACTCGGACGACGATACCAAAACCGGTATCGACGGCTCCATGGACGATGACGATAACTAGCGGGGTAATTCGGGTTAACATTCATACGTGCTAACATGCAATTTCGCTGGAGGGTCGCTGTTTGGCGACCCTCTTTTTTGCACAGGCGCGGTGGGATGGTAATATCGTTACGTTTGAACTGTTTCGATGTGAAACCGAGGAGATTCCCTCTATGAGTGCTGACTACCCGTCAATGACTACGGCCGAGATCCGCTCCAAGTTCCTCAACTTCTTTGAGGAGCGCGGTCTTAAGCTCTATCCTTCTTCGTCTCTTGTTCCTGACGATCCTTCGCTGCTGCTTGCCAACGCTGGCATGAACCAGTTTAAGGAGTACTACCAGGGCAAGAAGACCATGAAGGAGATCGGCGCGATTTCCTGCCAGAAGTGCGTCCGCACCAACGACATCGATTGCATTGGCGAGGACGGCCGTCACCTGTCCTTCTTCGAGATGCTCGGCGACTTCTCTTTTGGCGGCGTCTCCAAGCAGCAGGCTTGCGCCTGGGCCTTTGAGCTCATCACCAAGGAGTTCAAGCTGCCGCTCGACCGCCTGTACTTTACCGTCTTTACCGAGGACGACGAGACCCACGACGTGTGGCGTTCTCTGGGCGTTGCCGAGGACCACATCTCCCGCCTGGGCGAGGACGACAACTTCTGGGCCGCTGGCCCCACTGGCCCCTGCGGTCCCTGCTCCGAGATCTACTTTGACATGGGCGAGGAGGTCGGCTGCGGTAGTCCCGACTGCAAGCCCGGCTGCGACTGCGACCGCTTCCTGGAGTTCTGGAACCTCGTCTTTACCCAGTATGACCGCCAGGAGGACGGCTCCATGCCGGAGCTGCCGCACCGCAACCTCGATACGGGCATGGGCCTGGAGCGCATGGCCGCCATCATGCAGCACAAGACCGCCAACTACGACGGCGATCTGATGCAGCACCTCATCAAGCTGGGCGAGAAGATTAGCGGCAAGACCTATGACGCCGACGATTACTCCGGCGCCAGCCGCTCCCTGCGTATCATCGCCGACCACTCCCGTGCCGTCGACTTTATGATTTCCGACGGCATCCTTCCCGGTAACGAGGGTCGCGAGTACGTCCTTCGCCGCCTGCTCCGTCGTGCCGTGTTCCACGGTCGCCTGCTGGGCATCGAGGGCGCCTTCCTGACCAAGTTCATCGACGAAGTCAACGCTCAGATGGGTGAGGCTTATCCCGAGCTGTTCAAGAACGTCGCCCTCGTCAAGGGTATCGTCGCCTCCGAGGAGGAGCGCTTCTCCACGACGCTCGACAACGGCCGTGTTTACCTGGACGAGGCCCTGGCAGCGCTTGCCGAGGGCGCTGTGCTTCCGGGCGACGTTGCCTTTAAGCTGCACGACACCTTTGGTTTCCCCATCGACCTGACCGTCGAGATCGCCGGCACCGCTGGCCACGACGTCGACATGGACGGCTTCACTGCCTGCATGGAGGACCAGAAGGCCCGCGCCCGCGCCAATGCCAAGGGCGACGCCTGGGGCAGCTTCAACGACGTGTGGGTTGAGCTTTCCGACAAGGTCGCTGCGACCGAGTTCGACGGCTATGACAACGATGTGATCGAGGGCGCCAAGGTTGTCGCCATCGTGCGCAACGGCGAGTCCGTCGAGTCCGCTGCCGCCGGCGATGACGTCGAGGTTGTGCTCGACCGCACCCCGTTCTATGCCGAGATGGGTGGTCAGCAGGGCGATGCCGGCAAGCTTTCCGCCGAGGGCGTTGTTCTGACCGTTGCCGACACCAAGAACCACAACGGCCTGTATGCTCACGTCGCGCACGTTGCCGTTGGCACGCTGACTGTCGGTGCCGCTGTTACCGCCGCGCTCGACGCCGAGCGCCGTGGCTTCCTGCGCCGCAACCACACCGCCACGCACCTGCTCGACGCCGCCCTTAAGCAGGTCCTGGGCGAGCACGTCTCTCAGGCCGGCTCGCTGGTGACGCCCGAGCACCTGCGCTTTGACTTCACGCACTTCGAGGCTCTGTCCTCCGAGCAGCTCAAGGCTGTCGAGGACCTGGTCAACCAGCAGATCTTCGCTTCCAAGCCGGTCGTGACCCGTGTCATGGGCATCGACGAGGCTAAGGCTGCCGGCGCTGTCGCTCTGTTTGGAGAGAAGTACGGCGATGTCGTCCGCGTCGTCTCCGTGGGTGCCGAGGACCAGCCGTTCTCCCGCGAGCTCTGCGGTGGCACCCATGCCGCCAACACCGCCGAGATCGGCCTGTTCAAGATTATCTCCGAGTCCTCCACGGGCTCGAACGTCCGCCGTATCGAGGCCGTGACCTCTAAGGGCGCCCTCGACTACATGGCCGACCGCCTGGCACTTGTTGACGCCGCTGCCGCTGCGCTCAAGTGCCGTGTCGACGAGGTTCCCGCTCGTGTGGAGAACCTGCAGGCAGAGCTGCGCGAGACATCTAACAAGCTCAAGAAGGCGCTGACCGGTGGCTCCTCCGATGCTATCTCCAGTGCTATCGAGGGCGCCCTCGAGCTCGATGGCTACAAGCTTGTCGTCGCTGAGCTCCAGGGGCTTGAGGCTGCTGACCTGCGCAACGTCTGGGATACCGTGCACCAGAAGGTTGCCGGCCCCGTCGCCTGCGTTGTTGCTAGCGTGACCGAGAAGGGCACCCCGGCCCTGCTCGCCGCCGGCTCCGATGACGCCGTGAAGGCCGGTTTCCACGCCGGTAACGTGATTAAGCAGATCGCGGGCCTGGTTGACGGTCGCGGTGGTGGCCGTCCCAACATGGCCCAGGCCGGTGGCAAGAACGCTGCCGGCATCGCCGATGCCCTCGCGGCCGCCAAGACCGCGCTCGGCGCCTAAGAATCTAAGAAGTCACTGTGGTCGCGCTTGCGCTGGACATAGGGGAGACCAGGATCGGCATCGCCGTCTCGAGCCGTGATGGCAAGATGGCGATGCCCGTTAAGGTGTTCCCGGCCGCCGAGGTCACCGGTATGGCCAAGACGTTCCGCTACCTGGTCGAGGACTATGAGCCTGACATCCTGGTAAGCGGACGTCCCCTGACCATGGCCGGTGAGCCTGGTCCCCAGGCCGAGCGCGTTGCCGCCGTGGCGCAAAAGATTGCCGACGAGCTCGATCTTCCGCTGGAGTTTGAGGACGAGCGTCTGTCCTCGCAAGAGGCCAAGCGTATCCTGCGCGAGCAGGGCCTCAACGAAAAGCAGATGAGGGGCAAGATCGACATGATTGCCGCCAGCCTGTTTTTGCAGACGTGGCTCGATCGTAAAAACGAGGAGGTTTCGCATGCCTAGCGCTTCCGATCCGCGCCAACAAAATCGTACACGGCAGCCGGCGTCGCGTCCTGCCCAGCCTGCCGCGCGCCCGGCGCAGTCCTTCTCTCATTCGGCCCAACCTGTTCAACGGACGGGTCAGCAGCCTTCTGCTCGTTCGGTTCAGCATTCGGCTTCTCACGCGGCTCAGCAGCCCACTGCTCGTACGGCCCAGCCTGCAGGCGGCACCCGCTTTAAGCAGCAGGCACCTACCCAGCGAACGCAGGCCCCCCAATCGCATTCGCATCACGCTCGTGGTTCGCATGGCGTTGCTCCGGCGACCCGCTCGAGCTACAACACGCATGCTCGTCGCGGTGCTCAAAAGAAAAGCTCCCCGGTGCCTATGATTATCGGTGGCGTTGTTGCCGTGCTTGCGCTTGTCGCGATCGTTTTCTTTGTCGTGCCAGCCGTCAAGGGCTTCTTTGGCGGTGAGGGTGCGAAAGTCGTTGCAGGCCAGCAGGTCACTATCACGATTCCCGATGGTGCCTCGGGTGACAGCATCGCTTCGATTCTCTCCGAGAACCATATCGTAGAAAATCCCAAGGATTACTATGCGGCGGTGAAAAAGCTCAACGCCGATATGTCGCTCAAGCCTGGTGATTATTCGTTCACCACACTCATGGATGCGACCAAGGTTGTTCAGCAGCTCATGGAAGGCCCCAACGCGGGCTCCAATACGCTGACTATCCCTGAGGGCCTGACGGTCGATCAAGTCGCCGACCGTGTGGCCCAGGCCTACGACAGCATCTCTAAGGAAGACTTCCTCAACCAGGCCAAGGCCTCCAACTACGTGGACGACTATAGCTTCCTTAAGGACGCCGCCAACGACTCGCTCGAGGGTTTCTTGTTCCCCAAGACCTATTCGCTGGGTGATTCGCCGACGGCCGATGGCGTGATTCGCGCTATGCTCGATCAGTTTAAGACCGAGTACAAGTCGCTTGACTTTGCGAGCTGCGAAGCCAAGATCAAGGAACGCTACGGTGTGGAGATGTCCGACTACGACATCGTCAACTTGGCCTCTATCGTTGAGCGCGAGGGTCTCAACGCCGACCAACGTGCGCACGTGGCCTCGGTCTTCTACAACCGTCTTGCCGGCAAGCTCGACGGTTTGCGCTATCTCAACAGCGATGCGACCATGATGTATGTCACCGGTGGCGAGGTTACCGCCGACGACCTGCAGAGCGATAGTCCGTATAACACCTATAAGCACGAGGGCCTGCCACCCACGCCCATCTGCTCTCCGTCGCTCGAGGCGCTCAAGGCCACGCTTGAGCCGACCGACTCCGATGATCTGTATTTCTACATTACGCAGGACGAGGAGTACTTCTCGCAAACCTACGAAGAGCATCAACAGTCTTGGAATTAACATGAGGATTTTTAGCCCCAAACGTTACGTTGCCTCGGTCGATCGCATCGACCTTGATACCCTGTGGGCCGACGGCAAACGCGCCATTCTGCTCGATCGCGATAACACCCTGGTGCCGCGCGACACCGAGCAGGTTCCCGCCGCGGTTTCCGCTTGGCTCGACGCCGCCCGCGCCAAAGGTTTTAAGCTGTGCATGGTGTCCAACAACTGGCATCGCGACCAGGTCATGAGCTCTGCACGCGAGCTGGGACTCGAGGCCATCAGCCACGCCATGAAGCCGGCGCCGTTTGCCCTCAAGGCGGGTCTTAAGCGTCTCGGCGCCACGGCCGACGAGGCGGTGCTGATCGGTGATCAGCTCTACACGGACGTGTGGAGCGGCAACTTCGCCGGCGTCGATACCATCCTGGTAAAGCCGCAGGCGACGCAGGACCTGTGGTATACGCAGATCTTCCGTATCTTTGAGCGCCGGGCCCTTCGCGACCTTCCCTGCGAGGAATAGGTCTCGTTATGTCCCAGCACATCAAACACGGCTGCGACCATATCTTCTTTATCGGCTTTTTGGGCGCGGGCAAATCGACGCTCGCGCGCAACGTCGGCACTATGTTCAAGCGGCGTTTTATCGATACCGACCGCCTGGTCGTGCGCCGTTGCGGCAAGTCGGTAACCGAGATTTTTGAGACCGAGGGCGAGGATCGTTTTCGCGAGCTCGAGACCTCGGCGCTCCGTTCGCTTCAAAGCGAGCGCAGTCTGCTGGTATCGTGCGGGGGTGGCATCGTCGAGACGCCGGTGAACATTAAACTGATGCACGAGATGGGTACCTGTGTGTACCTCGAAGGCGACTTTGAGGACTCGTTGCGCCAGATTCGCCGCTCCGATACCCGGCCCGATTTCCGCTCGCCCGAGCATGCTGCGCGCCTGTTTGAGCATCGCCGTCCGCTGTATCGCCAAACCGCAGATATTACCCTTGATATTCGCAACAAGTCCTTCGAGGACGTTTCCTACCTTTGTGCCGAGATGCTTTTGGAGCGTGGACTGCTATGATTCGCCGTCAACTTATCAATTTCCAAAACCGCAGTGTCGATGTTCGCGTCGGTCTTGGCGCGTTTGAGGAACTGTCGCGCATGTTTGCCTCGGCTGTGGGCAAGCCTAAGCGCGCGATGGTGGTTTGGAACGACGCCACATCCGAGCGCTTTGGTGAGGTCGTCGAGCATGCGCTGGTCGACGCCGGTTTTGCCGTGTCGCCGCTCGCTCTTGAGGTTTCTCCTGCCGGTGCTACGCTGGCCGATGCCGATACCGTCTTTGGCGCCCTGTCGGCTAGCGGCATTACCTGCGACGATCTCGTTGTCGCTGTCGGCGACACGGCAACTTGCTCGGTCGTTTGCTGGTGTGCCAATCAGTGGTGCGGTCGCACCGAGTGCGCCTTGCTGCCGACGACGTTCGACGCCATGCTCACGGTTGCGACGACCATGAAGCCGCTCGTCGCTTCGTCGGCCAATGCGCTTCCCGCCATCGCGTTCCGTCCCGAGCCGGGCTTGGTCGTGTGTGACCTCGACCTTGTTCGCGAGACGGACCCCGAGGACCTCAAGCTCGGCTATGCGGTACTTGTTGGCACCATGCTTTCGAGCAGCAAGTCCCGCTGGAATCAGTTTACCGAGACCGTCCCCGAGATTCTCGCGGGCGAGGAGGTCGCGCTCGTCAATGCCGTTCAATGGTCTCAGACTGCTCGTAAGGACGTACTGATGGCCACGAACCCGAGCGCCCGCCATGCGCTCGATTTTGGCAAGACGGGGGAGCGCACCCTGCGCGCCTGCTTGGGCGATGCCGCTTCGCAGGTCCCTGCCTACCAGCTGTTGTCCGAGGGCATGCGCTTTGAGGCGCGCCTTGCCCACGACGCCTGCGACTTCGATATCGATTACGTTTTTGAGGTCGATGACTGCCTGGAGGACTTTGGTATCGAGGAGCTTGCCTTCGATCTGGAGCCTGCCGCATATATCGAGGAGTTCCGCAGACAGCAGTTTGTCCGCTCGAACCGCAGCATGTTGCCGCTGCCCGCGGCGCTCGGCGCCATTCGCCTAACGAGCGTCGAGGACGAGGTTCTTGAGCGCCATGCTCATGCCTACTTGGCTTCTCGCAAAGAACTTCTCTAAGATTTATTGACTTCCATCGTCTTTCGTATCATGTTGAGGGGCGGGTTTTCAATCGGTTGCGGATCGCATGCGATTCCGTCGTTCGGTTGAGACCCGTTCCGTCTATATAGAGACAACAAGAAAGGAATCTGCATGTCTGAGTTTGCTGCCGGTCCTGCCGGTCGTATCGAGCGCGTCCGTGCCCTGATGGTCGAGCGTGGCTACGACGCCATCGTGGTGCGCGACGAGGCCAACCTTCGTTGGCTTACGGGCGTGAAGGGCGTCTTCGACTACACCTTCGAGTTCCCGCACGCTGCGTTTATTACGGCCGACCAGTGCTTGTTCCACACCGACTCGCGCTACCTCAACAGCTTTGAGGAGAACACGCCCGCCGGCAGTCCCTGGGTCTACGACATGGATGAGGGCACCATCCCCGGTTGGGTCGCCGGCAAGATCGCGGCCAACAAATGCCGCGTCTGCGCTGTCGAGGACGATATGCAGATTAATTTCTACCAGGGTATTCAGCGCGGCCTGGAGGACCGCTCCGTCGCCTGTATGCTGCCGCTGATGCACGACGACATCCGCAAGATGCGCGCCATCAAGGACGCCGAGGAGATCGAGCTCATGCGCCACGCACAGTCGATCACCGACGCCGCCTTCCAGCACATGCTCGGCTATATTAAGCCCGGTATGACCGAGAAGCAGGTTCGCAACGAGCTCGAGAACTTTATGTTCGCCAACGGCGCCGACAGCCTTGCCTTCGGCTCCATCGTGGCGAGCGGCCCCAACACCGCCAACCCGCATGCCGTGCCGAGCGACCGCGTGATCGAGAAGGGCGATTTCGTTCTTATGGATTACGGTGCGGGCTACTGTGATTACCGCTCCGACATGACACGCACCGTCGTGATGGGCGAGCCCACGCAGGAGCAGCTCGACCTGTACGCACTCGTGCGCCGCACGCACGAGGAATGCGTCGCCGCCATCCATCCGGGCGTCGAGGGCAACGACATCTTCAAGCTCTCCAAGAAGATCATCGGCGATGCCGGTTATGGCGACTACTACAACCATGGCCTGGGCCACGGCGTTGGTATCGACATCCACGAGCTGCCCAACTTTAACCGTAGCAAGAACACCATCGAGCTCGGCTCGGTTATCACCATGGAGCCCGGCGTGTATCTGCCCGGTGTGGGCGGCGTGCGCCTGGAGGACTACGGCGTCGTCACCGAGAACGGATATGAGCCCTTCACCAAGACCCCGCACGACCTGCACGTCATCGATTGCTAGCCCATTTCGATAGATTTTTGGGGCGGGGCGTCCGGATCGATTCGGACGCCCCGCGTTCTCTTTTTATGCGCTCGCTGCAGCAGCCGTCTGCAAGTGTATAATTTCGGTCGTATGTAATTTGGACGCTTGTGCGTTCTGCCCATAACAAGAAAGGTCGCTATGCCTACCATTTCTACCGCCGATTTCAAGAACGGCCTCGGTCTCCGCATTAAGGACAAGGTCTACACCATCGTCGAGTTCCAGCATGTCAAGCCGGGCAAGGGCGGCGCGTTTGTGCGCTACAAGACCCGCGACATCAAGAGCGGCCGCGTCGTCGAGAACACCTGCAACGCCGGCACCAAGTTCGAGAGCGTCATGCTCACCACCCGTGAGTTCCAGTACCTCTACAACGATGGCACCGACTACATCTTCATGGACAACGAGTCCTATGAGCAGGTTCCCGTTCCCGAGGACATGGTGGGCGAGAACTCCAAGTGGCTGCGCGAGAACGACATCTGCCAGCTGCTCTTCGCCGACGATGAGCTCATGGGCGTGACTCCGCCGATGTTCATCGAGACCACCATCGTCCAGACCGACCCGGGCTTTAAGGGCGACACCGTCCAGGGTTCCACCAAGCCGGCCACGATTGACACCGGCGCTGTCATCCAGGTCCCCATGTACCTCAACGAGGGCGAGGTCATCAAGGTTGACACCCGCGACGGCAAGTTCGTCTCCCGCGTCTAGCAACCAACTCTTCTAGGAGGACTCATGCCCCAAGAAATCAAGATTGACGGCATCGGCATTTCGCCCGATGTTCTGACCGCCATCGTCTCGCGCGCCGTGTCGGATGTCGAGGGCATCGCCTCCGTTGGCGTCAAGGACCTTGCCACCAACCTTGTCTCCATGATGCTTTCGTCCAAGGCCCCGGCTTCCGAGCCGGCGGTCGAGGCCGAGGTCGTTGGCGACAAGCTCGCACTCACCGTGCGTGTCGTGGTGTTCTTTGGCTATCCGTTCAAGAAACTCGCCGAGGCCGTTCGCGCCGCCGTGGTCGCCGCCATCGATGCTCAGGTGGGCGTCGAGGTCGAGCGCGTTGACGTTTGCATCGACGGTCTCGTTTTCCCCAAGGAGTAACCTTTGAGCCTTAAGGTTTATCGCGGGCGTACGCTTGCCCGCAGTCAGGCGCTGCAGTTGCTATTCCAGGCCGAGGCCACGGACAGCCCGCTCGAGCGCGTCCTCGAGGGTGATTTCCTGATCTCGAAGGGTCCCCTCGACCCCTATGCGCTGGAGCTGTGCCGAGGTGCCTACGAGCATATCGACCGTATCGACTGCGCTCTGCGCTCCGTTGCCAAGAACTGGGATCTTATGCGCATGCCCGGCGCCGACCGCAATCTGCTGCGTATCGCCGTTTACGAGATGCGTTTCCTCACCGACGAGGAGGTCTCGGACGCCATCGTGATCAACGAGGCCGTCGAGCTTGCCAAGGCCTATGGCACCGACCAGTCCGCGTCGTTCGTCAACGGCGTTCTGGGTAAGATCGCTCGCAGCGAGGAGCTGCCGGGCGAGGACCTGTACCAGGAGCTGCTGGCCGAGGATCGCGCTCGCGAGGAGGCCCAGGCCGCCGAGGCGGCCGCCAAGGTTGCGGTTGCTCAGGCTGAGGCTGGCGTGCTGGCCGAGGATGCGGACGCTGCCGAGGCTGTCGTCGACTCCGTCGAGGAGTAGCTATGCCAGAGGGTTCCGTCCGCAACTTCGACGAGATCTCGGACCGCTTGGACCAGATCATCGCTACCGTTCGTTCCAAGGATACCTCCTTGGAGCGTTCGCTCGATTTGTTTGACGAAGCGATTGAGCTGGGCTCCCGCGCGGTCGGTATGGTCGACAAGTTTGAGCTGACGCCGCGTGAGGCCGACAAGCTCGAGCAGGAATATGATGAGGATGCGGCAAACGAATCCCAGGATAGCTAGGCTGCATCTCCGGATACGAATGGTTGATGGCATTCATGAAACGCGTGCGTCTTGATGACGAACTGATTTCACAGGGCATCTGCGCCGATCGCGCGGATGCCCTTCGCACTCTTATGGCCGGCTTGGTCTCGAGTGGCGGTGAGCGCTTGACTTCGCCGGGTCTTAAGGTGATGCCGGGGCTGCCGCTGCACGTGAAGGGGCGCATTCCCTATGTTGGCCGCGGCGGTCTTAAGCTCGAAGGCGCGCTTGATGCGTTTGGCATCAATCCGACGGGCCTTGCCTGTTTGGATGTGGGCTGCTCTACCGGGGGTTTTACCGATTGCCTGCTCAAGCGCGGAGCTGCGACCGTTGTCTCTGTGGACGTGGGTCGCGCCCAGTTCGATTGGTCGTTGCGTCAGGACGATCGCGTGACGCTGCATGAGCGCACAAACGTGACGCAGCTGCCTGAGCTTGGCTATGCCGGCGTCATCGACCTGGCTGTGTGTGATGTCTCGTTTACCAGCATCGCGAACATTATCGATGCGGTACTGGCGTGCCTGGCTCCTACGGGTGCATTCTGCACGCTCGTAAAGCCGCAGTTTGAGGCTCCGGCGGCGCTGGTGGGCGAGGGCGGCATTGTGACCGATCCCGCCGTGCGCCGCGATACACTTGTTGCGGCAGTCGAACTCTTTGCTGCCAAGGGCCTGTTCCCGGTCGATGTGTGCGTGTCACCCATTCATGGTGCCAAGGGCAACGTTGAGTTTTTCCTGTACGGTACGAGA
Organism: uncultured Collinsella sp.; assembly: GCA_900544645.1. Classification (GTDB taxonomy): domain Bacteria; phylum Actinomycetota; class Coriobacteriia; order Coriobacteriales; family Coriobacteriaceae; genus Collinsella. The sequence continues at coordinate 48,255 of UQWG01000005.1, forward strand.
TTTGACCCCGGCGACCGCTCGCAAGACGAGCTGCAATCCCAGGTATCGGTTTTGAGCGAGAAAGCTGCAACGCTATGAAGGTCTTTCTGGTTCCCAATTACTACAAGCAAGAGGCGGTCGAGAGCGGCCTGATGCTCGAGCTTTGGCTGACTCGCCAGGGCTACGAGGTCGCATGGGCGGCCGATCAGCGATCGAAGATTCAAAGTACACCTGATATTGACGGCTCCGATCTGGTCATTACGCTCGGCGGCGACGGTACGTTGCTGCGCGCTGCCCGCATCCTCAACCATCGCGAGATTCCTATCCTCGGTCTTTCCTATGGTCACCTGGGCTTTTTGACGGCTGCGAGTCCCGAGGAGCGCGACATTCTGCAGGTCGTGAGCGACGCCCTGTCCGGTGAGCTGCATGTGAGCCGTCGCGCTACCATCGCCGCGGATATCGTGTCCGTGCGCGAAGACGGTACGAAGGATGTCGTGCGCACCTTCGCCCTCAATGACATGGCGCTCACACGCGGTCCCCTGTCCGATATGGTTGAGTTCGACATCACGGTGTCGGGCCACCATATCGATCGACTGCGTGGCGACGGCGTGGTCGTGTCCACGGCGACTGGTTCTACGGGGTACGCGCTCAGTGCAGGTGGCCCCATCGTGAGCCCCGACTATACGGGTATGGTCTGCGTGCCCATTGCGCCGCACACCATTCAGGCCCGGGCCTTCTTGACTTCGCCGAGTGATGTCGTCGAAATCTTTATGTCTGATGACCGTCCGAGCGTTCCGGCGATCGCCATCGATGGACAGTTTATTACCTGCGATGGCACCGTTGAGAGCGTGGCTGTGCGCCGCGGGCCCGGAGATGTGCTGCTCCTCGATTACGGCCCCGAGAGCTTCTATAACTCGGTGAGCCGCGTTTTCTACGGAGTCCGTCATGATCGATGAGCTGCAGGTTTCTAACATTGCACTCATTCGCGAGGCGACGCTGGTGCCGAGTGCCGGTCTGACTGTCCTGACCGGCGAGACCGGTGCCGGCAAGACCGCGCTGCTCTCGGCCCTCAAGCTTATTTTGGGTGAGCGCGCGGATTCGTCGACGGTGCGCGAGGGCGAGGCACTGGCGAGCGTCGAGGCGCGGCTGTTTGACGGCCCGCACGACACGGAAGGCTTCACGGTCCAGCGCAGCCTTTCTGCCGAGGGCCGCAGCCGCGTGAAGATTGACGGCCGCATCGCCAGTGTGCGCGAGCTTTCGGAGCGCGTCGGTGTGATGATGGATCTGTGCGGCCAGCACGAGCACCAGCGCTTGCTCGATCCGGCGCATCACGTTGCGATGGTCGATGCATGGGCAGGGCGCCCGGCACTCGAGGCGCTGGATGCGTACCGCGTCTGCTTTAAAGCATCGCGCGCTGCCGCCAAGGAGGTTCGGCGTGTCGAAGAGGCCTCGCGTGCGCAGGGGAGCCGCGTCGAGGAGGCGCGCTTTGCCCTCGAGCGCATCGGCGAGGTCGACCCCAAGCCGGGTGAGTATGAGGAACTCGAGGAGCTGCTGCCGCGCTCCGAACATGCCGAGGTACTGGTTGCCACGGCTAACGATGCCCATGCATCGCTTGCCTCTGAAGGGGGAGCGCTCGATGCCGTGAACAGCGCCGTGGCAGAGCTTTCCCGAATGGCTACCGTCGATCGCAAACTCGGCGACATTGCCGATGCACTATCGGATGCCTGTATCTCCCTTGAGGATTGCGCGAACGAGCTTCGTGCCTATCGCGATGGCATCGCCTTCGACCCGCGCGAGCTCGCTCGCATGCGTGAACGGTATTCCGACCTCAAGGGTCTGTTGCGTCAGTGGGGTCCCACTATGGACGATGTTTTTGCCATGCGCGATCGCTCGCAAGAGCTGTTGTCCCTGGTCGATGATGGCGATGAACAGATCAAAAAGGCGCGTGAAGCGCTTGGCGCGGCGGAGCGCGAACTGTTTGCTGCCGCCAAGGCGCTTAAGCGCGCTCGCAATACGGCGGCCCCGCGCTTCTGTCACGAGGTGGGCCGCCAGATGGCTCGCCTGGAGATGGGTAGTGCCGAGCTCGTCTGGGAGTCGCGCGATCTTCCCCGTGCTGAGTGGACGCCCGTTGGTCCTTCGAGCTACGAGCTGCTATACCGCAGCGGTGTCGGCTTGACGCCACGTCCCCTGCGCCGCATTGCGTCGGGCGGCGAGCTCAGCCGCGTCATGCTTGCAAGCAAGGTTGTCCTCGGTAACGCGGACGGTGTTGATACGCTGGTGTTTGACGAGGTCGATGCCGGTGTCGGTGGCTCCACGGCGCGTGCGCTCGCGGGCGTGCTGGCAGATCTCGCCGCTACGCATCAGGTGATTGTCGTAACCCACTTGGCGCAGGTCGCCGTCATGGCTGACAAGCATTATGTCGTCAGCAAGGAACCGGGCGATGTTCCCCAGACGCATTTGGACGAGGTAACCGGCGAAGCGCGTATCGCCGAGATCGCCCGCATGTTGAGCGGCGATCAGTCCGAGGCGAGCTTGGCGCACGCCAAGCAGATGCTCGAAGAAGCTCGAGGTTAGGTCGTATCAGCGGTGTTGGTGGGACAAAATAGACTGAAATTTTTGTCCCACTACGTGTTTTACTCAACTACCTTATCCGGCTGGATGAGCTCCTCGTAGTAGCTGATATGCTCACGTGCGTCTTCAATCTCGGGCAGCAGGAAGTTGTAGATGACTTCGATGATCATCGTGGCGCTGATCTTAGAGAACGCAAAGTCGCCCGTCGTCAGCAGCGCTTCGTGGTTGACGGTATTAAAAGTGTAGTCTGCCAGGCGCGCGAGTGGAGACTTGCTATCGCTGCTGATGACGACCACGGTTGCGCCGCAGTCGCGAGCCGCTTTTGCCATGCGATTCAATCGGCGCGATTTGCCGGAGTTTGAGATAAGCACGATGACGTCACCCGGGCGTAACGTGAGCGCAAAGCCGATTGATGTCTCGCTAATGGTGCTCGCCATGCAGCGCAGGCCCAGCTGCGAAAACTTAAACGTCGCATCGAGCGCGACCGCGTTCGTATTGCCCACAGCTGCAAACTCAATAACCCCTGCATGCTTAAGGGCATGCACAACAGCCGCCAGCGTATCGTGGTCGATCCCGTCGATAGTCGCATTAAGCTCGCTCACCTTGGCAGCCAGGATGTTCTTGAGGCTCTGCTCCATATTGTCGAGCGAGACCTCGTCGGTCAGGCCCTCGTTGCGCTGGCTTTCCAAATCCCTCGCCAACGAAAACTGAAAGCTGCGAAAGCTGCCAAACCCAAGCTTGCGGCAGAAGCGCGAAACGGTCGCCTCGGACGTGGCAGCGGCGCGTGAGAGCTGAGCCGCCGTGAGGCGTGGAGCCTCGGACTGGTGCTCCAATATATAGTCGACAATGCGCTGCTCGGACTCGCTGTATCCCTGATGGGTGCTAATGAGGGAAAGTGCGCTCTTGCTACTATCGGTCATGGATGGCTCCTGGTTGGCATGAAAATCTAGCTTGATTTGCAATGCCATAGTATACGGGCATTTTCAATTACAAGATACACCTTGCCGTTTCAAGTGTTGATGGTAAACTTTCACCTACCGTTTACGGTTATGAAAGAACCTTTCACCGGAGATTTGCACCTTAGCTCTTCTCACGCGGACGGTAGGTTGGTATCTTTCAGTTGTGGAAAAACGCGCATCGAAGCGCGTGTAGGGGAGCGCCCGCGGGCGCTGTACTCAAGAAGGAGGGACACATGGCTAAGTTTGACATCATCGCCGCCACCGGTTGCCCGACCGGCATTGCGCACACCTTCATGGCGAAGGAGGCGCTGGAGAAGGCAGCTGCCGAGCGCGGTCTGACCATTAAGGTCGAGACTCATGGCCAGGTCGGTGTCGAGAACGAGCTCACTAAGAGTGAGATCGCTGGCGCCAAGGCCGTCGTCGTCGCAGCCGATAAGGATGTCCAGGCTGAGCGTTTCGCCGGTAAGCCCATGGTTTCCGTCGGCGTTTCCAAGGCCCTGTCCGTCGAGGCCGCCGGAAAGCTGATCGACCGCGCGCTCGCCGCCAAGGGCGACGACACGGTTGCCGCTGCCGCCGATGTCGAGGACGAGGTCGAGGAGAAGGAATCCGTCGGCCACATCATCTATAAGCACCTCATGAACGGCGTCAGCCACATGCTGGTTTTCGTCGTTGCTGGTGGTGTTCTGACCGCCATTTCGTTCCTGTGGGGCATCACGTCCTTCGATTCGACGGCTTCTGACTACAACAGCTTTGCTGCGATGCTCAAGATCATCGGCGGCATCGCCATGAACCTCATGGTTCCGGTGCTTTCCGCCTACATCGCCGAGTCCATCGGCAAGCGCCCGGCGCTCGTTCCCGGCTTTGTTGCCGGTATGATCGCCATCCAGGGCCTGCCTGTTAACGCCGAGACCGGTATGATCGACGCCGGTGGCGCCGGCGTGGGCTTCGGCTTCCTGGGCGGCATCGTCGGCGGCTTCCTCGCTGGCTATGTCATCCTGCTGCTCGAGAAGGTCTTTGCCGGCCTGCCCAAGAACCTGGACGGCCTCAAGGCTATCTTCCTGTACCCGCTGTTCTCGACGGCTATCGTCGGCCTGGTCATGCTCGGCATTTCCGGCCCCATGGCTGCCATCAACACCGCCATGATGGACTTCCTCAAGGGCCTGTCCGCCTCTGGCGCCGTCGTCCTGGGTCTTGCCATCGGCTGCATGTGTGCCTTTGACATGGGCGGCCCGGTCAACAAGGCTGCTTACGTCACCGGTACCGCTATGCTCACCGAGGCCCTGGCCGCCGGTGTTGGTACCGACACCTACAACTTCGGCACCAACTTCATGGCTGCCGTCTCCGCCGCTTGCATCGTTCCGCCGCTGATCACCACCTTCGCCGTCGTTGTTGGCAAGAAGTACTTCAGCCAGGAGGATCACGACGCCGGTGTCGTCAACCTCATCCTTGGTTGCACCCACATCACCGAGGGCGCCATTCCGTTCATGACCAAGAACATCTGGCCCGTTATGCCCATCATGATGCTCGGTTCCTCCATCGCTTCGATCCTGACCATTATGTTCAACGTTCATGATCCGGCACCCCACGGTGGCTTCCTGGTCCTGCCCGTTGTCGAGAACGGTCCGCTGTGGGTCCTCGCGATCCTCATCGGCGCCGTGGTCGGTGGCATCCTGTTCGTGGTCTACAAGAAGTACGACTTCGAGAAGAACCAGAAGGCCGCTCCTGCACCCAAGCCGGTTGAGACTCCCGAGGCCGCTGCCGTCGAGGCTCCCAAGGCCGAGGGTTCCGACTTCGTGAAGGTCGAGAACGTCTTTGTCGCCGAGGACTTCGCTTCTCGTGACGAGGCCCTGAGCTTTGTCTCCAACCAGGCCGTCAAAGCCGGTATCGCCGGCGACGCCGACGCCGTGATGAACGCCTTCCTGGCCCGCGAGGCCGAGGGCACCACGGGCATGATGGAGGGCTTCGCCATCCCGCATGCCAAGTCTGACGCCATTACCGAGGCTGCCGTCATCGTCGTTAAGGACGAGTCCGGCGTGACCGGTTGGGACACCATGGACGGCGCTCCCGTCAACGTGGCTATCGCCCTGCTCATCCCCGGTGCCCAGGCCGGCACTACGCACCTCAAGATTCTGTCCAAGGTTGCCGAGGCGCTCATGGACGAGGACTTCCGTGCCACCGTCAAGGGTTCCACCGACGCCGCCGAGATCGCCAAGACGATCAACGCCCGTCTTGTCTAATTCCACGGTACGCGAATAACATCGCCCCCTGTATATAAGGCGGAGTCCCTCTCCAGGGCCTCCGCCTTTTTTCTATCCCTCCCATAAGTTGCGGTGAAATAGGGACTGTTTAAACGATTCAACCTCAAATCCAGTCCCTATTTCACCGCAACTTATAAAAGGGCATAGAGAGGGCTGCCTATCGAGTCTTTGTCGCGAACAGGTCATCAGCCAGAATTCCTTTCAGCCGACATTACTCTGGACCGACCGAGTTTCCACAGCTTGCTCGCCCACAGGGGCCCGTGCGCGGCCTGTGAGATTTATCGCGAGTTCCGCACGAGCCGAAGAGCACTTAATGTGCTCTTCGTGCGAGCAGGACTGTAGAGCAGGAAATCTCACAGGCCGCGCACGGGCCCCTGTGGGCGAGCAAGCGGACGACAAACACATCTGTCCAATAATTCGTCTGAAACACAATGAAAAACCGTTTGATGTGAGTTAATATAAACAACGTCGTGAATCTGACTCCTGCCGCACGCACGACAGGGGTTAAAACACAAAAAGGAGTCAATTATGGTTTCTGAGAAGGCTACCCTCGTTAATCCTCAGGGTCTGCACATGCGTCCGGCCGGCCTGTTCGCTTCCACCATGGGCAAGTACGCCTGTGACGTGACGGTCGTCACCCCCGAGAAGGAGGTCAACGGCAAGTCCCCGATGGCCCTCATGGCTGCTGGTATCCCCTGCGGTACCGAGGTCGAGGTCAAGTGCGACGGCGCCGACGAGGCCGAGGCTCTGGCTGCTGCCATCGAGCTCATCAAGAGCGGTCTTGGCGAGTAGAACTCAAACGGGTCGCATGTTGAACAATTAAGTTCATACTTGGGGGCGCAGTGACCTGTATCAAGGTAGCTGCGCTCTTTTGTCATGGATATGGCAAAACGCTTTATCACATGACACGGAGAGAGGAATGGGAATGTATCAGGGAGTCAACGCATCCGAGGGTATCGGTATCGGCACCGTCATGGTCGCCGTCGATCCCGACTTGACGTTTGAGCCGCACGAGGTTGCTGATTCGGCAGCAGAGAAGGAGCGCTATCAGACCGCTCTTTCGGTCTTCTGCGAGAAGACCCAGGCTCAGGCCGACCACATGAAGGAGACGGTGGGCGAGGCCGAGGCCGAGATCATGAGCGGACACATTGTCCTGGCTCAGGACCCGGGCATGACTGACGCCATCAACGCCGCCATCGACGGCGGCACCTGCGCCGAGCAGGCGCTCATGGACACCTCCACCATGTTCGAGAACATGTTCCTGTCCATGGACGACGAGATGTTCCGTCTGCGCGCGGCCGACATCGCCGACATCCGCACCGGTATTCTGGCCGAGCTGCTGGGCAAGGAGGTCGTCGACCTTTCCGTCCTGCCCGAGAACACCGTTGTTGTCGTGCACGACCTTACGCCGTCCATGACCGCCACGATCGATAAGGCCCACGTTGCCGGTATCGTCACTGAGACTGGTGGCCGCACGTCGCACTCCGCGATTATCGCGCGCGCCCTCGAGATTCCGGCTGTCCTTTCGGTTTCCAACAGCTGCACCGCGCTGCGCAACGGCATGACCGTTGTCGTCGACGGTGGCAAGGGCATCGTCGAGGCCGATCCCGACGAGGAGACGCTCGCCGCCTACACCGCCAAGGCCGAGGCCTTCGCTGCCGAGAAGGCAGCCCTCGAGGCCTTCCGTGGCAAGCCGTCCGTGACTGCCGATGGCATCAAGAAGATCATCGCCTGCAACATCGGTAACCCCGATGACGTGCCCAACGCGCTCGATCACGACGCCGAGGCTATCGGTCTGTTCCGCTCTGAGTTCCTGTTCATGGACTCTGCCGAGCTTCCTTCCGAGGAGGAGCAGTTCAACGCCTACCGCAAGGTCGCCAGTGCGCTCAAGGGCGCTCCGGTCATCATCCGTACGCTCGATGTGGGTGGCGACAAGGAGATTCCGTATCTGCACATGGTCAAGGAAGACAACCCCTTCATGGGCTTCCGCGCCGTGCGTTACTGCCTGGCCAATCCCGACCAGTACAAGGTCCAGCTCCGCGCTCTGCTGCGCGCTAGCGCCTTCGGTGACGTCAAGATCATGATCCCGCTCGTCACCTGCGTCGAGGAGGTCTTGGCTGTCAAGGAGCTCGTCGAGCAGTGCAAGGCCGAGCTGACCGAAGAGGGTCGCAAGTTCAACGAGAACATCGAGGTCGGCATTATGGTCGAGACGCCCGCCGCTTCGCTGCTCGCTGACCGTCTGGCCGAGGTCGCCGACTTCTTCTCCATCGGCACCAACGACCTGATCGGCTACACCATGTGTGCCGACCGTGGCAACGACACCATCTCCAACCTGTACCAGGTGTACTATCCCGCCGTGCTCCGCTCGCTCAAGAACATCATCGAGAGCGGCGTGAAGGCTGGCATCATGGTCGGTATGTGCGGCGAGGCTGCTGCCGATCCGCTGCTCGAGCCGCTGCTGATCAGTTGGGGCCTGGAGGAGTTCTCGATGAGCGCTCCGTCGATCCTGCGCGCCCGCAAGACCATCAGCCAGTGGACCAAGGCCGAGTGCGACGAGCTCGCCGAAAAGGCGCTCGCCTGCAACACTGCCGCCGAGGTCAAGGCGCTGCTCGAGTCCGCAGCTCGTTAATTTGGTATCAGAGGTAACCGCGTGGTTGGAATGGGCCGGCCACGCGGCCCTCACATATACAGGGGGTACTGTAAATGTTCTACACGCTAACCGCTAACCCGGCTGTCGACATGACGGTTTCGAGCTCTCCGCTCGAGCCCGACGAGAACGTCCGCACCGGCTCGGCCAGCTACACGGCTAACGGCAAGGGCCTCGACGTGTCCTTCGCCTTTAAGAAGATGGGTGTCGACACCGTCGCGCTCGGCTTCTTCGCCGGCTTCACGGGCAAGTTTATCGTCGAGGAGGTCATGAACCTGGGTTGCCTGTGCCGCCCGGTCTGGACCGACGGCATCACGCGTATCAACACCTACGTCAACGATGGCCAGCACGAGTACGGCATCCTTAACCCCGGCGCCCCGATCACGCCGGAGCATCAGAAGGAGCTCTACGATATCCTGGACACCGCAGGCGACCTTGAGTGCCTGATTGTCTCCGGTTCCGTGCCTCCCAAAGCTACGCCCGACTTCCTGGCTCAGGTCATGGAGCACGCTCAGGCCCGTGGCGCTGACGTCGTCCTGGACCTGTCCTCCGATAAGCTCAAGGAGCTCGCTCACAAGAAGCCGCTGCTCATCAAGCCGAATCATCACGAGATGAAGGCTATCTTCGGTGTGCCGGTCGACACTGACGACGAGGTCCGCGTTGCCATGAAGATGGCTCACGACGCCGGCGTTCAGAACGTGCTGCTCACCCGTGGTAGCCGCGGCGACGCCTACTTCTCCAACGGCGAGGACATTTGGTACGCCAAGCGTGAGTTCAACATCAAGCTGGTCTCTTCCGTCTGCGCCGGCGACTGCACCCTCGCTGCGTTCCTGCACAAGTGGTACAGGGATCGCGACAACGTCGAGGAGGCCATGAAGCTCGCTATGGCCACCGGCGCTAACGTTGCCGAGTCCGTGGGCATTGGCGACTTCGGTCACGTTGACGAGTACAGCAAGCGCGTTGCTGTCCGCAAGCTCGATCGCCAGTAATCGAAACGCGACAAACTCGTGCGCATACGGCGTCCCGGCTTCGACCGGGGCGCCGTTTTTTGTCCCACCCGAACCTCGGTTCCGTACTTCACGCGTTCCACACCGTTCACCGAGTTGATATAGCCTTTTGTCGTTGCGTGGAATATAATTTCATCAACATGTTACCTCGTGAAAGGAACATTCATGATTTACACGCTGACTGCAAATCCCGCCATTGACTACAACATCGCCTGCGACGACCTGTCCGCCAATACCGTTACGCGCACCCGTAACGCGGTCTACACCCCCAACGGCAAGGGTCTTAACGTCTCGTTTACGCTTGACCACTACGGCGTCGACACCACGATCCTGGGCTTCTTCGCCGGCTTCTCGGGTGAGTTTATCGTTAAGGGCGCCGAGGCGCTGGGCGTGCCCGTCAAGCCCGTGTGGACCGACGGCATCACGCGTGTCAACGTGTTCCTCAACGCCGGTCCCGACACCGAGTACAACATGGTCAATGCCGGTGCCGCCATCAATGCTGCCAACGAGCAGGAGATGTTTGAGCTCATCGATTCACTCGACGATATGACCTGCCTGGTCATTAGCGGCTCGCTGCCCCCCAACACCTCCGAGGGTTTCCTGGCCGAGGTCCTACGTCGCGTGAAGGCGAAAGGTGCAGAGTTCGTCCTCGATATCTCGAGCCATCAGCTGGCCGACCTTATTGCTATGGAACCGCTCCTCATTAAGCCCAACGACGACGAGTTGCTCGACATCTTTGGCATTAAGGTGAGCGGTGGCGACGATGATTCCGTCAAGGGCGCTATGGCCGAACTGCACGCCAAGGGCGCCAAGAATGTGCTGCTGACCTTGGGTGGCGACGGCGCGTACTTCTCCAACGGCGAGCACATCTGGTTTGCCAACCGTACCTTTGAGGTCAAGCTGCTGTCGACCGTCTGCGCCGGCGATTCCTCGCTCGCCGCTTTCTTGTCCGTGTGGCACGACGCCCCCGAGCGCGTCGAGGACGCCCTGCGCCTTTCGATGGCCACCGGCGCCAACGTGGTCGAGTGCCCGGGCTTGGGCGATTTTGCCAAGGTCGACGAATATAAGAAGAACATCGAAGTTCGCCAGGTCTGCTAGCCGCATCGATACATCGTTGCCGAACACCCGCTTTGGATTACCAAGGCGGGTGTTTTTTGCGCGCTGAACATATGTGGTGTCTGCTGTCTCGTTTTATCGAATCGACGACGCGATTGCGTGTGCGCGCTTTCTCGTTTCTTGTTAGACTTCTTGAGAACCATCGATTAACGCTCACAAGTGCAGGAGGCCATAGGCATGTGCAATGTTTCGCTCAACGGTACGCAACCGTCCGATGCGTCCCTACGCGTCCTGCGCGCGCTTGAGGCGGCTGGTCTTGAGGCTTGGTACGTGGGCGGTTGGGTGCGCGACGCCCTGATGGGGTGCCCCAGCCACGATGTTGATATGTGCTGTAACGGCCTGTGGCAGGAGTCCAAGGCGGCGCTCGAGGCCGCCGGCATCGTGGTTGTGGAGTCGGGCATTAAATTTGGCGGAATCACGGCTATTTCCGATGGCGAGCGTATCGAGGTCACCACGTACCGTCTGGATGGCTTTTACACCGATGGTCGCCATCCCCAGAGTGTGGAGCGTGCTGCCTCGCTCGAGGACGATTTGGCGCGCCGCGACTTTACCGTCAACGCCATGGCCTGGCATCCCGAGCGCGGGCTTGTCGACCGCTACGACGGCCAGGGTGACTTGGAGCGCAACCTGATTCGCACTGTCGGCGATCCCAGGCGTCGCTTTAACGAGGACGCCCTGCGCATGCTGCGTGCGGTGCGCTTTGCCTGCCGTCTGGACTTTATGATTGAGCCCGAGACCAAGCGTGCGCTTGCCGAGTGCGCGTCGCTGCTCGATGCCGTGGCGCGTGAGCGTGTGGGTATTGAGCTCGAGGGCATTCTTTCGACCGGTCATGGGGGAGACGCGATGCTCCGCTATCCCGAGCTCATCTGCGCCGCCGTGCCCGAGTTGGCAGCGGGTCGCGGGTTTGATCAGCGCAGTGTCTATCATGCGTTTAACGTCTACGTGCATATCGCCCGTGTGCTGACGGTGGCGGGGGAGCTCGCGCTGTGTGACGGCGTCGCGCCCTCGTCGAGCCTTATGTGGGCGGCGTTTTTGCACGATGTGTCCAAGCCCGAGTGCTTCACGGTCGATCACGCCGGCAGCGGACACTTCTACGGTCATCCCGAGCTCGGCGCCAAGAAGGCGCGCGTCATTATGGATCGCCTGGCCCTCTCGCACGACTTGGTGCGCGACGTGTGCCTGCTCATCAAATACCATGACAAGCCGCTGCGCCCCGAGCGCTCCTGCCTGCTCAATATGATGCGCGCGCTTTCGGGTGAGGGCGTCGACACGGCCCGCCTGATTGACGAGCTCATGGACCTTAAGCGTGCCGACACACTTGGCAAGGCCCCGTCGTGCTTCTATTATGTTGAGACGATTGAGGAGATGCGCGCGCTGGCGCACGAGCTGCTGAAGGCAGGGGAGCCCTATTCGCTCAAGATGCTCGCCATCAACGGCGGCGACCTGATCCGTGCCGGAGTCAAGCCCGGGCCGGAACTGGGTCAGCTTCTCAACTCCGCCCTCGACGCCGTGATCGAAGACAACATTCCCAACGAGCGCGAAGCTCTTTTGGTCCATCTTAACTTGAATTAGCTACCTAGTTTACCTGCGTGTTCCATAACCTGCCGACAATTTTTCGGCAATTTGGAATTTCTTCTTGCGCTGATGTTTTTTGTCCCGTAATATATTTCCTCGCAGCACGGCAGTGCAGATGTCATGTGGCCCGTTCGTCTAGCGGTTTAGGACGCCGCCCTCTCAAGGCGGAGATCACCAG
>UQWG01000006.1 GCA_900544645.1 uncultured Collinsella sp.
AAGACAAAGTGCAAAGCCAACAATCGCTATCTTTGCATAGCTCTTGCCTGTCATGTCATTCACCTCGCTCGTATGTATCGAGGTATTCCTGCTTGAGCGTCTGCGAGGACGACTCGATCTTTTCCACGAGCGTGCCGTCTTCGATGAAGTAGAACGAGTTGGTGAGGTCTGCCAGGTCGTCGAGCAGGTGGCTTGAGATGAGCACGCTTCGTCCCCGCGCCACCTCGCTGCGCATCGCGTCGCAGGAGGTTTTCCGCTTACCCGGATCGAGGCCGTTCAGCGGTTCATCGAGGATGAGGTACGGGCAATCGGTCGCTATCGCCATGGCAAGCTTTACCTGCTGCTTCATTCCTGTCGAGAGTTTACGGGTCGGCTTGTCGAGATATGGGGAGATTCCGAGGGAGCTGCAGAGCGAGTCGATGTCGGCGGCCGATTTCCACGCCTCCCTAACGAAAGCAAGGTGCTCGATGGCCGATAGCGTGGGGTAGAGATCCGCGCCGCCTGAAGAGCTCAGGTAGACGAGTTCTGCAAATTCGGCTGATCGGCGTTGGCAGATTCCGTCTGCCGCCAGGCTTCCCGAGCGGATGCGGGTGGGAAATTGGCCCGACAGCGCTTCAAGAAGGGTGGTTTTCCCCGAGCCGTTGGGAGCAACGAGGCCCGCCGCCGTTCCCGGGCTCAGGAAAAGCGACCCGATTGAAAGTATCGTCGTGCTCCCGTATCCCACGCTCGCGTCCAGAAGCTCGAGCCCATGGTGCTTTTTAGCGGGTCCAGCCTGTTTGGGCGAACGTGCCGCAACGGCGCCGACCGCAAAAAGGACCGCGACGTATGCCAGGGCCACGGCAAGCATCGATGCGCTGCCTGAACCGGAGCCAATGAATTCCGTCGGGAAGCATCCCACGTAACCCGTTGCCTCGATAGGCGAGAATACGGGCAGTGGCAGGAGCCCGAGCACGGCATTATGCCCTAGTGCCGAATCGGACAGTAACGGGAATGCCGGGGCCGCGACAAGCAGCGCGGAGGCAAGGGGGCCCGCGAGGACGCGCCTCGTTGCGGTCGATAGGACGACGGAACAAACGGATATCAAGGTTCCGCCCGCAAGAAGCGCGATAAGCAGGGCTGTGAAGACGTCTCCCGCAGTCGTGGTGGCAAGCGCGCCGTCATGGAAGAAGGCGATCGGGTACCCAATTTGCCCGAAGCCGTTTAGGGCCAAGGCGCAAATGCCCCCGGGTGCAAGGCCGGCGAGGAGCATCGCGGTCCCCGCGACGATTATCGAAAACACGATCTGAATAAGGCGCCGGAATTTGGGCACGGGCGCCTTCGCCGCCAGGGTCCCGGGCCTTGTGGCGCCGAGCACGAGTATCGACGAGAGAAGGAAGGGGATGAAGGGAAGGAAAGACGGCGCCGTGGCAATGGCGTAAGGCAGGAAGGAAAGGAATGGCAGGTCGTTTGCGGAGGCCGGGATATCCGTGATGCCGGAGCTGCTCAGGGCACGGCAATATGCGAGCGCCGCGTCATTGGTCTCTCGGTCTCCCACGATGGACCCGGATTGGAAGCCTTCGCCCATGAGCGCGTAGTAGCTCTCGGCAGAATCGAGAAAGGCGGCGTCGGTTTGAGCGGCAAGGGCGGCGTTCGCGTATCTTGCAAGCTCCGCGTCATTTTGCTGCTCTGGAGATAGGTCTGTGCCGCTGGCCTGGGGCGCGCGCGTATTGAATGCGTCGACAAAGCCCTGCATGCCCTGTTTCATAAAGAAGGGCCCGTAAATGGGTGAATTGAACGCAATGGGGACGGAAAAGGCTGCAGCGAGAACGAGCGTACAAATCCATACGGCCCTGTCTCTTAGGATTAGTTTGAGAAGAAGTCGACAGTACATTTAGAAGCACCTACGTTCCTCAAAGCATCGTTAGATTAATAATGACAGACCGAATGAAGATGCGTGCGATGGGGGCGAGGCGAATGGCTGAGCGGTATCGATACGCGGGTTCAACGGTATTATATTGACTACATAGATTATTAACTTGCTTGACTTGTAAACCTAGTCGTCCTGTCATCATATTCAACTTCGAAAAAAGGGGAATGAGGGCATCCCGATGCATCGAGTATTACTGGAACCCCGGCGATACGCTGAATGATTTGTGACGAATAGTCATGTCCATCAAGAAGGCTCGACGCTTCGGGCAGCTCGTCAATCGATATATCAATTCTTGGAGACATGTATTCCTACCATTTTTAAAGAAACAACGGCGGTAATCGCTATCGCGATTGCGCCAATAATACCGAGCGCCATCTATTTATACTTGATTTAAGGCGGAGTGGAATGTGGGCGCGCAAGGAGATGCGGAATCGATGAGAGCCTCAAAAAAAATTACTGCAGTGTTATCATCTTTCATCCTCTCTATTCTTCCATTTCTGATTCTATGGGCGGCTTGGTCAGCCCTCCCCGATGCAATTCCCGCTCATTGGAGTGGGGGTGTGGTTGATCGATGGGGTAATAAGCTTGAATTGCTGGTTGTTCCGCTGTTTTCTCTGATTGGTTCTATTGCAATTTCTGTGTACCTTATTGTTTCCACGCGGCGAAGAGAGTTCGCGGATTTCTCTGTTCGAATGCGACGGGACTTTGTTGCGTGCTATATTTCCAGTCTTCTTTTATCGACAACCTGCTCAGCGATAATTGCCGTTTGGGTTCAGTTGATTCTTGCGCAAAGCACTGCGGTTGATGGGGGACTTGGACTATCGATCCTGTATTCCCTTCCCGGGCTATATGTGATCTTGTGCGCTTTGCCGCCTTTTTATGCGAGCGGCGAGAGCAAAAAGGCAGAGCGCCTGATAACAGTTCTTATTGGCGGCGCGGAGATTGTTCTTTGTGGAATAGTGCTTGAAGGTTCGGCTGCCTCTTATGCGATGATTGGACTGATGGTTCTGTTCTGTGCGTTTGAGATTGTGTCACAGGTAAGGGATAGCCGGTCCTTATGAGTTGAATTACGCGTGTGCGGATATACAGGTTGGCATGTTAAGCTGGTCGTTTTCTCGTTCTGGGACATTTGCAGTAGGATGAGTGGGACTAGGCGCGCTGCGGTGTGATGGTGACGGTTGAGACTTGTATCGCTGCAAATCCGCTGATGCACATTTTGCTATTGGGCTTGAAGGTGGGACCGACAGGCCTTTGTTTGGGATGTTCTGGTCGTCCAACGCGTGTTGCACGGCTTTATATTGTTTCGCTCGTTCGGCGCTCCGTTGGAGCATTTCCGGGTTTGTCGGCATCATGACTTGGCCAAGTGACACGCTTGCCGGGACGGTTGTAACGCCGCGCCGGTTCCGTGTGCTCCTTCGTTGTTGGCCTGTCCAGCCGGGGGCGGATTCGGCCTCATGTTGTGGCGCACGGCCTTCAGGGGCTTCCCCTGGCGAGTTATGTTCGTCCGTATGGGTAAGGGTCGGGTTGAGCTGACAATCCCGTGTCGGAAGGGGCTTGCACCATGCGCGCGATGACAGAGATTGAGTGGCTGGACGGCCGTGTGACGAAAGTGCCGGAGCTCGCCCTGGGCGATGCGCTCGGCGAGAGCGTCCAGGCGGAGCTCGATTTCGGGTTCGACGACGTGTTGGAGGGCCTTTGGGTCGAGGTGCGCCATCATGAGCCGGATGAGGACTCGGACGGCGACCCGCGCGGGAGGGGCTGCGCACTGTATGCGGACTGCCGGTACAGCCTGGTCGAACCGTCGGACCTCGACCGTGTCTTCTGCATCCTTTACGAGGGACAGCCGAGGGTCTGCCGCGTCGCGGGGGAGCTCGTGAACCTTTCGCGGGCCTGCGCGTTGTCCTGCCTCATGCTCGGATCTCCCTACCCGCCAGGCGCCCTCGAGGCCCTGGCCGCGTGCGCTCGATACCTCTGCGGTCCGGCTTTCACATCCGACCTCACCGCCCGCGCCCGCGGCGCGGGGGAGCTAGGGCCCCCATGTGTCGGGACCTCATTCAGGGCATCGACTGCATCCGGCCTTTGGCATTCGCCGCCCGGCCCTCCGGTCCCGCCCGGCCGACGGGTTTCCCGTCTATGGCAAGACGATTGCACTTATATATAAGTGTATTCCCGGATTGGGGATATGTTTCAGCCTACGCCGCTACAGGGCTACATCCGTAGCGCACTACATCGCCACACGGCTACACGCCTACAGGACTACACGCCGCCGCCCAGCCGAACGGGGGGAGGGTCGCCCATGGGCGCCCTCGGGCCATGCTCCCAATTTTGAGAGAGGTGCCGTCTGCGCCGCCCGAAAGCCGTCTGCACTTGCAGGCCTCTTTTCGAAATTGGGCCGCGCGGCTGAAAATCCACGCCTGAGACGCGGGACCCCATCTGCATTCCCGCGGACGCATTGCGCAATCGTAAAAAGAGCGGCACGGGCGTCCACGTTCGCGGAAACCCGTGCCGCATTTGCGTCAACGAGAAGACCTAGTAGAATCTATCTAAACGCTATTCCACATTCCCGTACTTGCACTACGGATTTGGGAAAGCGCATGTCTCAGCCTCTACTCGACCACGGTCGCCTCGGTCGGGATGGCCCCCAGCACTGCCGCGTACTCGGTGGGGTAGAGGCGGCTAATGGTCTGGACGTCGCGGATGAGGACGTTGCGGTCGTCGGGCTCGGAGATGCCGTAGCCGAACGCCTCGAGCGTCTCGATCGCCTCGCGGATCTTCTGCTGGAACATGGGGCCGGGGTCCACCCTCAGGCCGAGGTAGCCGCGCCACAGGCTTGGCGACACGCGCAGCATGTTCTGGATCTTGGACATCGGCTCGATGTCGGCGTAGACGTTGAGCGTGACCATGGCGTCCTTGTGCCCGAGGATCGACTGCAGCGCCTTGATGTCGCCGCCGTGGCGGATCCACTGCGTCGCGAAGGTGTGGCGCAGGCCGTGGAACGTGATCAGCTCGTCGTTGGTGCCCATGAGGCCGTTGGTCTCCGAGAACGTCTTGAACGCCCTGCGGATGTAGCTGGTGGTGGCGAAGGAGCCGTCCGGCCGCGACACGACGTATCTGTCCGCGAGGTCGCGCGTGCCGACGGTCGATGCCTCCCGGAGCCTCCGAGTATCGATCCCGTGGATCTCTTTCAGGAAGGGGAGCAGGCCCACCGGGTCGATGGGGATCGTCCTCAGGTCGTGGTTCTTGGTGTCCTTGATGAAGGAGCCCCTGTCCTTGACGTAGGCCACCGAGTGCCTGACCGTGATGAGCCCCGACTCGAAGTCGACGTCGCACCACCGCAGGCCGCAGACCTCGCCGATGCGCATCCCGGTGTGCAGGGCGAGCACGACCGCCCGCCTGAAGGTCGAGTCCGGCATCATCGAGGTCACCGAGTTGAGCTTCGGCACGAGGTCGGAGCGCAGCGCGTTCCTGGGCCTAGCGATGACCCTGGGCGCGAGGGCGCCGTCGAACGGGTTCCTCCCGATCGTGTCGTTGCTCCTCTTCAGCAGGACGGCGTAGAGCCGCTTGCCGAGCTTGAAGGACTTGTTGAGTGTGTCGGGCGCCGTGCCCAGGGCGATTCTGCGCCTCGACCACGCGTTGACGTCGTCGGTCGTCACCTCGTTGACGGGGACGAGGCCGAGCTCGTCGCGCTCGATGTGCAGGGCGCTGTAGTGGTAGTCGTCGCGGGTCGTCGGGGTGATCCTGTTCATCTCCAGGCAGAAGTCGATGAACTTCTCGAGCGCCTCGGAGAGCGGCAGCGCGGCGTAGTCGTCCCGCTGTTCGGCGGGAAGCCCGGTGCCGACAGCGGTCCTCGTCTTCTCGGCCTCGGCGAGCTCCAGCTCAACCTCCGACCTGAATTCCGCGAGGACGCGCATCGCCGCCGCCTTTCCCCGCATGCTCTGCTTCAGGCAGGGCACGCCGGTGTTCTTGGTCCTCTGGACCTTCTTCCCGGTCATCTCGTCGGCCACCGTCACGACGGCCTGCCATTTGCCTTTGTTCTTCCTCACGCCGCCGGCTCCGCATACGCGTAAGGTTTTATTGCTGCATTTCTCGTTTTGCATGTCTGCTCCTGAATCCGCAGTTGATTAGAAACAGGCGGGCCCACCTGCGGGAACCCGGAACGGCGACGATTCGGGGCTCCTACCCCCGTTGATTAAATCACCGGCTGCACCGCGCTCCTCGAAGCCGATAATATGCTATCTGGACAGACCGCGCTGAGCTGGTAAAATTTACTTATGCGGAAATGCGCTACTTGCGCTATCTGCGCGTGTTTTAACAAAATTAGCACAGGTCAGGGTCATTCTGACCCCGCTGGGGGTCAAGGGGTCGCTGGTTCGAATCCAGTCGTCCCGACCAGAAGTTTGCAGGTCAGGCACCTAGTGCCTGACCTTTTTTGTTTTTAATCACTATGATTATTTTGCTCAAAGCAACAATGTTCCCGCTCGATGTAATCACCGAATCAAAACGTGTACATCAGCCACCAAAATCGACATGTTTGGAGGCTGATGTACACGAATGCGAAATCCCCCGCCGCCTAAAAGTACCTTCCACATGTCTGGACTATCTATGGCTGCGCTGGATAGACATCGCCGGAACGGGTATAGTATCGAAAGTTTTGTCGTTAACCAGCGGGGGAGTCCTGTGGGCATCAAAAAGAAGATCAAAAAGGAGCTTATCGGCACCTCCGATTACCCGTCGAATAAGATCTTTACGATCTCCAATTTCATCACCTTTACGCGCCTGATCCTCACCCTGGTATTTTTGTACCTGTTTGTGACGGATAACAACCGCGTCATCGCCATTGTTATCTACGCCGTTGCCGCCTCCACCGACTGGATGGACGGCCAGATCGCCCGCATGACTAAGACGGTCTCATGGCTCGGCAAGGTCATGGATCCCATCTGCGACCGTGCGCTGCTGTTCACCGGCGTCTTGGGACTGGTGGTCCGCGGAGAGCTACCCATCTGGGTCTGCGTGCTCATTATTGGCCGCGACATCTATCTGGGCATCGGCACGCTCATCGTTCGTCATTATCACCGTCGCCCCATCGATGTCGTCTTTCCCGGAAAGATTGCCACAGCGCTGCTCATGACTGGTTTCTCGCTCATGCTGCTCGGGTTCCCCGTTGTTGACGGCCTGCATCTTTTGCCTTCTACTCTCACGGCCTTCCCGGGCCTCAACGGAAGCTCGGTGCCCCTCGGCATCTTCTTTGTGTACGGCGGCGTGATCTTCTCCATGCTCACGGCTGTCATCTACTCCATTAAGGGCGGAGCGGCCATTAAACAGGCTCTCACGCATCCCGAGGACGAGGACATCGACTTTCTGAACCCTGAAATCGAAGACTGATTCGTTGGGGTATGATTACGTACGGTTCATTATTTGCGGCACGTCCGCGATAAGTTAGGGGTTGTCATGGACAACATGGTTAACAATATGCCTCAGAATGATAAGACTGCTGACGCTACCTGCGTATTCCGCGTGCCTTCAAGCGACGTCACCGTTCCCGACCTCATGGCCAACGTGCGCATCACCGCCCCCGTTCTGTCCATCGTCAAGGGTCCGCAGACTGGTGCCGCCTTTGAGCTCGAGGACGACGTGACCACCATCGGTCGCGATCCCGCGAACGGCATCTTCCTCAACGACATGACCGTTTCGCGCAGCCATGCGCGCATTATTCGCGAGGGCCTCGGCGCTCGCATCGAGGACCTGGGCTCGCTCAATGGCACCTGGGTCGACGGCGCCATTGTCAACGCAGCCCCGCTGCACGACGGTTCTTCCGTCCAAATCGGTACGTTTACGCTCATCTATCACGAGAGCACGCCGGAGCGCATCGAAACCGGTGAGTAGGGCATGGCCGAACGCAACTATCTGAGTATCGGCCAAGTCGTCAACCTACTTCGAGGCGCATACCCCGATCTTTCGAACTCAAAAATTAGATTTCTAGAGGATGAGGGGCTCATTACCCCTCATCGTACGCCTAAGGGATACCGTCAGTACTCCAAGGAGGACGTTGATCGCCTGGAGGTCATTCTGCACTTGCAGAAGACTCGCTACATGCCGCTCAACGTAATTAAGCAGCGCTTGGAAAACGCCACGGACCTGTCAACGCTCGCTTACGAGGTGGGCTTGCTGTCCGATGTTCCGCTCAAGACGGAGCCCAAGGAGACTAAGCAAAAGCTGCATCCCATCGAGACCATTCCCGATATGCTGGGCGTCGAAATCTCGTTTATCAGGTCGCTTGCCGAAAACGACCTCATTCGCATCATCAAGAGCCCGCAGAATCGAGAGCTCGTCGATGGCCGCGATTTCCCAATCATCCGCTACTGCTCCGAGCTGTCACGCTTCCATATCGAGCCGCGCAACCTGCGTCAGTACGTGTCTTCCGCCAACCGCGAGTCCTCGATGTTTGAGCAGGTGCTCGTGAGCATGCTCGGAATGGATACCTCCGATGACGAGCGCGACGCCAAGCTCGAGCGTGCGTTTAAGAAGCTTCACGACCTAACGGAAGGCGTGCACACTGCGCTGCTCAAGAACCGCGTTTTTGAGTCGCTCAACGCCGTGGTCGAGGACGCTGACATCGATGCACTCGATGAGGAAATCACTCGCTCCGAGTCCACCAAGGCCAAAAACGAAGAGATAGCCGCGCCGGCTTCGCACGAGGATTCTCTCGTAAAGCCGCTCAAGGTCGTCGCCCCTTCGCAATCCGGCTCCTCCACCGCAGGCAAATAACCTCAGCTGAAATTTCGGCAACCCATTGAAAGGTCACACAATGTACGACTTCGAATCTCAAATCGTCGACATCCCCGACTATCCCGAGCCCGGAGTCATCTTTAAAGACATCACGCCGCTCTTTGGCAATCCCGAGGCGCTCAAAGCCATGACCGATGCCCTCGCCGAGCACTTTACCGGCATGGGAATCACCAAGGTCGTGGGTCCCGAGGCTCGCGGCTTTATGGTTGGCGTACCGGTGGCTGTAGCCCTTGGCGCTGGCTTTGTTCCCGCGCGTAAACCGGGCAAGCTACCGCGCGAGACCGTGAGCCAGAGCTACGAGCTCGAGTACGGCACCGATTCAATTGAGATCCATGCCGACGCTATCAGCTCTAAAGATACCGTGTTGATTCTGGACGACTTGGTCGCGACGGGCGGAACCGTCGAGGCAACAGGTAAACTGGTGCGAGATATGGGCGCAAAGCTTGTCGGTTACGGTTGTATCCTTGAGCTTGCGTTTCTCAACCCGCGCGAGAAGCTCACGCCGTCTGATGACGATGTGGAGCTCTTTAGCCTGGTGACGGTGGACTAGCCGTTACCCTTAGTTACTGGAAAGGAAGCTACATGCGCACAGCAAACACGCACAAAAACATGGCACGCTGCGCTGCTACGGCAACCCTCGCTTGTGTTTTGGGCTTGGGCCTCGCGGCTCCTGCCTACGCCGATACCGCATCCGACCTTGCCGCTGCTCGTACGAAGCTCGAGCAGATCGGTACCCAAACCCAGCAGATTTACGATGAGCTCGCCACGCAGACGCAGGCGCTCGATCAGACTGCCGGCGAGATCACGCAAAAGCAGCAGGAGATCGCCGATGGCCAGGCCAAGCTCTCGACCTATGTCGCCGGCGAGTACAAAACCGGCGGTCTGAGCCTGCTTCAGGTTCTGACGGGTGTCGATGACCTGAGCGATATGCTCAACCGTCTGTTCTACTACGGCAAAGTTTCCGATAAGCAAGCTCAGACCATTCAAGAGGTCAAGGAGCTTAAGCAGCAGCTCACCGATAAGCAGTCCGAGCAGGAAAAGAACGTCGCCGCCACGCAAAAGAAGGTTGATGAGCTTAACGCCCAGCAGGCTGAAGCCCAGAACGTCGTAAACTCCCTGGATTCGCAGCTGCAGGCCGAGCTTGCCGCCGAGGCCGAGGCCAACGCCGCGCTGCAGGCCGGCATCAACGCCAGCACCGCCGAGAAGGCCACGGTGAGCAACGAGACTGCCGGTACGACCGAGAACACCAACAACGGTGGCCAGACCAGCAATAACAACAACCAGGGCGGCAACACTCCGGCTCCTACGCCGGCACCCGCTCCGACGCCGCAGCCCTCCACGCCTGCTCCGGCTCCGACGCCTTCTGCTCCGAGCCAGTCCGTCGACGGCGGTTCTGTTGTCTCGCGTGCATACAGCAAACTTGGTTGCGCCTATTCTTGGGGCGGAATTGGCCCGAACAGCTTCGACTGCTCTGGTTTTGTAAGCTATTGCCTTACTGGTCGCTATTGCCGCCTGGGCACCACGGGCACCTTTATGGGCTGGACGCGTGTGTCCGATCCGCAGCCCGGTGACGTTGTGGTCAACTCGTACCACACCGGCATTTACATCGGTGGTGGTCAGATGATTCATGCTTCCGACTACAACACGGGTGTTATCATCAGCTCCGTTGCCGCCGGCATGAACAACAACTACATTTTCGTGCGCTACTAAGTATTCAGATAAAGCAAACGGATATGGACCTCGTGGCTTTGAGTCATGGGGTCCATTCTTTTGCCTTTAGTGCAGTCCGCTATCTAGTTTTGAATACTAGATAGCGGCCCAATCGGTCTGCAAGATGGCTATAATTGAATGGGAACGATTAGAAAGGACCCTCTATGAGCTGGGCACTTATCTCCGATTCAAGCTGCAACCTCCGCGATTGGCAACCGACCGCGCCCCATACCACCTTTGCATTTGCGCCCCTCAAAATTCGAGTGGGGGAGCGTGAATTCGTCGATGACCTTTCGCTCGATGTGCATGAGCTCAACTGCGCTGTACAGGCGGAGACGAACGCTTCTTCGAGCGCTTGTCCCAGCGTAGGGGAGTGGGCCGAGCTCTTCAAATTGGCAGACAAGACCATCTGCATGCCGATCTCTGAGGGTGTGTCGGGCAGCTACAACGCGGCAGCCACTGCTCGCGATATGGTTCTTGCCGAGGAGCCCGACCGACAGATTCATCTAGTCAATTCACGCGCAGCTGGCGGCAAAATGGACCTCATTATCTTGCTGTTCGACCGCTATCTTGCAAGCAATCCGAATGTCTCATTCGAGGATGCTTGCGCATACTTCGATAGCCTTGAACAGAACAGCAAAATCCTCTTCAGTTTGTGCAATTACGAAAACCTCGCCAAAGCCGGACGTATCCCTAAGGCAGCTGGCGTCATTGCCAACAAGCTCAATATCCGCATTTTGGGCACGGCGAGTGAGGCCGGTAAAATCGAACTCGTGGGGCACACGCGTGGCGAAAAGAAGATGCTCAACAAGATCATCGACACTATGGAAGCCGAGGGCTTTACGGGCGGTGAGGTCGTCATCGACCATGTGGAGAACGCATCGAGCGCCCAGGCGCTGGCCGATCGCATTATTGAGCATTGGCCCGGCTCCAAGACCATCATCATGCCCTGCAACGGCCTGGATTCCTATTACGCCGAGATGCACGGACTCATCATCGGCTACGGCATGGGCGTAGCTTCGGGCAAATAGAGTCCAACCAAGCAAAATACGGGCGAGACAAAGCGACAGATGGCTCCTTGTCCCGCCCGTTTTATACGTCGGCTAGCTATTAAACCCGTTGAACTTGAGATAGCTCATCAAGTAAGCCTTCGAAACAAAGGATGAAACCGCGCTGCGCACAAGCAGCGACTCCCGCGTTACCTGATGCGCGGTATCGGGAACCGGCGTCTGCTCGACGGAAAACGCCGAACGAATCGATGCCTCGAGCTGATCGACCACATAATCAAAGGCCGTCGGGGCATCGTAGCTCAAACGCTGAATGTTAAAGAGTGCCTGTACCGCAGCAATAGGTAGCACCTGCTTAAAGATGCAGATAGCGATTAGGCGGGCAATCTGCTCGCGGCCATATTGCTTTTTGACCGGAGCGGGCACAAGGCCGACCTTCACATAGTTATTGATCATCGATGGCGTAATGACAGGCTGTTCCACGCAAATGGACAGCGGCTCCATCCACAGCGCAACATACTCAATAACCTGGTCGCGGTAGAGCGTCACATTGGGCAACTGGTCATAGCGCGGCAGACTCAACGTATTGAGTTTGCGCACGATATCGGACTGAATAAATGCATCGGGCAGCACAGTGGGCTGAATATCCTCAGGCTTAATGCTGACCGACGAATCAGACATCGGGATAACGCGTTTGGCGTGGTTCATAAGGATCCTCCGTTCATTAGCTATATTGTATTCTAGGTTATCTAGTTTTGCATACTATATAGCAGGAAAGTAAAAGTGGTTGGACAGCACATTGATGCACCGTCCAACCACTTTGTTTTAAAGATAGCATCCTTACATAAGATATATTATCGTACTTATCCGCGGAGAAACGCGTATGCGCTCGTTGCTGCTATGGCTCCGTCAGAAACGGCGGTCACAACCTGACGTAAGCGCTTGGAACGGATATCGCCAGCGGCAAATAGACCTGGCGTGCGGGTCGCCATGGATTCATCAGTCAAAATGCCGCCATCAGGCGCCAGATCGACTAGATGCTCAACAAGCTCGGTATGGGGTTGCGTCCCGGTATAGACAAAGATGCCAAACGAGCCGGGCTCAAATGACTCGGTATGAGTCTCACCGGATGCATTGTCCTTAAAGGTGATCGTCGTTGGCATAGCTTCGCCCGAGAGCTCCACAATACTAGTTTGGTACCTAACTGTAATATTGTCTTTTGCAAGAACTTTTTGAACCACACCATCGGGGGCACGGAACTGGTCGCGGCGCAGCACGATGGTCACACTGCTGGCAATGTCTGACAGGAACAGTGCCTCTTCGCATGCCGAATTGCCACCACCGATTACAAAGACCTGTTTGCCGCGGAAGAACATGCCGTCACATGTTGCGCAATATGAAACGCCACGACCGCGATAGGTATCCTCGCCAGCGAAACCTGCCGGACGCGGCGTGGCACCCATGCAAGCGATAACGCTCGAGGCAAGCGTATCGCCCATATCGTGATGCACCGTAAACAGCGCTGCATCGGCATCGTAATCGATACCCGTAACCATGCTCCATGTAACCTGCGCTCCCAGCCCCTCTGCATGTTGCTGAAAACGCTCGCCGAGTTCGGCTCCACTCAAGAGCGGAATGCCCGGATAGTTCTCGACTTCATTGGTCGTGGCGATCTGTCCACCCGACATGCCCTGCTCAATCACGGTCGTCGTCAGGTTGGCACGCGCAGCGTAAATGGCGGCAGCATAGCCCGCGGGGCCTCCACCGATAATCGCAACATCAATCGGCTGATCGGTAGTCATGAAGAATCCTCTCGTCGAAACGTTGTCGTTCTTTGCGCTCATACCCAAATTTACGTGAACATGACACTCATGCACTACAATGATAAATCGCGTAACAAAGCTGAAGGGGAGTTATCGATGGATCAAACGCAGACGAGCAATAGCGCTCCCCTGCCCATGCAAGCCACTCCCCAACCGGAGCAAATGAACGTTTCACCTACACAAAAACCCCTGGTAACCATTGTGCACGCATCGGTTGGATCGGGCCACAAAGCCGCCGCCAACGCGATTGCACAAGCATTTGACCTTATCCGCGGCACCAAGGGAATCCCTGAGGATGTTGAAATCGAAGTCCTGGATATCCTCGATTTTGGACGCATTAGGTTCGATGGTAATAAAACAGCAGCGTCGTTTACCGGCGCCACGCGTCCCATTTACGACCTGACCTGGCGATATACGCTTACAGGACATCTGCTCTGGGGCGGCGGCACAGCATGGTCACGAATTATGTTCCCCGCCTTCAACGAATACGTCCGGACACGCAGGCCCATAGCCGTGGTCGCAACACACATTACGGCGGCCAACGTCGCTGTGGGCGCCCGCGTCATCACGGGTATTGATTTTCCGGTCATCTGCGTGCCGACCGATTACGAAGTCGAAGGCTTTTGGCCCCACAAGGATACCGACCTATTCTGCGTAGCCAACGAGTTTATGGCCGAGACACTTCGCCCCCGTAAGGTTCCCGAGACCAAAATCCGCATTACAGGCATCCCCATCCGCACCGGGTTTGATACGGACTATAATCGCGGGGAAGAACTCGAGAAGTTCAATCTCCCCGCTGACAAGACCGTTGTGTTGGTGATGGCCGGTGCCAGTTTGCCTCAACCGTACGTTCGCTTTCGCGCGGAGATGGACCGCACACTCCCCTTCCTGCGCAGCTTCGAGGACATGCACTTTGTCTTTTTGCCGGGCAAGGATGAGGAATACGCCACTCGCCTCAAGACGCTCTTCGACGCCATGAAGCTCGAAAACGTCACGGTTCTGGACTACGTGGACGACATGGCGGCCCTCATGCACGGCTGCGACCTGGCAATCCTCAAATCGGGCGGACTCACCGTCACCGAATGCCTGTGCGCGCATCTGCCGATGATCCTGCTGGGCAAATCATATGGCCAGGAAAAGGCCAACACAACGATGCTCACCGGCATGGGCGCCAGCATGCATGTCACCACCGCACGAGAACTCATCGTGACGTTACGCCATCTCCACGATCATCCCGAGTCGCTCAAGGCACTGCTCATCAATGGCGAAGTGCTGCGCCGCCCACGCGCAGCGGAGGACATCGCCATCGCAACCATGGAGCTCGTAGGCAAACCCCAAAAGCGCAAACGAGCCTTCTGCCGCTTCTACTGGGGCGAAAAACCCGCGCATATCCGCTAGTCGAATGTCCGCCGCTCTGTCGGAGCCGCCCTTATATCATTCCATGCTCAAACATTCTCGCTTCGCAGGGCGCACTAAACCCACCTGTCCGGGACTCACCCATATCATTCCATGCTCAAACATTCTCGCTTCGCTGCGAAACTGCGCGTGGAACGATATGGGTGAGTCCCGGACGAGAGGCTTCTTGCTTGAAAACAAATTGCAATCCGACTAGAAAGCCGGTGCGAAAAAGGAGAAACTCCCTTGTCGCACCGGCTTACAAATTGATTAATGCTATCAGCTTCCAGCGAAGAGGCACGGTAGTTACAAGCATGCAAACGTAGCTCACCCGTGGGAGGGCCCTATATATCGTCCCACGCGCAGTTTCGCAGCGCAGCGAGAATGTTTGAGCATGGGATGATATATAGGGCCCTCCCACGGGTGAGCGGACGGAAGCAACTAAGCGACGCCGGAGTAGCCGAAGCCTCCGTTGCCACGGTCGGTTTCGTCTAGTTCTTCTACTTCTACGAGGTTGACCGTGGGGACTTCTTGGATGACGAGTTGGGCTATGCGGTCGCCTTTGTTGATTTGGATGTTGTTGGAGGGGTCCAGGTTGATGAGGATAACCTTGAGTTCTCCTCGGTAGTGGGCGTCGATGAGGCCTGGCGTGTTGACTATAGACAGGCCCTGCTTGATGGCCAAGCCGCTGCGGGGCTGGACGAAGCCGGCGTAGCCATCGGGCAGGGCGATGGCCAGCCCGGTAGAGACCAGACGGCGTTCGAAGGGCTTCAGGACGCAGTCCTCGTTGGAGCGCAGATCCAAGCCGGCATCGGTGGGATGGGCGTATTTGGGAAGCTCGACGGTGGGATCGAGACGCTTTATGTTGACGGTAATGTTGGACATGGAATCACCTTAGCTTGTCAAGCTCTTGCAGAAACTCATCGACGTCTTTGAAATCGCGGTAGACCGAGGCAAAGCGGATGTACGCCACCTTGTCGATCTTGGCCAAGCGCTTGAGTACCATGTCACCCAACTCATGGGACGTAACGGCCGTCAGCGTGCGAGAGCGCAGCTCGATCTCGATGTCATCGATAATCTCATTGAGCTTCTTAGTGTCGATATCGCGCTTGATGGTGGCGCGCATCAAGCCGACGAGCAGCTTATTGCGATCGAACCGCTGCTTAGTTCCGTCCGACTTAATGACCTCAATTGGGTCTTCGCATCGCTCGAACGTTGTAAAGCGGTAGTTACACGAGCAACATTCGCGACGGCGCTTAATGGTGTTATTTGACTCCTGCATACGGGAATCAACGACGCGGGTATGTGCCTTGCCGCATTTGGGACAGCGCATGGTACCTCCTCTTAAACGCTAACAAGGGTACCATGCGCAGCGCGATAATGATTACGAACGAGCAGGAACCTTAAGATGCGCACCGGAGGCGAGCGAACCATGCTCCAGATGATTGACGTTACGGATCATGTCGGAAGTCTCTTGCGTGGAAAGGCCATCGATTGGATATTCCTCGGCAAGCGACCAGAGAGAATCGCCAGGCTGAACGCGAACGGTCTCGTAGGTAACGTTGGAAACGGACTCGGCATACGCGGCGTGACGAGCGCTAAAGACCGACATAGCGAGGACAAAGAAGAGCGTAAGCGCAACGGCAACGGCGACAATCGTCGGAACCTTCAGGGCAACGCGAGCCGGCGCGACTACAGCCTGCTGATTGCGAGCGGGCTTTACGGTCAAAGGCTGAAAGCCGGAGCGGCCACCCTGAACAACCGTAAAAGTGGGTTCTGCAGGCGTCTCGAGCTTAAGGGCGAGGTTTCCCTGGACCATATTCGTTGCGTTCATCATGTTCTCCTCTCGCGTGTTTTGCTGAGAACAGTTTTATCAAGCCGCGCGGACAAAAATGTCTAGCGCGAGAACGAATGTTCGGTTATTATTATCTTCGAACAGTTGTTCCTGTCAAGCAAAATTCGAACATTTGTTTGACATGGGTAGAGAGGATGCCCTGATGGCTCGCAAAATTACCAAGCGTCAGCAGCAAATTTACGACTTCATCAAGGAATATCAGCAGGAGAAGGGTTATCCGCCCAGCGTGCGCGAGATGGCTTCTGCCGTGGGCCTTTCCTCCCCCAGCACCGTGCACGCCCATCTATCTGCCCTGGAGGCACGCGGGCTACTCAAGCGCGATGCCACCAAACCGCGCGCTCTGGAACTCTTTAACGAGGACGGTTCCTCTGTCTCAATTTCTAAATCTGACGAGCCCACCGCACCTCGCGGAACGGTCTCACTACCGCTCGTTGGTCGCGTCGCGGCTGGGATTCCCATTCTGGCCGAGCAGAATATCGAAGACACATTTACTATCCCGACCGAAATCGCCACTGATCAGGGTTCCTTTATCCTTGAGGTGCATGGGAGCTCAATGATCAATGTCGGTATCTTCAATGGCGATTACATCATCGTCCGTGAACAAAAGAGTGCCATGAACGGCGAAATTGTAGTGGCTATGATTGATGGTTCAGCGACCGTCAAGACGTTCTACAAGGAGCAGGGACGCGTACGCCTGCAGCCTGAGAATGACACCATGGAGCCTATCTATGCAACGAATCCCGTTATCTTGGGCAAAGTCGTCGGCTTGATGCGCCGGTTCTCGTAATGCAGAAACGCATCACCATCTTTGATACCGTCCGCGGGCTTACGATGATTTCAATGGCAGGTTTTCACGCTTGCTACGATCTTGCCTACCTGTACGACTGGGATATGCCCTGGTTTACCCAGACTGTCTTTCAAGACATCTGGCGCGCCAGCATCAGCTGGATATTTTTGTTTATCGCGGGTTGGATGTGCACGCTCTCACGCAACAATGCTAAACGAGCGGCCAAGTACGCAGCCGCAGCTTTGGTCGTCTGGATCGCAACAACGCTCGTATCGGTCGACGATTCAGTGAACTTTGGCATCATTTATTGCATGGCGGCGTGTACCGCTGTGGCAGCCGTAACACGACCGATGCTTCAGAAAGTGCCCAGCACGTGGGGCATTGCGATATGCCTCGCTCTCTTCGCAGCGACATGGGGCATCCCGAAATCGACCTATTCATTCCCCTATTTGGCGTGGCTAGGATTTCCCGACCCTGGTTCGTTTCAGGCGACTATTATCCAATCATCCCGTTCATATTCATGTATCTCACAGGATACTTTGCTGCGCGTACCGCTCAAAGATGTGAACATCCCGCCCCAAGCTGGGCCTACGCCAATCCCGTCCCGGCGCTCGCCAGCCTTGGACGTCATGCACTCCCCTTTTATCTGCTGCATCAGCCCATCATTCTGGGCATTTTGGAGCTCGTCTACTCGGTGCGATAACGCTCGAGCCGCGGCGCGATACGGGCCGGCAGCTTCGCCACAATACGAACGCCGTCCTCAAGATATTCCTCGTGCAAAAGGGTTCCCTGCTCATGCACCAGCGTGATGAGCGCGCCCTCACGATACGGGATATCAGCGGAGAGCAACACATCGGTGGCAGCCGCCTCACGAGCAATACGGTCGACGAGATCGTCGAGTCCCTCGCCCGTCTGGGCCGAGAACAGCACGGCCTCGGGATAGCGACGACGGAAACTTAATCGATCAACGCTATCGAGAAGATCGATTTTATTGAATACGGTCAGCGTTAGGCGCTCTCCGGCGCCGATTTCATCAAGCACGCGGTCGACAGCCTCCAGCTGCCGTTCATAGTCCTCGTCAGACGCATCTACGACTTTGAGAATTAGATCGGCACCCAAAACCTCGGACAGCGTCGATTTAAAGGCATCGACAAGACCATGCGGCAGCTTTTGAATAAAGCCGACGGTATCGGTAATCGTCATGCCGCGACCGCCAGGCAGGCGATATGAACGCGTCGTCGGGTCGAGCGTAGCAAACAGCTTGTCCTGCGAAAGTACCGTAGAACCGGTCAGACGATTGAGCAACGTCGATTTACCGGCATTGGTATAACCAGCTAACGCGACGCGAAACGCCGGTGACTCAATACGACTCTTGGATTGAACATCGCGACGCTGTTCAACCTGCTTAAGCTCACGACGAAGCGCAGCGATCTTATTACGAATGAGGCGACGGTCGACCTCGAGCTGGCTTTCACCCTGACCAAAGCGTGAGCCGATGCCGCCGCGCGTCTGTTCCTTGGCGAGATGGCTCCACATGCCACGCAGACGAGGCAACAGATATTGAAGCTGTGCCAGCTGTACCTGTAGGCGTCCCTCACGCGTCTGAGCATGCAGGCCAAAGATATCCAAGATCAGTGCCGTACGGTCGATAATCTTAACCGGTTCGCCCACGGCTTTCTCCAAATAGGATTGCTGCGAGGGCGTCAAGTCGTCGTCAAAAATAACGACATCGACATCCATGCGATGCACCAGGCCGCACAGCTCTTCAACCTTACCGGAACCGATAAACGATTTAGGATACGGCTTTACCAAACGCTGAGACAAGCGAGCCACGCACTGGGCCCCAGCCGTATGGGCAAGGCGCTCCAGCTCATCGAGCGATCGATCGAGTGGCCATACATTGTCGCGCCACTCAACACCAACTAAAATGGCACGCTCGGGCTCGGGTGCCGTGGGAACAAGGGGGAAACGGGCCATTAGGCAGCCTCAATACGATGCAGGATATCCTCAACGACCTCATCGATCGTACATTCATCCATATCAAACCACACGATACGGTCATCGCGCTTAAACCACGAAAGCTGACGCTTGGCATAACGACGCGAACGCATCTTAATGAGTTCGCGAGCCTCATCCATGCTAATCACGCCATTGAAAGCATCGATGATCTCTTTATAGCCAATTGCCTGCATCGAAGTCAGGGCATCTCCCAGCCCCTGGTCCATAAGACCGCGAACCTCATCAACAAGACCCTGTTCAAACATCAGATCAACACGCAGGTTAATGCGCTCGTAGAGCACCTCACGATTACGCGTCAGACCAAACCATAGGGCATGATAATGCTCGCGCGGAACACTAAACTGACTTTTTTGCTTTGCATAGGAGATACCATCATCATGCATCTCGAGCGCACGAATCACACGGCGCACGTTATGGGGATGAATAACAGCAGCCGATTCTGGATCGCGCTCGGCAAGCAGCGCGTGCAGCGCTTCCTCGCCTATGCGCTCGGCAAGTTCCTGATACCCCGCGCGACGATCGTCCTCAAGCTCGCCCGAGGGAAAATCCATCTCATCCAGAGCGGCCTTGAGATACAAGCCTGTGCCCCCGCAAAACACTGGTAGGCGGCCCTCGCCAAGCAAACGCTCAACATGCACACGAGCGTCAGCCTGATAAAGCGCAGCAGAATATGCCACACCCGGCTCTACAATGTCGACGAGACGCAGCGGCGCCGTACACTCATCGGGCGCCATCTTTGCGGTACCGATATCCATGCCGCGATAGATTTGCATCGCATCGCACGACAGCACTTCGGACGAAAGACGAGCTGCCAAACGATCGGCAACATCGCTCTTACCAACCGCCGTCGGACCGACGATCGCAACGGCGGAAAGACCTGCCCCGGGAGCAACCATTAGCGCGGCTCGCCCACAACGGAGCCAGACAAATACCAGGTCTTGGCAACGTCAACGTCAACATCAACGATCTTGCCAACAAGCTGGTCGATGCTGTAACCCTCTGGGATAGGCGCATGCACGGTCTGATTCTTGGGACTCTTGCCCAGTAGCACCGCGTCATTCTTTTTGCTCGTTCCCTCAATGAGCGCCGGAACCACAGTATGAAGCTCACCCTGGTTATACTCGTGTGCCGTGGTCTCGATAACCTTAACCAGGCGGTTGAAACGCTCGAGAATAACCTCATGCGGCGTAGGATCATCAATCTCGGCGGCCGGGGTACCGGCGCGCTTGGAATAGATGAAGGTATAGGCCTGAGCATAGCGGACCGTCTCGGCAAGTGAGAGCGTCTGCTCAAAGTCATCTTCAGTCTCGCCCGGGAAGCCAACGATAATGTCGGTCGAGAGCGCGATGTCGGGCATGCGGTTGCGAATGCGATCGACCAGGCCCAGATAGTCCTCGCGTGTATAACGGCGATTCATCTCTTTGAGGATCCGCGTCGAACCTGACTGGACGGCCAGGTGCAGCTGCGGCATAACGGCAGGCGTCTCGGCCATGGCGTCGATGGTCTCGGGCAGCAGGTCCTTGGGATGCGAAGACGTAAAGAAGATGCGCTCCACGCCCGTATCGCCCACGGCGCGCAGCAAGTCGGCAAAGCGCGGCTTACCAAACAAATCGCGGCCATATGAGTTAACGTTTTGGCCCAGCAGCGTAATCTCACGCACGCCCTGGCGCACCAAACCGGTCACCTCGTCGACAATCTCCTCGAAGGGGCGGCTCTTTTCGCGACCGCGCACGTACGGCACGATGCAGTAGGTGCAGAAGTTATTGCAGCCCGTCATGATGGGCACCCAGGCGTGATACTGCGTCTCACGGTGCCACGGCATACTCATGGCATCCGTATCCTCATGCTCATTGGTGCGGATATGACGCTTGCCGTCCAGGAACGCCTCGGCAATGAGCTCGGCCACATGTGCGATGGAATGCGTGCCAAAGATGACATTGACGTTATCGACGTTGGTGAGCAGACCCTCGCCATCGCGCTGCGCGATGCAACCACCAACGGCAACCACGCGCTTGCCCGAAGGCGAAGGCGGCAGGCTTTTGCAGGAATTACACTGACCGTATAGGCGAGTATCGGCGGCCTCGCGCACGCAGCACGTCATGAACACAACGATATCGGCATGCTCGGGATCGAGCGCCATGAGGCAACCACACGAATCGAGCAGACCGCTCACGCGCTCGGAATCGTGCTGATTCATCTGGCAGCCAAAGGTGCGGATAAAGTAGGTTTTACCGGCAAGAATATCGCGTACGGAACGCTGGTCCATGTGCATAAGTCCTAACGATGGAAGGGAGGCGAATCGAGGCAAGCAGAAGCTATGCCACAGGCTTAACATCATCCATGACGACGTTATCCATAGCAGCTCGATTAATCTGATGAACGTAAATAGAAAGTCGGATGGCCGTGCGCGACTCCCCGTTAATGAGGATGTCGGAGAACACGGGCGCGCAGGAAATATCAAAACCGGTTGGAATCAAAAAACCGCGCGCGATAGCAACGGCCTTAATGGCCTGGTTGACAGCACCGGCGCCGACACACTGGATGTTGACGGGTACACCATCCTTGACCATGCCAGCGATGGCGCCGGCAACGGACGCGGGCGATGATTTGCTTGATACCTTCAGGCAATCCATGAAGAAACTCCTGCGTTTAAAAGTACGTTTTAACTGCAATAACTTTATCGTACCGAGTGGACTCGGTAAAGGCACTATTCCTCTTTGGCAAGATCGAAGGTCACGGTGATTCGATCACGCGAAACGCGAATCTTTGGGTCGCCGCAAAGGTTGAGATAGTACCGGTCGGCAAGGTCATTAAAGTCGCGCTCCACAGCGCGCGAAAACTGTGCCATGTCATCCTTAGCAATACGTAGCCCGCGACGATCCTTCGCGAGATCAACAGGAGCCGGCGCATGCGAAGACGAATCACGCTCGCGCAGCAGACGCGCGGTCACACCGCGAACGGGCTTAATCTGCCCTGCCAAAATGCGATGTGCCGTGCGCTCGGACATCCCAAGACCCAAACCCGAGCAGATACGGATAAAGTCCTCGGCATCAGAGGCAAGGCCTAAACGATCGACAACCGGAAGCTCGCTCTCGTCATCAATGAACAGGAGACGCGACGTATCTAGCCGACTTGACGCCTGAGCATAAAGGGTCGCGGCAATCTCAGACGGAGAACCAAGATAGACATCGCAACCACGCAACTCCTCGAGCGCAAACTCACAGGCAGCGCGAATAATATTATGTGGACCGCGAGCACAGACATAACGTCCATCCTCATCCTTGACGGCCTGGGGCCAGCTAGACTGATCGGCGCGCTCACTGAGGCGGTCGGCCGCAACGCTCACCTTAAAGGCTGAACCAAGATCGACACCGGACGTGACCACACGGGCCTCGTCGGTGTTCTGCTTGATCGAAAACAATGCCATGCCACGACCGTGAACGCCCCAACGGTCCATCTTCATGCTCTCGAGCTTGGAGGTAACGCGAGCATCGAAGATTCGCTCTTGCATATCCTGCGGAACACCCGAGCCGTTATCCAGAAAGACAAGCGTGCGGACGCCATCTTCCTTGGTCGTAGCGAGAAAGACCTTGTCGGCGCCGGCATCGCGAGCATTACGGAGCATTTCGATGACGATATCCTCGACATGCTGAATGTCGTGCTTTGCCTGGCGCCGCTCGGCCTCCGAAACGCGGAGGCGGACATACCCCTCGCCAAGGTTCTCCTCGACGCGAAGGTTGCCCTCCCCCGACATCGACGCGATAAATGAGATGAGCTCGTTCGCGTCGCTCATGTTATTTAGCGATATCGACAGCGCGGCTCTCGCGAATCACGACGACGCGCACCTGACCGGGATACTCCATCTCTTCCTCGATCTGATGGGCGATATCGTGAGCCAGAACCGTGGACTGGGCATCGGAAATCTTGTCCGGCTGAACCATGACGTGGACCTCGCGACCAGCCTGCATGGCATAGGTACGCTCGACGCCGTCATGGGAGTTGGCGATCTCCTCGAGCTTCTCAAGACGCTTGATGTAGTTCTCGGCAGACTCGCGACGGGCACCGGGACGAGAGGCAGAGACAGCATCGGCGGCCTGTACCAGGACATCGAGCACCGTGTTGGGGTCGACGTCGGCATGGTGAGCCTCGATAGCGTGAACGATAACGGGCTTCTCGCCATAACGGCGGGCAAGCTCGGCGCCGATGACGGCATGCGGGCCCTCGACGTCATGGTCGATTGCCTTGCCCAGGTCGTGCAGCAGTCCGGCGCGCTTGGCGGTAACAACGTCCAGGCCAAGCTCGGAAGCCATTACGCCGCACAGGTCAGAGACCTCGAGGGAGTGCTGAAGCACGTTCTGACCAAACGAGGTACGGTAGCGCAGGGCACCAAGGGTCTTGACGATCTCGGGGTGCAGGTCGTGAATGCCGGTATCGAATGCAGCTTGCTCGCCAGCCTCGCGCACGCGCTGCTGAACCAGGTCGGCAGCCTTGTGATACATCTCCTCGATGCGGGCGGGGTGAATGCGGCCGTCGGCGATGAGGTTCTCCAGAGCAACACGGGCGGTCTCACGACGGACCGGATCGAAGCTCGAAAGAACGACGGTCTCGGGCGTGTCGTCGATCACGAGGTTGACGCCGGAAACCTGCTCGAAGGTCCGGATGTTGCGACCCTCGCGACCGATGATACGGCCCTTGAGGTCATCAGAGGGAATGTGCACGGAGGTAACGGTGACCTCGGCAGTGTGGTCGGCAGCGCAGCGCTGAATCGCCAGGGACAGAATCTCCTGGGCGGTCTTGTGGCACTCGGCGCGAACCTGCTGCTCGGACTCGCGAATAATCGTGGCGGCCTCGTGGGTGACCTCGCCGCGAACCTTATCGAGGAGCTCCTTGTGGGCATCCTCGCGGGTAAGGTCGGCGATACGCTCGAGCTCGGAGGTCTGCTTTGCGCAGAGCTCCTCGAGCTCACGGGAGCGCTTCTCGACCTGACCGGCCTGGCTGGACAGCTGGTGCTCACGCTTGTCGAGAGCGTCGTTTCGGCGATCAAGGGACTCCTCGCGCTGCATCACACGGTTCTCGAGCGTACGAATCTCGCTCTTACGCTGCTTGTCCTCGGCCTCGGCGGCCTGCTTGTTCTTGATGATCTCCTCTTTAGCCTCGAGCAGAGCCTCTTTTTTGAGGGTCTCGGCCTGACGCTTAGCATCACCGATCAGGGACTCAGCCTGTGCGTGTGCCGACTGGATCTTTTCGTCGGCCTCGTGAAGACTACCCTGCTTGGCGGTGCGCATGTAGGCAATGGCGGCGATGGCACCCAAAACGATGCCAACGAGCGCTGCGATGATAGGCATGCTCACTCCTTTTTATGGATTCGTTACACAACAAAGCGAACCGTCCTTATGAACGGCTCGCGACATTTGAGTAATATGGGCGCAGCTTATGCGGGTCGGATACAGATAAACATATAAACAAACTCATCACAGATGAGCACATATCACAAAGCAAATGACAGTGTTTATCGTACGTTGAACCACAACAACTGTCAAATAAATGGCCCCGGCACGGCGGCTAAAACGCGGTGAACGGCAGGGCCACAAAACGCATACGCCTAAACCGCACATTCCTCGCGTTCGGCATCGAGACGTGCCTTAACAGCATCGGCGGCGATGTGATACGAGAAGCCTTTGCCCATCAAAAACCGAACCAGTTTTTCGAATCCGCGCGTCTCTGGAACACGACGCTTGGCGAGCAGGGCTGACGCACGCGCCAAATCGTCTTCGACGGCAAAATAATCCTCGGGATAACCGGGAATGTCATCGAGCACGACATGACGGCGCTTGAGCTCGGTCTCGATTTTGCGCTGTCCCCAACCGCGCCGCTTGCGCTCCTCGATAAAGTACGAGCAAAAGCGGCTCTCGTCTAAAAAGCGATACTCGGTGGCGCGCTCGACGGCGAAATCGATCGCAGGCTGGTGAAAGCCGTAGCGAGCCAGCTTGTCACGGACCTCACCCGTCGCATGGTCGCGGCGCGATAACATCTCGGTCACCATGGTAAGTGCACATTTACGCTCAATGAGCTGCACCGCCTCACGGAAGTTGTCCCAATCACAGGGAAGATCGGGGCGGTTTTTGACATACAGCCGCGCGACCCGCACGGGAATCCAAATGGACCGCTCAAAACCGCCCTCAAGCTCACAATCGATATGTGCGCAAGGCTTTTTGGACGCATACCCGCTCGAGAACGAGGAGGCCGCCTTCTTATCGGGAAAGACGACCGTGGCCTCGGTCACCGTATACGACATGAGCGTAACCGCTACTCGTCGTCATCATCGAGCATGGCGGAACCATCGATGGCGTAAAGCTCGTCAAACTCCTCAGGCGCAGGCTGATCGGTCAGCTCGACCTCGGACGGAGCATCGTCATCAAACTCAAGTCCACAGGCAAGGCGAACCTTATGCTCAATCTCGTCGGCACAATCGGGGTGTTCGCGCAGGAACGCCTTGGCGGCCTCGCGACCGTTGCCGAGCTTATCCTCGCCATAGGCAAACCAGGAGCCCATCTTCTTGCAGATGCCGCACTCGACAGCCATGTCCAGAATCGAGCCCTCCTTAGAGATGCCCGTACCGTACATGATGTCGAACTCAGCAGAACGGAACGGAGCTGCCACCTTGTTCTTAACGACCTTGGCGCGCACGCGGTTACCGATAACCTCGTCCTTAAGCTTAATGCTGTCGATGCGGCGAATGTCGATACGCACCGAAGAGAAGAACTTAAGGGCGCGGCCGCCCGTCGTGGTCTCGGGGTTGCCGAACATGACGCCGATCTTCTCACGCAGCTGGTTAATGAAGATGCACGTCGTGTTGGACTTGGACAGCGAGCCGGCGAGCTTGCGGAGCGCCTGGCTCATCAGGCGAGCCTGAAGACCGACCGTAGTGTCGCCGATTTCTCCCTCGATCTCGGCACGCGGGGTCAGCGCGGCGACGGAGTCGACGACGATGGCATCGATGGCGCCGGAACGCACGAGCATGTCAACAATCTCGAGCGCCTGCTCGCCCGTATCGGGCTGGGAAATGAGCACCTCGTCGATATCCACGCCGATGCGCGCGGCATACGTGGGATCAAGCGCGTGCTCGGCATCGATAAATGCCACAACGCCACCCATTGCCTGGGCCTCGGCCAGGATCTCGAGCGAAAGCGTCGTCTTACCGGAGGACTCAGGACCGTAAATCTCGACGATACGGCCGCGCGGCACGCCGCCGATACCCAGCGCGGCATCGAGGGCCAGGGCGCCCGTGGGAATGGCCTCGACCTCGAGCTCGGGACCACCGTCGCCGTACCTCATGATGGAACCCTGGCCGAATTTCTTCTCGATCTCGGCCTTGGTGGTGGCGATCATCTCATCGCGCTCTTTACCCGTCGTGCGAGCATGAACGGTACGTACGGGACCTGAATTCTTGGCCATGAATAGCCCTCCTCTTAACAACCTGCATCGATAATAAACGAACGGCTGTTCGTGGTCAACCGTTCAGATAAATCATATGCAGCCGACCTTTCCAAAACCCAACCAAACGCCGACCAAACACTGACCAAATGCTTGACCACAAAGGACCAAATATGAACAAGGCAGGCAAAAATACGTCTACAACCAGCACAAACGCCAAATGAGCCTAAGGTCCCTATCTCCACAATTAAGGGGCCCGGAGGCCCCTTAAAACACGTCTATTCCATAGAGTTGAGCACAAGGGCAATGCGACCCAATGCCTCCGTGACCGCATGGGCACGAACACACGAACGGTCGCCCTCATAGTGGCAGCGCACAGAGTCCACGACCGG
The DNA here is from genome assembly GCA_900544645.1 of uncultured Collinsella sp. Lineage (GTDB taxonomy): Bacteria > Actinomycetota > Coriobacteriia > Coriobacteriales > Coriobacteriaceae > Collinsella. Next base: position 27,118 of record UQWG01000006.1, read on the forward strand.
CACTCCCCCATCGGCGGAACGATGTGCCCAGCCAATATAGAAAGTGCCAGCAGGATCGTCCTCAGTACCACCGCCGGGGCCGGCATAACCCGTTGCGCTCACTGCAATATCGCTCTGGTACAGCTCCAGCGAACCCGACGCCATCTCGCGCGCAGTTTGATGCGACACCGCGGTGTAGCGGTCGAACGTCTCCTGCTCAACACCCAGCACGCGATGCTTAATCTCATCGCAGTAGGTTACCGCACCGCCACGCAGCACCGCCGAGGCGCCCGGGATATCCGCAATCGTCGAGGCGATCATACCCGCCGTCAGCGACTCGGCCGTCGAAACCGTCACACCCCGAGCGCTCGCGCGCTCGACGATATCGCGCGCCAGCTCCTCGTTATGTGCGGAAATCTGCTCAAAAGAGTCCGTCATACCTACCAGGACCTAGACCGAAAAGACGATCTTGCGGCAGTTCCAGAAGTACTGGGCGCCCGAGATAACGGTCAAGACAACGGCAACGGCATACAGGAAGCGCGACACCGAGTAGATGCCGAGCGTCAGCGCCACCGGGCCAAGGTGCAAGCCAGCCATAGCAAAAACGCACAGGTAACCGCAGATGGAGACCATCGTGGTCGCCGTCTTGTACTTGCCGAGCTTATCGGCCGCAACGACCACACCGGCCGCACTCGCGACCATGCGAAGGGCGCTCACCAGAAGCTCACGGAACAGGATAATGAACACGGACCACACGGTCACCGCGCCAAAATCCAAGAACAGCAGCAGGGCCGAGAACACGAGCAGCTTATCGGCGATGGGGTCCAAGAATTTACCGAAGTCGGTGATCTCGTTGCGCGAACGCGCCAGATAACCGTCGACCTTATCGGTGCACGACAGGATCACATACAGAATGAAGGCAGCGGCGGCGAGCGGGCCGTCGAAGGTGCTCCAATCCGTACCGGCAACACTCGTGTGAGAAAGCGCCGACACGATCATGAACACCGGGATAAAGACGATGCGAACGCACGTCACGATGTTGGCGGGCGTCCAAACACTCGTCAGTTCCTTATTGCTCTCGTTTGCCACGATGCTCTCCTACTCCACAACATGGCCGATAAGCTCATAGCAGAAGCTATCGGTAAACTCGACAGTCAGAATATCGCCCACGGACGCCTCGCTGGCGTCCAGATGCACCGCTCCATCGGAATCGGGCGCCTGGAACCAGGCATGGCCGATCAGCTCGGCGCCGTCCTCGGTTTCTTCGATACCGTCGACGATCACCTGGGCGCGCTCGCCCACATGTGCGGCGGTGGCGGCAAAACCGAGCGACTCGGCCAGGTCCATGGCCTCCTGGGCGCGCTCGAGCTTGACTTCTTCGTCGACCTGACCCTCCATCTTAGCGGCCAGGCTGCCCTCCTCCTGCGAGTAGGCAAAGACGCTCGTGTAGTCAAAGCCGACGGTGTCCATAAAGTCGATAAGGTCGCGGAACTCGTCGTCGGTCTCGGTCGGGAAGCCGACCATAGCCGTGGAACGGATCACGATGCCGGGGATACGCTCACGCAGATCGCGGAACAGGTCCTCGAGCTCCTGGCGCGAACCGGAACGGCGCATAGCCTTGAGGATGCGCGCGTCGCAGTGCTGCACGGGGATATCGATATAGGGCAGCACCTCGGGCGTATCGCGAATCGTATCGATAAGCTCATCGGTCATGCCCTCGGGCTGCAGATAGAGCACGCGGACCCAGACGTTGTGCGGGCGCACGGCCTCGGCGACGGCACGCAGCAGCTGCGCCAGATTGCGCGGCGAGCCCTCGGCGACATCCTCGTCAGTAAAGTCGGTGCCCCAAATACCCGTGTCCTGGCCGATCAGCACGATCTCGCGCACACCGCCGGCAACCAGGTCGCGTACCTCGGAGATAATGCTCTCGGCATTGCGCGAATGATAGCGACCGCGAATATAGGGGATCATGCAGAAGCTGCAGAAGCGGTTGCAGCCATCGGAAATCTTGACGTAAGCAACGGCGCCCTCGACGGTACGCTTGACCTGCGGGATATAGGCTGCGATCTCACGCTCGACACCCAGCGCGCCATCGATGACCGCCACGATGCCGTCCTCCTCGTCGGCCTTCACAAAGGCAGCGACCTCGGGCAGCTCGTCAGGCAAGTCGTCGCCATAGCGCGACGGCACACAGCCGCACATAACGATGGGGCAAGAACGAACGCCGTCCTGAACCTCGTTGGCGAGCTCGAGCGTGGTCTCGATGCTCTCGGACGTTGCGGAGGCGAGGAACGAGCATGTATTGACGATGGCGATATCGGCATCCTGCGGGTCGAATGCCTCCTCGTAGCCCGCAGCAGTCAAAAGAGAACGCATGCGGTCGGTGTCGACCTCGTTCTTAGCGCACCCGAGGGTGATGTAGAGCACGGAGCCCAACGGTGTATCCATGTTGGAGAGCGGTCCTTTCGAATGATATTAGCGGTAGTTGGTGAACTGTAGCGGCTGGCCGTAGTCCTGGTCGCGCAGGAACTGGATTACGGTCTGCAACGCATCCTTCGAAGCAGAGGAAACACGCAGCTTGTCGGCCTCGATGGTCACCTTGACCTTGAGCTTTTGGTCCTTGATGTCCTTGTTGATCTTCTTGGCGGTCGCCTGGTCGATACCCTCGACAATATGGCCGAGCACGCGCACGGTGCCGCCCGACGCCGCCTGAGGAGCATCCCACGAGACAGCCTTGAGGTCAATGCCGCGCTTGATGAGCTTGGAACTCAGCACGTCGATAATCTGCTTAGAGACAAAGTCAGCCGGGGCGCTGATCGTAAAGAGCTTGTCGCCCTTCGAAAGCTCGATCGTGGCGCCGGAATCCTTAAGGTCATAGCGCTGGGAAATCTCGCGCGTGGTCTGCTGGAAGGCGTTGTCGACCTCTTGCATGTTGACCTCGGACACGACGTCGAAGCTGGAATCTTTAGCCATGATGTTTCCTTTCGCGTACGAGCGGCTTAGTAGCTATCGTACGAATAGTCGGTAGAATCGGTGGGTGTCTGACCGTCAGTTGCGGTATCGGCGCCATCCGTGGACTGGGCATCGGTACCGTCGGTGGTATCGGTACCATCGGTGGTGTCGGTACCATCAGAACTTTCACCATTCTCGGAATCAGTCGTCTCCTTCTTGGGAACGGTGATCGTCACACGCGCCACGCCCGAGGTCTTGGTATCGTAACGAACCTTTTCACCGTTCTTGGTAACGGTGACATCGGAAGGCTTGGACGTGGTGATCTCGATCGAGGACTCGGGCGTGTACTCCTGCTCAAAGGGGCCAGTCGCCTGGGCGCCATAGACCGACTTGCCGTCGACCTTGACCTCAATCCACGCGGTCTTTCCCTTGGCAACGGAGACCTTGACCTTCGTTACCTCGTTCTCTTCCTTTTTAGCCGTCGTCTTGGTGGCGTCCGAATCGGTCGACTCATCCGTCGCCTCATCGGTGTCTTCGTCCTCGTCAACCGTTTCGGTCTTCTTAGAAGACTTCTTGGTCGTCGTCTTGGTAGCAGCGGGCGTCTCGGGCGTGGTCTCGGGCGTCGAAGATGCGCAGCCACGCAGAAGCACCACGATGAGCACAATCAACAGCAGCGCAACGGCACCGATGCCGGCGTAGATGATACGCGGATCGAGCCCGTTGTTTTGAGGAGTACGTGACCCGCCGCGTCCACGACCGGAACTGCTGCGGCCGCCTCCCTGAGGCATACGACCGCGATTGCTATCGGGACGGCCGCGATAGCCGCCCTGGCCCTGAAGGCTGCGTTGACCCGAGCGGGGCGCAAGCTCACCGCGGCATTGATAGCCACGCTGGCCCGAACGCGGAGCCGAAGAGCGCTGGCCATACGGCTGTGATTGAGAGCGAAGACGCGGCGTCACCTGCGTGGTATCGGCATCCGCATAGCCACCGCGAGAGCGTCCGGCGGAGGCACCACGGTAACCGCGATCGGAATAGCCGCCGTCGCCGTAGCCGGCACGAGGGTCACGCGCTACACCGCGGGCAGCGGGAAGTGCACGGTCCTCGGGCATCGGCGTACTGCGGAACCGGTCACGCTGTGAGCGAATCTCCTCGCCCGAACCCGTCTCGGTAATATAACCGGCCTGCTGAGGACGCTGTCCATAGCGGGTCGAACGACCGCCCTGAACCATCAGGAAGCGCCCGTTGTCGACCGAGGAACGCGAATTGACGTAGCCGGCGGCGTCCTGAAAACGACCGCCCTGCTGCGACGTCTCGCGTTCGTATGCCATCAGGTCGTCAAAGTAGGCATTGACGACCTCGCGCGGATTGAGGCCCAAAAAGCGAGCATAGCTCGAAATCATGCCCTGCGCATAGCCGCGCGGCGGCATCGAAGCAAAGTTACCGGTCTCGAAAAACTCGATGATCTGCGGCCTGATTTTGATGGTGTTGGCGACCTGCTGAATGGAAAGGCCCATTCGGCGACGCTGCTCGAGCAGCATGTCACCAAAGCGTGCAGCCATCAGAATCCTCCAAACTCACGATCTTCACGTGCCATCTCGGCGTCGACAGACTCCAGCGCGGCAAGCCCCTCCTCGTCCAACAGGACCTCGCGCGGCTTGGAACCGTCGGGCGGGCCGACGACACCCTTTTCTTCCAGCATGTCCATAATACGCCCGGCACGCGCGTAGCCAACCTTCAGACGACGTTGCAGGCCAGATGTGGAGCCAAGCTGCGATTCCACCACAATATGGGCGGCTTCCCAAATGAGCGGATCATCGTCTTGCGGCTCGGCTACTCCGGTGCGGACAATGCCGCCGCCACCCGCCATGGACATGGAAGCGGGCGCCACGGCAGACAGAATCTCCTCGTGGTAGTCGGGCTCGCTCTGCGACTTGACGAACTCGACAATCTCATTGATTTCATCGTCCGAGACAAAGCAGCCCTGGATACGGCGAGGCTTGCCCCAGTCGACCTTGGAGAACAGCATGTCGCCCAAACCGGTAAGCTTTTCGGCACCCATCTGGTCGATGATGACGCGCGAGTCGATGCCCGTGGCGACGTTAAAGGCGATGCGATTGGTGATGTTGGCCTTGATGAGGCCCGTAACCACGTTTGAGCTGGGACGCTGCGTGGCCACGATAAGATGAATACCGGCGGCACGGCCCAGCTGTGCAATACGCACGATCGAGGCCTCGACATCCTTACCGGCGACCATCATCAGGTCCGAGAGCTCGTCAATGATGATGACCAGGTAGGGCATCTTTTGCGGCGGATTGTCGTAATGCTCAAACTCGCCTGCGGCCTGCTTTTCGTTGTAGGTCGAGATCTTACGCACGTTGAGACGCTCGAAGACCTTCAGGCGACGCTCCATCTCGGACACGGCCCATTGCAGAGCGCTCGCGGCCTGCTTGGGCTCGGTCACCACGGGCACATAGAGATGCGGCAGTCCGTTATAGCCCGCAAGCTCGACGCGCTTGGGGTCGACCATGATCAGGCGAACGTCCTCGGGAAGAGTACGCATGAGCAGAGTCGTGATGATGGAGTTGATCATCACCGACTTACCAGAACCGGTCGTACCGGCAATCAACAGGTGGGGCATCTTGGCAAGGTCGGCGACAACCGGCGTGCCCTCGGCATCGCGGCCGATGGCGAGCTCGAGCGGACCGCCCTTCACATAGGGCAGCACGTCGCCCAGGTTGACGTTCTGGCGCTTGCGGTTGGGAATCTCGATGCCCACGAGCGAGGTGCCGGGGATCGGGGCAAAGATACGTACCGACTGGGCAGCGAGCGAAAGCGCGATATCGTCCTCGAGGCTCGAAATCTTGCTCACGCGCTCGCCCTCACCAGGTTGCAGCTTAAAGGTCGTCACCGTGGGGCCGGCGATCCAGCCGACCACGCGGGCACTGCGGCCAAACTCAAGCAAGGTGGATTGCAGTGACTCAGCGGTCTGCTCCAACTCCTTGTCCGAAGACGCGGCGGAAGCCGACTGCGGGTTGGCATGCAGGATTTCGAGCGGCGGAAGCTTGAGGCCGTCCTCTTCTTCGCCCTCGTTATCTGCGGCGCCACCGTCCGCTCCCCCATCGCTAGCCGCAGCCGATTCGACGGCACTCGAGGCAGGCGCATCGGCAACCTTGGGATGCTTCAAGAAGTCGGGAATCTGAGGTGCTGCCGAGACAGGATTCACGGCAAACGGCGGCTCGAACTCGTCGATCTTATCGGGGTCGTCTTCCATCGAAAGCTGGCCGGTTACCTGGTCGCGCTTTGCATGGCGACGCGGCAGCAAAGTTGTCTTTGCGGTCTCAATCGGAGCCTCGTCGTCCTCGTCATCGCCCTCGGTGAGCTCAATCTCGCTATCGGACCAAGACGGGTCGGGCTCGCTTGTATTGAGCTTAGGCGCAGCCTTGCCCTTCTTGGCATGGCGGCGCGGCAACAGCGTCGTCTTAGCGCGCTCAGCTTCCACGGCATCGGACACGTCGACAAACGGATCCTCGTCCTCGTCGTCATCGTCCAAAACCGGGTCTACATCGTTGCCCATGACCGTGGTCACGGCAGCATCGGAGCCCTTTTGACGAAGAATGCTCAGGTGCGGACGGGCAACGCCGGGCACCGACAGGGCTTCGTCGTCACCCCACGGGCTCGCGTTGACGTCGGCACGACGGCGCTCGGCAAAATCGGCCGCACGGTCGCGAGCAGAGCGCAGCACGCCACCCACCGAAAAGCCGATGATGACAAAACCAACGACGGCAAGACCCAACAGGACTACCATCGCGATAGGCTTACCCAGGGCATTCTGCAGCGCACTCGCAATAAACGCACCGATGTAGCCACCCGAGGCGGACAAATTTTGCGGCGTGAACATAAGGTCACACGAGTCGCTCGTACCCGGCACCATCAGAGAAAGAATGGAGACAACGGCGATAAAGACCACGGCTCCGCCCGCGACCGAGCGCGCGTTGAGCGGCGAGTCCTCACCTAAAAAGAGCGTGGCGGCAAACAGCAAAATGACGATCGGCAGCACGTAGGCGCCCAGACCAAAGCCCAGGTGGTAGAAACCGGCAACCGCAGCCGTAACGGGTGCGGTCGCCGGCGAAATCACGGCAATGAAGGACGCAATCGCCAAAACGGCGATGACCACGCCGGCGATATCGCGGTTGGCCGAGGGCTCGACCAAGGGCTCAAAATCGTCGAAGTCGGCCTCATGACCCTTATTGGCACGCAGATGGGAACCGGCACCCTTAGCAGATGCCGGTTGGTTATTGGCCTTATTGCCTTTGGCGTTTTGTGCAGATCCGCGCGCCAAACTAAACCTCCATGACGACCGGGATGATCATCGGACGGGTGCGCGTACGGCTCCAGATAAAGTTAGAGAGCGAATCGCGCACGGCCTTGCGAATGGCATCGGAACCGCTGCTCGTAAAGCTGAACTTGCCCTTCTCGATCGTCTTCATAATGGATGCGGAGGCATCCTCGGAGAACTGGTCGTCGATGGCAAACGAGACGCCGCGGCCCGAGAACTCGATGGCCTCGATCTTCTTGTGCTTGAGCGAGACGATGGCAACAGCGGTAACCATACCGTCGTTGGCGAGCTTCTGACGATCGCGCAGGACGATGGGGTCGGTATCGCCGATACGCAGGCCGTCGACGTAGACGACGCCGGACTCGACGGGCGTACCGCGTTTGACGATACCGCCGCGCATCTCGAGCGTGTCGCCGTTATCGAGGATAAAGATATGATCGTCCTTGATGCCCATCTTGCGAGCCAGCTGGGCATGGGCGCGCAGATGCACGGCTTCACCGTGAACCGGCATAAAGTACGTGGGCTTGGCCATGGCCATCAGGAGCTTGAGCTCCTCCTGGCTACCGTGGCCCGAGACGTGGACAAGAGCGCGGTTCTTATCCCACACGTCGCAACCGAGCTTGGCCAGGCTGTTGACGACCTGCTGGACGGCTTTCTCATTGCCGGGAACAGGAGTTGCCGAGAGGATGACGGTATCGCCCTCGTGGATAGAGAGCGTCTTGTGCTCGCCATTGGCCATGCGGGACAGGGCCGACAGCGGCTCGCCCTGCGAACCGGTGCACATGACGACGATCTTGTCGTCGGGCAGGTTATCGATATCGAAGGCATCGATGATATCGGCATCGTCGATGTTGAGGTAGCCCAGCTCACGCGCCACGCGGGTGTTAGTGAGCATGGAGCGACCGGTCACAACGACCTTACGGCCGCACTTGCGGGCGGCATCGCAGATCTGCTGCAGGCGATGGATGTGGCTCGAGAACGACGCGACGAACACGCGACCCGGGGCGTTCTTGATGGCGTGCAGCAAGTTGGGACCAACCTCGGCCTCGGACTTGGTAAAGCCGGGAACCGTTGCATTGGTGGAGTCGGAAAGCAGCAGATCGATGCCCTGCTTGGCAAAGCGGCTGATAGCGGCATAGTCGGGCGTGACGCCATCGATGGGCGTCTGGTCGAGCTTAAAGTCGCCAGTGTGCATAACGGTGCCCTGATTGGTGCGAATGAACACGCCCAGAGCGCCGGGGATGGAGTGCGTCATCGAGAAGAAGTCGAGCGAGATGCCGCCGAGGTTGACATGGCTGCCGCCCTTAACCTCGCGGAACTTGGGTGCGCGGATGCGGAACTCAGAAAGCTTGCCTTCGATAAAGCCAAGCGTCAGCTTGCTCGAGAAGATGGGCACCTTGTTGTTGAGGTCCTGCAGCAGATACGGAAGCGAACCGGTGTGGTCCTCGTGGCCGTGGGTGACGACGATACCGCGGAGCTTCTCCTCGTTCTCCAGAACATAGGTGTAGTCGGGAAGCACCAGGTCAATACCGGGCTGGGAATCGTCGGGGAACATGAGGCCAGCGTCAACGAGCACCATGTCGTCGCCGCATTCGAAGACCGTCATGTTCTTGCCGATGCCGTCAAGGCCGCCGAGCGGAATGATCTTCAAGGGAGATGATTTTTTAGCTGCCATAGGTTAGTGTGGTTTCCTTTCTTCGAAACGGGTCTGGAACAACCGACGGGGCGCTTCTGGCAAACCGACCGCCGGGAACGTACAAACATGCATCGCAGAGTCGATGCAATAACCACAGTATGATACCCATTTGCACAACAACAGACCACTCATGCATCAAAGCCCCATCTGAACTGGTCCATCCCGACGGTTTCCCGTAGAGCAGGAAACTTCATATGCGTCCCTCCCGGGCGCAAGCAAAAGGGCGACCCCCCCCCTTAGGAGTCGCCCTTGTTGAACTGCTTATGTGTAGCTGTTACTCGGCGTCGTGGTGACGGCGGGGCTTGCGGCCTCCGTTGTCACCGGGACGGCGCGGGCGGTCGCTGCGCTCGGAGCGCTCGCGACGCGGACGCTCACGGCGCTGGAAGTGCTCGCCGTCACCCTCGGAGGCACCCTCAGCGCGAGCCGGGGCCTCGGGCTTGTCAAGACGATCGAGCGAGATCTTGCCGCGATCATCGACCTCGATGACGACGACCTTGACCTCGTCGCCCACGTTGAGGACGTCCTCGACCTTCTCCACGCGGCCCTTGGCGACGCGGGAGATGTGCAGCAGGCCGTCCTTACCGGGCAGCAGGTTGACGAAGGCGCCGAAGGGCTGGATGGAGACCACGCGACCGGTGTACTCCTCGCCCGGCTCGGGAACCTTGATGATGAGCTTGATGCGCTCGACAGCCTGGTCCACGGACTCGCCGGTGCCGCCGACAAAGACGGTGCCGTCCTCCTGGATGTCGACCGAAGCGCCGGTCTCATCCTGGATACCGCGGATGACCTTACCGCCGGAACCGATGACGTCGCGGATCTTGTCGGTCGGAACCTGGATGGAGACGATGCGCGGAGCGGTGCTGCGCGTGGTGTGGCGCGGCTCGGGGATCACATCGAGCATCTTCTGCAGGATGAAGGCGCGACCCTCCTTGGCCTGCTGCAGAGCGCGGGCCAGGATGTCGAAGGTGAGGCCGGTGGCCTTGTTGTCCATCTGCAGGGCGGTGATGCCCTCGGTGGTGCCGGTGACCTTAAAGTCCATGTCGCCTAGGAAGTCCTCGAGACCCTGGATGTCGGACAGGACCACGGTCTTGCCCTCCTCCTGGATCAGGCCCATGGCGATACCGGAGACCGGGCGCTTAATGGGCACGCCGCCGTCCATAAGGGCGAGCGTGGAGCCGCAGGTCGAAGCCATCGAAGAGGAGCCGTTGGACTCCATGACCTCGGAGACGACGCGGATGGCGTAGGGGAACTCGTTCTCGTCGGGAAGCACCGGAAGCAGAGCGCGCTCGGCCAGATTGCCATGGCCGATCTCGCGGCGCTTGGGGCTGCCCATGCGGCCGGTCTCGCCGGTGCAGAAAGGCGGGAAGTTGTAGTGGTGCATGTAGCGCTTGCCCTCGGTGGGCTCGATGGTATCCAGACGCTGGCCCTCGTTGAGCATGCCGAGCGACAGGACGGAGAGCACCTGGGTCTGGCCACGCTGGAACAGGCCGGAGCCGTGAACGAGCGGCAGGTAGTTGTCCTTCACCATGATGGGACGGATCTCGTCGGCGGCACGGCCGTCGACGCGCTCACCGGTCTCGACGACCATGGTGCGCATGGCCTTCTTCTCGAGCTTCTTGAGCGCCACGGGGATCTCGCGCTCCCAAGCGGCCTGCTCCTGCTCGGTAAACTCGGCACGGATGGACTCCTTCAGAGCCTCGACCTTGCCGATACGGGAGAGCTTGTCGGCGTCGCGAAGGGCGGCTGCCATCTCGTCGTAGTGGGCGAAGATGCGCTCCTGGACCTCCTCGACGGGCTGGTCGAGCGGGTACTCCTTCTTGACGATGGGGCCGTTGACCTGCTCCCACTCGGCAACGAACTCGTCCTGAGCCTGGCAGAAAGCAGCAAGGGCCTCCTGGCCAAACTTCATGGCGGCGAGCATGTCGTCCTCGGAGATCTCCTCGGCGCCGGCCTCGACCATCGAGATGAAGTCGGCAGAGCCGCCCAGCTCCAGGTCCAGATCGGAGTTCTCGCGCTCCTCGTAGGTGGGGTTGACGATAAACTCGCCGGTCTCCACGTTACGGCCGATGCGCACGCAGGCAAGCGGACCCTCGAAGGGCACGCCGCCGAGCGTCATGGCCAGAGAAGCACCCATGACGTTGATGACGTCGAAGGGGTTGACCTGGTCGGCGACGAGCGAGGTGGCGACGATGTGCACCTCGTTGCGGAAGCCATCCGGGAAGCTCGGGCGAATCGGACGGTCGATCATGCGCGCGGTGAGCGTAGCCTTCTCACTGGGACGGCCCTCACGCTTGAGGTAGCCACCCGGGATGCGGCCGGCGGCGTACATCTTCTCGTTGAAGTCGACGGTCAGCGGGAAGAAGTCGTAGTTCTTACGCTCCTTGGAGACGACCACGGTGTCGAGCATCGTGGTGTCACCCTGCTTGACCAGGCAGGCGCCGGTGGCCTGCTTGGCAAGCTCGCCCGACTCAAAGGTGTAGGTCTTGCCGTACAGCTCAAAGGTCTTGGATACGAGTGTCATTGTTCTCCTTTACCCCGCAGACCCCTTGCCTGCGGGCTTCTCATGTGACGCGGGCCCCCTGCCCCCGCCACGCTTCAGAGCGTGATTGTTCGCGCCCTTACACAAAAAGAGCGCCCCGCTGCGCAGGACGCTCTTAGCATGTACAAATCCTACTGGATGTTGTCGCGGATGCCCAGAGCCTTGATGAGCTCACGGTACTCGACGATGTCGTTCTTCTTGATGTAGGAGAGAAGACGACGACGACGGCCGACGAGCATGAGCAGGCCACGACGGGTGTGGAAGTCCTTCTGGTGGGACTTCATGTGCTCGGTCAGCTCCTTGATGCGCTCGGACAGGATGGCGACCTGAACCTTGGGGTTGCCGGTGTCGACCGGGGTGTTACCGAACTGGGCAGTCAGCTCCGCCTTGCGCTCTTTGGAAACAGTCATTGTTTCACCTTTCGTTTTACGTCGCCCGCGGGCGACTCGATTCGCCTCGGACTGGGAAGCCGCCGGTGGAGCGAGCAACCAAGGTCGAGGTACCAACAGGTCGGCATGATACCACAAGCAGCCCGCGCCTGCGCATCATCACCGACCCAACATGAATTCCATCGCACGGAGGCGTTGATCGGTGTGCGTCGCAGCCCACACATGCGAAAGCCCGAGCAGGAATGCCGCCGTATGCGGGTCGATTCGCTCGGCCATGAGCGCATCGAAGGTCATGGACATGAGGGCGCGCAGCCATGCTGTCTCACCGGTCGACACCAGTTCGGCACCTGGAACGCTCGACGCGCACGACCCGCACATGAGACCGCCCGCCTGGGGTGAAAAATACGACAGCATGGGGTCTCCGCACAGCACGCAGGCCGAAAAATCGGGTCGATAGCCAACGTGCGACAGCAGCTTAAAGACATATGCCGCCACAAGTAGGTCCATATGCGCCGTGTCAAGCCCGCTGCCCACCAGGGCAAGCGCTCGCTGCGTGATGGCAAAGGTAAACGGGTCCTCGGCGTCCTCGAACGAGCACACGCGCGCAACCTCGGCGATCGCGCTTGCGGCGCAGGTCGTCTCGTAATCGGGCGCAGCGCCGAGCGGCGCCTCCATAAGCTCGGCCTGGGAAACCACGTCGAGTGACCGTCCATGTGCGAGCAGCATATCGACCGTACAGAACAGCTCGCAGCGCGCAGCCAGGCGTCCGCCGGGTTTGCGGGCGCCCTTTGCCACGGCACGAACCTGCCGCCCCCGCTCGTCAAGCATCGTCAAGATCAGGTCGGTCTCTTTGAGCTTCGTCTTGTCGAGGACGAGCACCTTGGTGCGATATGTCCGGGAGCCTGCCATGCGCGCCGCGCGTCCTTAGTCCTCGGCGTTGTAGCCAAAGCGGCGAATCTGGGCCTCGTCGTCACGCCAGCCGGCCTTGACCTTCACGTCCAGCTCCAAAAAGACCTGCGTGCCAAAAATGCGTTCAAGATCGCGTCGGGCGTCGATACCGATATGCTTGATCATCTCGCCGCCCTTGCCGATGATGATGCCCTTTTGGCCCTCGCGCTCGACGTAAATGGTGGCGTGCACGCGCAGCACCTTCTTGGTCTGCTCGAGCGCATCGCAGATCACGCCAACGGAGTGCGGAATCTCATCACGGGTGCGGCGCAAGACCTTCTCGCGCACAAACTCGGCAACGAGCGTCTCATCGGAAGCGTCAGTACCCATGTCCTCGGGGAACCAACGCGGACCCTCAGGCAAAAAGTGCGCAACGGTCTCTATAAAGGCATCGACGTTGAAGTTCTTAACCGACGACGTCACAATCTCGTCGTCATATTCCATAAGCTCGTGGGCAGCCTTAAGCTGCTCCATGACCTGTGCGGGGTCGGCCTCATCGGCCTTGGTGAGCACCAGGACCTTCTTGCAACGAGCGCATCTGACACGCTCGGCAACCCAGGCGTCTCCCCTGCCGATGGGCTTGGTGGCATCAATCAAAAACGCGACGACGTCGACATCGTTCAACTCGAACAGTGCGCTCTTGTTGAGCTCGGACCCCAGGCCGTCCTTGGGCTTATGAATACCCGGGGTATCGACAAAGACCAGCTGGTAGCCGGGACGGTTGACGACGGCGCGCATGCGACGGCGGGTCGTCTGTGCCACCGGCGAGGTGATGGCGACCTTTTTGCCATAGCAGGCGTTGAGCAGCGTGGACTTGCCGGCGTTGGGGCGTCCGACCAGGGCTACGAAGCCGCTGCGAAAACCGGGTTCAACGTCGCCAAAGCCCGCGAGGCTATCGTCCTCGTCGCACAGGGCGTCGAGCTCCTCGTCGCTCATGCCCTCAAACGGATCGAATTCCTCGACTTCCTCGTATGCTTCGGCCGCTTCGGCATCCGCCGCATCCAGGACCTCGTCGTCCAAAATTTCATCGATAGGCTGCATAGTGTCGGACATGAAAATCCCTTTCTAGATAAAGCCGAGCGCGTGGGCAAATACCAGCAAGCCCACAATCGCGGCGGTGATGGAAAGAACGTATACGGAGGCGGCGGCAATATCCTTCGCGCGCTTTGCCAGCGGATGGAGCTCCTGGGTCGCCAGATCGACAATCGCCTCCATGGCGGTGTTGCATAGCTCGCCGTGAATCACCAGGCCACAACAGATGATAATCGTGGCCCACTCGGCAATGTCGAGCCCCACGATGCAGCCGGCAATGACGGTGCACACGCCCGCAACGAGCATGACCTTAATATTGCGCTCGGTCTTGACGGCGGTGACGAAGCCCTCCATGGCGTAGGAGAACGACTTTAAGAAGGACGGATGGTCCTTGTTCGATCCGGGAATCATAGACGGCTCCTAGTCGTGGGCGTGGTTGGTGATGGGGCCGACGTGGACCAGCTTGGGGTCCTCGCCGCGCTCGAGCGCCAGATCGCGCAGGATGGCGTCCTCGCGGGCCTCCATGACCTCGGCCTCGTCGTCCTCGATATGGTCATACCCCAGCAGGTGCAGCATGCCATGCACGAGCATCAGGCGGCACTCGTCGGCAGGGGCATTGCCAAAGCCGGGGGCCTGACGGGCAATGACTTGCGGGGCCAGGATGATATCGCCAAGCTCAAGCGTCTCGTCGGCGGGAATATCCTCGTCAAAGGCCGAGTCGCATTCAAACGAGAGGACATCGGTGGTGCGGTCGATACCGCGCCACTCGTGGTTGAGCTCGTGCATCTCGTCCTCGTCGACATACGAAAGGGAAATCTCGACTTCACGCTCAACGCCTTCGGCGGCAAGCACGACCTCGCAGATGTGTTCTACCTCCTGCGCGTCGAGCAGCGTATCGAGCTCGGCATCGTTGCTGATCAATACACTCAACGGGACTCCTTTCGGTCGCGCGGGCGCTGCTCGCGCACGTCATCATAAGCATCATATGCCTCGACGATACGTCCCACCAGGGCATGGCGCACCACGTCGGCACGCTCGAGGTGAGAAAATGCGACATCGTCGACACGGCCCAAAATCTTCTCGACATCCGCCAAGCCACCACGACGGCCCACCAGGTCACGCTGGCTCAGGTCGCCGGTAATCACAAACTTGGAGTTAAAGCCCAGGCGCGTCAGAAACATCTTCATCTGCTCGGGCGTGGTATTTTGGGCCTCGTCGAGCACCACGAAGGCGTCGCTCAGCGTGCGGCCGCGCATGTAGGCAAGCGGGGCGATCTCGATCACGCCGCGCTCCATGAGCTCATCGGTGCGCTCGCGATCCATCATGCAAAATAGGGCGTCGTAGAGCGGGCGCATGTACGGATCGATCTTTTCCTCGAGGGTGCCGGGCAAAAAGCCCAGGTTCTCCCCCGCCTCGACAACCGGACGCGTCAAGATCAGACGGCCCACCTCGTGACGCTTGAGCGCGGCAACAGCGAGCGCCATGGCCAGATAGGTCTTACCGGTACCGGCAGGACCCAAGCCAAACGTGATGGTATTTGAGCGGATGGCATCCACATAGCGCTTTTGACCGAGCGTCTTGGGGCGAATGACGCGACCGCGATACGAAAGCAGCACGTCATCGCGAAGCGACGTAGCCTCGTGCTCACCGTCGCGCAAGACGGCCAGGCAGCGAGAGACATCGTCGGCAGAAAGCGTGCGCCCGGAAGCAGCCTCACGAAAGGCATGTTCGAAAAAACGCGCGACCAGTTCGACCTCGTCCGGGTCACCGCTCACGGCGATGCTGTCGCCACGGGCGACCACGTGGGCGCGAACTGAGCTCTCCAGCGCACGAAGGACGCCGTCGCCGGCACCCAAAACGCGCGAGGGGTCAATACCCTCGGGAACGGTAAGTCTAATCTTCGAGGCTTCCATGAACCTCCCTGCGTGCATGGACCAAGCCGGAATCATCGACTCCGATGATAGCAACATCGAGCAGGCACGGGGCTGTAAGTCCACAGGTATCGTCAAGACGGGCATGATGGAACGAGCCAAGCGTCAGGTTGTCACCATACTCGAGCACGGCACGCTCGACCGTGCCCACGCGACGACGAGCGTCGGCAATAGCGAGCTCCTGTGCGGCGGCCCGCATACGGCGGCTGCGCTCGGCCATAACCTCGGGTGGCACCTGGTCGGGCATGTCGGCAGCAAGGGTACCGGGACGCTTGCTGTAGCGGAACACGTGCATACGCGAGAAACCCACACGGCGGCACAGCGCCAGCGACTCCTCGAACTCCTCGTCCGTCTCACCAGGAAAACCGACGATGACATCGCACGAAAGGGACGCCTGGGGCAAGTTGGCGCGAATCATACGCACCGTGTCCTCAAAGGCCTCGGCGCTATAGGGACGGCCCATGCGATGCAGGGTCGCCGTGCAGCCGGACTGCACGGGCAGGTGCAAAAACGGGGCGATACGCTGCGGGTAGCGCGCCATAACCTTAAGCAGGCGCTCGGAGATATCCATGGGCTCGACCGAGGAAATGCGCACATGCGGAATAGACGTGCGCTCCATGATGGCCTCGAGCAGCTCATCGATTTCGACGTGCTCGTCGGTCGCGCTCTTGCCATCGTAGGCACCCAGGTTCACACCGGTCAGCACCACCTCGGGCACGCCGGCCTCCTGGGCCTCGCGAACTTGCTCGAGCACGGACTCGACGGGCACGGAGCGCTCGGGGCCGCGCGCCTTCCACACAATGCAATAGGTGCAGCGATGGTTGCAGCCATCCTGAATCTTCACGCCCAGGCGAGAGCGACCGAGCGCATCGACCACCTCGCCATCGCTGCAGGCGGGAACGCTATCGGACTCAACACCCAGCACCTCGCAAACACGTTCGGCGACATCTATCTTGGACGGCTCGGCAATCACGCGATCCGAAAGCTCCGACAGCTCCTCGGGATGCAAATTGACCACGCATCCGGTCACGACCACATAGGGCTCGTTTGGATGGGCCAGCGCATGACGGACGGCCTTACGGGTCTTAGCCTCGGCCTCGCCCGTAACGGCACAAGTGTTAATGACGATCAGATCGGCATCCTGGGGCTCCACAATAGCAAAGCCCAAGCGCATAAGATCGGCAGTGATACGGTCAGACTCAACCCGGTTGACACGGCAGCCGAGGTTGACGACGGAAATATGGGGTGCGAGCACGCGGGCTCCTTAATCGAGGATATCGTCGAGGGCACTCTTGATACGGTCGGTCACCGACTTCTTACCAGAAGCGACGTCATCGCCCATCTCATCGGCAAAAGCACGGAGCAGCTCGCGCTGCTTATTGGAAAGATTGGTGGGAACGACCATGCGCAGTTGCACGATCAGGCGGCCACGCGAACCGCCACCGCCAATGCGCGGCATGCCGTAATTATTGACGCTCACGGTGTCGCCGTACTGGGCGCCGGCGGGAACCGTCACCTTAACGACCTCGTCGGGCATAATGCCCTCGACCTCAATCTCGCAGCCGAGCGCAGCCTGCGCAATCGAGATATCGCTCACCAGGTACAGGTCATCACCGTTGCGCTTAAAGCGCTCATGGTCGGCGACGCGCACGTTGACAATCAGGTCGCCCGAAGGCTCGCCGCGAAGGCCGGCCTCGCCAAAGCCGCTCACACGAAGCTGGCGACCGGTCGAAACGCCGGCGGGAATATCGATGTCGATCTTTTCGTGCGAAGGCGTGCGGCCTTGACCGTCGCAGGTCTCGCAGGGATGATCGATAACCGTGCCCTCGCCATGGCAGTCGGGGCAAGGCGAGGAAGACTGAACCTGGCCCAAAAACGATCGCTGAACCGTCGTGACGTAGCCCGTACCGTGGCAGCGGCCGCACTGCTTTTCCAGTGCGCCCTCTGCCCTACCGGTGCCATTGCAGTCCTCGCAAGGAGCAAGGCGGTCATAGCTGATTGTCTTTTTGCAGCCGAGCGCCGCCTCCTCGAGCGTCACCGAAAGCGAGATGGCCATATCACGTCCGCGACGACGCTCACGACGGCTGCGGGCGCCACCGCCGGCACCGCCGCCAAAGAACGACGAGAACAAGTCGTCCATGCCCATGCCACCAAAGATATCGTTGATATCGACGTAGCCGGAGCCACCGGGGCCGTCGGCAGTGCCGTAACGGTCGTAGTTAGCACGCTTCTGCTCATCGGAAAGAACGGAATATGCCTCGTTGAGCTCTTTGAACTTAGCCTCGGCCTCGGGGTCGTCCGAAACGTCCGGGTGTACGGTACGGGCCTTCTTTAGAAACGCGCGCTTAATCGTCCGCGCGTCGGCATCCTTGTCGACGCCAAGCACCTCGTAGTAATCCCTATTTTCCGACACGACCGAATCCTTCCGACTTTCATTATTGTCACAGTGCGTCCTATACCCAAGCTGGGCCGGCCGCAAACAGAGGGTTTGATGTTATTGCATTGCGTAGGGCGAAAGCATGGCACGTTGCGAGCAGCTCGCAAACCAAACCGACACGAGCGCAAACATAAATCCGTTGGCAAAACCGTTGGCAAACTGCATCGCGCCGCGCTTCCACCACAGCAGGCTGCGGTGCAGCACGCCGTCCGAGAGCACCATGAACAGGCCCATGGCAAACGGAATAAAGCACATCACGGCAAAGGCCGAGAACACGCCCGAGATGGCCGATAGCAC
The DNA here is from genome assembly GCA_900544645.1 of uncultured Collinsella sp. GTDB lineage: Bacteria > Actinomycetota > Coriobacteriia > Coriobacteriales > Coriobacteriaceae > Collinsella. Next base: position 45,654 of record UQWG01000006.1, read on the forward strand.
CAAAAACGGCGCCACGATGCCCATCAGGTAAAAACCGGTACGGGCCTTGCCTTCCAGGCGCTCGGCCTCAACATGGGCCCGACCGACCAGATCACCGCCAGAGGCGCCGTTGGTGCCGGCGTGACCCATGCCGCCAATACGGACCTCGTCGCCATCGTGCGTGCCGGCGGGAAACTCAATCGTCTGCTCGGAGGTCACACGGGTTCGCCCGCTGCCGCCGCAATCGGGACAGGGGTCGGCGACGACCTTACCGGAGCCACCGCACTCAGGGCAGACAGACTGGAACGTGCCGGCACCAAACAGAAAGGACAGGTCGACATCGATGTGGCCGCGACCGCCGCAGCTCGGACAGGTATGTGCATGCTCGGACGAAACAGAGCCCGAACCGCCGCAGTGACCACAGGTATCGAAGCGCGTATAGCGGACGGTCTTGCGGGCACCGCCCTTGGCCTCCTTGGCGTCGAGCTTAATATCGACGACCACGTTGGCGCCGTTCTCGGGATTATAGGCAGCCTGCCCGCGACGCGGCTGACCCCAGGCGCCACCAAAGGGAAAGCCGCCCTCAAAGGGATTGCCGTAGCCCGCGCTGCCGGCGTAACCGCCGCCATAGGGCGAAGCCGTGGGAGCGCCGGCAAAGGGATTGCCCGAGCGCATGGCGTCGTAGCGCGCACGCTTCTGCTCGTCCGAAAGCACAGCATAGGCCTCGGAAACCTCTTTGAACTTTTCCTCGGCATCCGGTTCTTTGTTGACGTCCGGATGGAGCTTGCGGGCCTTTTGCTGGAAGGCTTTCTGTATATCACGCGAGGTGGCGTCCTTGGAGACACCCAAAATCTCGTAGTAATCTTTTTCGTTCATCGTCGCCATGCGCGGCAACCTCCTGCTCACAGCAGCGTATATATTGCGGTAATTCTACCCGAGCGGCCTAGGCTAGACCCCAAAACAGCTCGAACAGCACATTTCCATCGAGCCAGCCCAAGTGAGTGGGCGCTAAACGAGCACGGACGCGACCTGCGATAACGTCTTTCGAGGTGACGCGCCCCGCATGTCCTTCAATATGATCGGGCACCCAGGTGGCAAGGCCCAACTCGACCGCACGGTCGCAGGCCGCCGCCAACTCATCTGCAGCGATCACGCTTGCCGAGCGAACCAACAGATCGGGCCCAATGCCACGCGTCATGCGACAGGCAAGCATCAAATCCTCGGCCGCCGCCTCGCGCTGCGACAGATACTCGGCATCAAACGTCGTCGCGGCATCGTCGCGTTGCACCAAGCGCACGCGATACGCATCGCCGCGAGCAAGCACGTCGGGAAACAGCCCGGCCAAGCGATCGAAATCCTCGGCGTCGAGCATACCGGCGGCAGAGCGGCCCAAACCCAGATAGCCCTGTCCGGTCCAATAGGCAATGTTGTGGGCGCACTCATGGCCGTCGAGCGCGTAGCTTGCCACCTCATACGGGTGATAGCCGGCCGCACTCAGGCGCTCACGCGCCGCATCCATGCATGCAGCCTGAAAATCCTCGTCGGGCTCGAGCGACTCGTCGCGACACGCCATGCGATAGAGCGGCGTGCCCTCCTCGAGCGTGAGCGGGTACACCGACACATGATGCGGCGCCGCCGCCAACACGCCATCGAGTGTGCGCTGCCAGCTTAGGTCGGTCTGCCCGGGAAGGCCGCACATCAGGTCGCACGACACGACAAGCCCAGCGTCCTTGACCGTCGTGATGGCAGCGAGCGCCCGATCGGCATCGTGAATGCGGCCGATGGCGGTAAGTTCGGCGTTATCGAGCGTTTGCACGCCCAGAGAGACGCGCGTGACACCCACCCCGGCAAGCGCAGTGGCAAGCTCTGCGGTCAGCGATTCGGGATTGGCCTCGCAGGTAAACTCAACAGGCTTGCACCACGCAGAGATACGCCGGGCAAATTCTACCAAACGCTCCCCCGCCAGCGACGGCGTGCCGCCGCCAACATAGACGGTGCGGATCTGTGCAAGCGCGCCTGCGTCGCCAAAAGCATCGAGGCGCGCATACAACTGCTCAAAATAGGTATCGAGCGCAACGCTCATGTTGCACGGAGCAAAACTGCGTGAGTCAAAGTCACAGTACCGGCATTTTTGGGCGCAAAACGGCACATGCACGTACAGCGCGGTAACGACCACCGTTAGGCCTCCAACGGATGAGCGGGCACCGACTCGCCGGCGGCAAGTGCGGCCTCACAGGCCACCACATCGTGCTCGATATCATCGACCAGTGCCATGAACTCCTCGTATGTGGAGCAACGCACCACCTGAGCGCGCCAGGCGGCAGCATGGGGCATGCCCTTTAGATACCAGCTTGCGTACGTGCGGGCACGCGACATGAGCGGCAACAGCTCGTGCGTGAGCGTCAGGTGCTCGCGCAGGGCATCCAGGCGCTCAACCGAGGAGCGAGAAGGAACCGGCGTGCCATCGAGTGCAAGGGCTCGGGCATCGCCGAACACCCATGGATTGCCGTAGATGCCGCGCGCGATAAACACCGCGCTGGCACCCGAGCTATGCAGATGCTCAGCAGCGTCCTCTGCCGAGAACACATCGCCCGAACCGATAACGGGAATCTCGACGGCGTCGGCCACCTCATCGACGACCGACCAATCGGCCTGGCCCGTATAGAGCTGCGTGGCGCAGCGACCATGTACCGCCACCGCGGCGGCCCCTGCTCCCTCAAGCATCTGGGCAAACGTCGCGGCGTTGCGGTCTTCGGCGTAAAAGCCCTTACGGATTTTTACGGTCACGGGCACATGCGCCGCGCCCACCGCCGCCTCGACGATCTGCTCGGCCAGATCGGGAGTGCGCATAAGCGCCGAGCCCTCGCCCTTGGTGACGACCTTGCGGGCGGGGCATGCCATATTGATATCGATGAGCGACAGGCGATCACCCACACGCTCCTCGACGGCGGCGACGGCACTCGCAAACTGATCGGGCTTGGAGCCAAAGAGCTGCACGCAAATCTGCTGTTCCTCGTCGGCAGGAAGCACCAGTCGCCAGGTCTTGTTGCTGGCATAGGCAAGGCCCGCCACGCTCACCATCTCGCTGTAGGCAAGGTTGGCACCGCGGCGGCGGCACATGACGCGGTAGGCAGGGTCGGTCACGCCCGCCATGGGAGCCATAAGGAACGGCTGCTCGGCATAGGCGCCCAGCAGCCGCCGACTATATTCGGAAAGCGCCATAGATCTACTCGTCCACCTTGAGGATAGCCATAAACGCCTCCTGCGGGACCTCGACCGAGCCGATGGCCTTCATGCGCTTCTTGCCCTCTTTCTGCTTCTCGAGCAGTTTGCGCTTGCGCGAGATATCGCCGCCGTAGCACTTGGCAAGCACGTCCTTGCGACGTGCCTTGACGGTGGAGCGGGCAATGATCTTGTTGCCGATAGCACCCTGGATGGGCACCTCGAACAGCTGGCGCGGAATAATCTCCTTGAGCTTGTCGCACAGACCGCGGGCCAGGCCATAGGCCTTGTCCTTGTGCACGATAAACGACAGCGCATCCACCTCGTCGCCAGAAAGCAAGATATCGAGCTTCACGAGCTCGGAAGGACGATACTCGTTGAACTCGTAGTCGAGCGAGGCATAGCCCTTAGTGCGGCTCTTGAGCTGGTCAAAGAAGTCCAAGATGAGCTCGGCAAGCGGCATATCGAAGCGCATCTCGACCGATTTGCTCGTCAGGTGGATCATGTCGGTCGTAACGCCGCGGTGCTCGATGGCGAGCTGCATGACGGCGCCCGTGTACTCAGGTGGGCAGATGATCTTTGCCTTGAGGTAGGGTTCCTCGATACGCTCGATGCGCGTGGCCTCGGGAAGGTCCTGCGGGCTGCGGACATCGATCATTTCGCCGTCGGTCTTGTAGACGTGATAGTCGACCGAGGGACTCGTGGCAATGAGGTCCAGGTTGAACTCGCGCTCCAGGCGTTCCTTGACGACTTCCATGTGCAGCAGACCCAGGAAGCCCACGCGGAAGCCAAAGCCGAGCGCCACGGACGTCTCGGGCTCCCACACCAACGAGGGGTCGTTAACGTGGAGCTTATCGAGTGCGTCACGCAGGTTCTCGTAGTCCTTGTTATCGATCGGGAACAGGCCCGTATAGACCATGGGCTTGGCCTCGCGGTAACCGGGAAGCGGCTCGGGGCAGGGGTTCGACGCCCACGTAAGGGTATCGCCCACGCGAACGGCCTCGGGGTCCTTCAGACCCGTGACCACGTAGCCCACCTCGCCGACCGTCAGCGCATCGACCGGGGTCTCGGCGGGACGCTTGACTCCCACGCCATCGACCAAAAAGTCGCCCTTTGCCTGCATCATGCGCAGGGTATCGCCCTTCTTGATGGAGCCGTCAAAGACACGGACCGTGGCAACGACGCCGCGGTACTCATCGAAATACGAGTCCAGGATGAGCGCTTTGAGCGGCGCGTTTGCATCGCCCTTGGGCGGCGAGATCAAAAAGACAATAGACTCCAGCAGATCGTGAATGCCCTCGCCGGTCTTGCCCGATACGCATACGGCATCGTCGGCAGGGATCGCCAGGTCATCCTCGATCTCGGTCTTAACCTCGTCGGGATGAGCCGAGGGCAGGTCGATCTTGTTGATGGCCGGCACAATGTCCAGATTGGCGTTCATGGCAAGCGTCGCGTTGGAGACGGTCTGTGCCTCGACGCCCTGTGTGGCGTCGACAACGAGCACCGCGCCCTCACAGGCTGCCAGCGAGCGCGAGACCTCATAGGTAAAGTCCACGTGGCCCGGCGTATCGATCAGATTGAACTGATACGTCTCGCCATCGTCGGCGTCATAGGACACGCGAACGGCATTGGACTTGATCGTGATGCCGCGCTCGCGCTCGATATCCATGGTGTCGAGCAGCTGCGACTCCATGTCGCGTTCGTCGACGGTATGGGTGAGCTCGAGGATGCGATCGCTGATCGTGGACTTGCCATGGTCGATGTGCGCAACGATTGAGAAGTTGCGGATGTGGGAAATGTCAATTGAAGTATTCATGCGGACTATCTTACCCGAGCGGTACAAAAAATGGAGCCTGTTCCATAAAACAGGCTCCATTTATGCGCGTAATCTGTGTGGTGTGAAATTTACAACTTAAGCGTTGATGCTGTTCACGAGCTTGGCAAGACCGGACTTGCGGTTGGAAGCCTGGTTCTTGTGGATAACATGCTTGGCGGCAGCCATGTCGAGACGCTTGGTGACGGTCTTGAGGGCAGCCTGGGCCTTCTCGGCGTCGCCCTCGGCGACGGCGGACTGGACGTGCTTGGTCAGCGTCTTGAGCTCGGACTTGACAGCCTTGTTACGCATGCGAGCTGCCTCATTGGTGCGGATACGCTTCTTCTGAGACTTGATGTTTGCCACTTCTGGAGTTCCTTTCGAGTTCCTTGCAAAAAATGTATGACACCTCTGAGACACGGTGAGGTCATGCAAGCGCCTACTATAGCACGCTCCCCCTCAAAGGGATAGAACGAATTTGTCAAATAGGCAGGTATCATCACGATTTTCTCAAGATGTTCGTAATCCAGAGCAAAAGCGCGGTCTGAGAATCGGCCGAACCCTTGAGCGCGAGCTCCACATCAACGGCACCCTCGAGCGCTGCGACGAGCTCTGCCATCGAAAAGCGACGTGCCCAGGTCAGGTGATTCTTGACCTGCCAGGACTGGAGTTTGAGCGTTGCGGCCAGCTCACGACCCTGTCCGCGCGCATCGAGCGCCTTGGCAACGATAAGCTCGCGAATGCGGCCGCACAGCAATGTGTACGTCCACACGTAGCTCTTGGCGGGCATTAGATTGAAGAGCTCGAGCGAACGGCGCATGTCACGGGCCGAGACCGCATTGAGAAAGTCCCAGGGTTGAACCTCGGCCGTACGTACAATCCAGCGCTCAACGTCGGCAAGCTCAATCTGGGGCGCCTCGACCATCTGGGCAAGCTTAGCCAAGTCGTTATCGAGCATGCGAGTGTTTTCACCCGAACGCGAGACGAGCTCCTCGGCGGCCGCCGTCGAGATCGACTTGCCGTGCTGCGTCGCCATCTGTTGCACGCGGCGCGGTAACTCCCAGCGCTTGGTGCCGGAGCAATCGATCACGGCCTTCTTGTCGATTTTGGCGATCGCCTTATACAGGCGCGTGTTCTTGGCAAGCGAGTCGGCGATGATGAGGCAGACCGTCGTGGGGCTGGGACTCGCCAGATAGTCGACAAGCGGCTCCGAGACCGCCTTAGCGAGCTTTGAGCAGCCATCAAGGATTACCAAGCGAAACTCGCTGCCCATCGGAAAGGTGTTAAGCGATCCGATAATGGACTCGATATCGGGGTCCTTGGTCATGTCGCGCTCGTCGAGGTTGAACTCGACCATTCCCGACTTTTCCAGACGCGCCTTCATACGCGAGACGGCGTGATCGCGCTTGACGCCGTCGGTACCGACGATCAGATATGCCGGCAGCAGACCGGTTTCGGACATTACGCTCCCCTCCCGCAGGCCTTCGTATTCGTTCCGTGCCATTCTAGCCCAGGGGCCCACCACACGCCATCGACGTCGTCACGGTCGCTGGCATCGCATCGCAAAGCCCTTTGCGGTCGGGCTGATGGTGATATCACCGTGTTCGATGGTGCATGCGAACGCACCGCCCGCTTCCTGAACGGCATCGATGCAGGCATCCGACGGATGACCGTATCGATTCCCCTTGCCGGCGCTCGCGAGGGAAAGCTCGGGTCTCAGGACATCCAGCAACTCACCATCGACTGAAACCTTGGAGCCGTGATGCCCAAGTTTAAGGACATCGATATCCCCCACCTCCTGCACGAATTCCCGTTCTTGGTCGAGCTCGGCATCACCAGTGAGGAGCATACGCAGGCTCTTGCCTTCCTGAACATAAGAGAGTAGCAGGACAAGCGAGTCCTCATTTCCCTCGCCATCTACGGACTCGAACGGCCACATCACGCGGGCACAAAATGAGCCGATGTCGACCGTATCCCCACGGCGCACCTGCCGATACTCAACGCCAGGTCGATTCAATACCTCGGCAGGAGCATCCTCCAACGCATCCGCCGCCACGGCAATCGTTCCGACCGAAAACTGTTCGAGCACGGCAGGTAGACCACCCCAGTGATCCTCATCCCAATGCGTCACAAAGACGGCATCGATATGGTGCACGTTATTGCGAACCAACGCCGCTACCACGCGCTCATCGAGCCCGCAGTCGACGAGTGCTAATGCGTCGCCCTGGCGGATAAGAATCGCATCCGCCTGGCCCACATCGAGCACCGTCACCGAAGGCGGAGCGAATCGATCCCAGTAGACGTACGGAATCGCAGCCAAGAGCACCAGACATGAAAGCCCCACCGCCATAGGACGTGCACGGGGACGCGGCCACCAGACCAACAGAACCGCCAGCAAACACGGCACTAGGTAAATCCACATGCTATCGGGCGGCACACTCACAGATGCACCAGGCACGGCGGCAAACAGCTGCTCGAAGAACAGTGCGCAACGGGCGGCAACCATGGGCACAACGAGCGCCCAAATCCGCAACGGTTCCACGAGCGAAAAGGGAACCAGCACGATCGACACAGCAAGCAGTACGCTCACCACCGGACCGATGACTGCATTTGCCAGCGGAGCAATGAGCGAGAACGCACCGAAGGCAGGAATGGTAATGGGAAGTGTTGCCAGTTGCGAGCACAGCGTGACGGAAAGTATGTTGGCAACGCCCGATGGCACACCCAGCTCACTCAAAGCGTAGGTCGCATAGGGGCAAAAGCACAGAATGGCTAAGACGCTGGCACACGAGAGCTGAAAGCCCATCTCGAACAGCACCGTCGGCCGCAGTAGCACAAAGATGGACATGGTTACGAAGAGTGCCGATGCGCCGTGCCGGCGACGCCCCGCGCCGTTTACGACAAGCGTCGCGAACACCATGCAGCACGCGCGCACGGCCGAGGGAGACGCGCCCGTAAAGGCAGTGTAGCCCACAAGCGCCATCGCCATTATCGCCCGCTGAACACCACGTGAGCAGCGAGTCTTTTGCAATACACCCTCGATTACAAATCCCACGATAGCCAAATGGCTGCCGGAGACGGCTATAAGATGCGCCGTTCCCGTCACCGAAAACCAGTCGCCCGCCGGCTGGGCACGCAGTTCGGCCGAACGACCGCAGACGACACCGGCTATGAGTTCACGCGCCGGGTCGGTCGCAGGCGCGATGGACGCAAGCAGCCCATTTCGCAGCCGAAGCAGCGGTCCCGGAGAGCCCTCATCGGCCGACACAATCCGAACGACTTTAACCTTGCGCACCTCGCCTCGGAGCACGCGCGATCGTCCATACGCATCGTTCTCAAAACGTGAAACGCGACCGATAACACGCATGTGCGCCCCGACCCTGAGCTCGCGGTCACACGATAGGCGAACCGTTGCCAAGTTCTTGCCGTCCGCGCGTGCCTCGCAGGTATAGGAATACACGTCGTCGTTTATGGATGGATCACCCTGCACGACAAACTCGAGGCTGCTTGCCGCTCGAGCGTCGAGCGCCTTCGAGGCGCTTAGCGCGCCCACAGCCCACCACGCCGAGACGACCGCTCCCGCCACGAGACCGACGGACGCGGCATACAGCCACCGCTTCCAAGGGGCAAGCCGCGCACAAGATTGAGCCAGCACAACGAATACCGCCGCCGCGACGGGAATGGCCCATAGCGGCCCGACCGCCGGCGCCTGCTCCCTCAGCAGCGCATCAGCGGTCACGTTGAGCACCAAGGCGCAGCTCATGCACATGCCGGCACACAGGGCCATCGTCCACGGCATCAGGGGCCGCGGAGGCATCACATGCTCGCGCTCGGTCGCACTCATACGCAGATGCAATCTTTGATTTTGGCAAGCTTCTTCTCGCCGATTCCCGACACACGCATCAGATCGTCAACCGAAGCAAAAGCACCGTTCTTTGTCCGCTCATCGATAATCGACTGGGCCATGGAGGGACCGATGCCCGAGAGCGTCTGTAGCTCTGCCGCGCTTGCCGTATTGATATTTACTAGGCCTGTTGCGCCACTCACACCCGATGATGCGGAAGCCCCACCAACAACACCGGCTTCCGCAATGGACGCCTGCTGCTCCCCTACCGTTGGAACGTGAATCTTCTGTCCATCGACGACCTTAGATGCCCGATTGAGCCCCGTAACGTCTGCCTCGGGCGCCAGCCCGCCGGCGGCATCAATCGCCTGAGCCACCCGCGCGCCATCCTTGAGGCGATATACACCGGGCGACACAACGGCGCCATCGACATCGACATAGACCTCTGCCGCGGCAGAAGCCTTAGTCGAAGAACCTTCGGATGTCTTTCCGCTCGAGGCATCACCGGATCCCGGCTCCACCAACGAGCCCGTACCGTCAGTGCGCTCAAACGACACACCACCGGCACCGCCGCCAAGGTTCGCCATCGCCAAGCCGCTCGCCATCGCAATGACGACCAGTATCGCCATCACCACTGCCTTATGACCGAGCAGCTTGTCCGCCAAGCGGTCCATCCGTTTGACCCGTTCGTGTTGTTCGCGCTGCGCCATAGCAAAACCTCCCAACACCATCGTGTCAGGAAAGGAGCCCTGCAACAGCCACGCTCCAAAACCGGTTTTAGCGGTCAAACCAAAAATCGACCAAAACCTTGCACAAATCTGTCCATTTATTCAGGCACACGTCAGCAAATGAACACTTAGCCGCAAAATGCCCAGATAGCAAAAGACCGACGATGCAGGCGCATCGTCGGTCTATGCACAAAATTACTCGTGATCTTGGTAAATCTCACGCGGAGCAAGCTCCGAATGTTTGCGTTTTAAGGTCTTAGGGGCCTTATACGTATTGCTCTCGAAGTCGATATACTCGGTCTGCTTGAGCAGGCGCTCGATCATCTCCTCGTGATCGAACAACTCCCAGGCCTCATGCACGGCATCGAGTTTGGCGTGCGTCTCGGGACGGCGCGGCATAAACAGCGTGCAGCAGTCGGGAGCGGCCTCAGTCGAGATATCGAACGTACCGATCTCCTCGGCGCGCGCGATGATCTCCTGCTTGTCCGAACCGATGAGAGGGCGGAACACGGGGATCTTCACGGCCTCGTTGACGGCCATGATGTTCTCAAGCGTTTGGGAGGCAACCTGCCCAAGCGATTCGCCCGTAACGATGGCCTTGGCGCCCTCGATGTGTGCAATGCGCTCGGCAACCGAATACATAATGCGGCGATACATGATCACGCGCAGGTTGCTGGGACAGGTGACCGAAATCTCACGCTGGCAGTCGCCAAACGGCACCACGTACAGGCGGCCGATCTGGACACCCGGCTCAAGCGCACGGATGATGTCCTGCACCAGATACTCACTCGTATCGGGCGTCTGCGGACGACCAGAGAAATGTACCGGCACGCACACCGCGCCGCGACGCGCGAGCATCCAGGTCGCCACCGGAGAATCGATACCCGACGACAGCAGCGTCACGACCTTGCCGGCAGAACCCACCGGCAGACCGCCCACGCCGCGCTCGGAGCGCGCGTACACATAAACGCTACCCTGGACCACCAGTACGTGCACCATCGCATCGGGGTCGTGCATTTGAACCTTTTTATCGGGAAAGGCCTCACACAACACCTCGCCCACCTGACGATTGATATCAATCGAGGTGAGCTCATAGTCGGTATTGGAGCGCTTGGCGTGCACCTTAAACGAATCGAAGGAACCAAACTCGCGCAGCGCCTTCACGGCGGCGGCACAGTACTCCTGAGGGTCGCGATTGGTGTGATACGCCAAAGACACACGAGCAACACCGGGAACGGTGCGAATGACACGCGCCGCCTCGTCGGCCTGATGCTCGTTAAAGGTCACGAGGATATAACCGGAAATTCGAGACACGGCATTCACGGAAAAGGCGGCCAAGGCCGCCTTGATGTTATCCATGAGAATATGCTCAAAATGTGCGCGGTTCTTACCCTTCAGTCCAACCTCGTGATAGTGGACCAGGCAGACGCGAGCCGCCATTTAGGCTTCAGCAACCTTGTGGCCGAGCGCCTTCTCGTAACGGGCCTCGTCGTAAGAGATGTCGCCGTCGACAATCTCGTCCATAGCCATCGAGATGGTGTCGGCACCGGAAAGCCCGATGGTGATGTCATCGACATCCTGGACGGCAAGCACGCGGTTGTGCTGGCCACGCAGCATGCTATTGATGTCGCAGGCGCGCTTGGAGGCAAGCGAAGCGAGCAGGAAGCGGTTGTGATCGGTCTTCTCCAGAAGATCGTCAATGCAAGGCTTTACAACGGACACGGACCTCAGATCCTTTCATGCATATCGAGAACGCGAACGAGCTCATCGGTCGCGCGGTCGAGATCGTCATTCACCACGACGTCGTCGTAGCGGTCGGCAAGGGCAAGCTCATCGGCGGCGTTTGCCATACGCAGCTCAATCGTCTCGGGCGTCTCGGTACCGCGACCGACTAGACGCTCGCGAAGCACCTCAAGCGAAGGCGGCTTGATAAAGATCAGCACGGCCTCGGGGAAACGCTCCTTCACCTGCAGGGCGCCCTGGACATCGATCTCCAAAATCAGAGACGCGCCCGAGGCGAGCTTGGATGTGACCTCGCTCACCAACGTGCCGTAGCAGTTACCGTGGACCTCGGCCCACTCAACAAACTCACCGTTTGCCACGCGGCGGTCGAACTCCTCGCGCGTCAGAAAAAAGTAGTTGACGCCGTCGACCTCACCTTTGCGTGGTGCTCGCGTGGTAGCCGAAACCGTCAGGCCCAGGTTCGAGCGGCGCTCGCGCACACGAGTGACGAGCGTACCCTTGCCTGCGCCTGACGGTCCAGAAATCACAAAGAGCTTGGAATCCTGAGCGCTCACTTATTTGGTCAGCTGCTCGAGGAGCTGCTCGCGCTGACGGACGCCGAGGCCCTGGACGCGACGGGTAGCGGAGATACCGAGCTCCTCCATGATCTTGGCGGCCTTGGCCTTGCCATAACCAGGGAGAGACTCGATGAGGGTGGAAACCTTCATGCGGGAAGCGATGGGGTCATCGGAGTTGAGCACGGACTCGAGGGACTTCTCGCCCTTCTTGATCTGCTCGCGAAGCTCAGCGCGGGCGTGACGTGCGGCAGCAGCCTTCTCAAGAGCCTGCTTGCGCTGCTCATCGGTAAGCTGAGGGAGTGCCATTCGTACCTCCAAATAGTTGGGTTATATCTGATTCAATAATTGGCATTTTAGCACGTAGAACGTACAAAATGCCCAATCGCGGCTCCATAGGTTAGACGATACCCGCAAAAAGTGCAATATACTGCGCCCAAAGTTAAGCCCCTGACCTGCGATTCCACACAAAGGATGGGAAAGTTTACGCAGGCACAGGGGCTATTTTGTGCTAATGAGACCCAAAAGTGGTGACTTAGGGGAATCTTTTACGCGACGTTTTCGACCAGCTCGGCGACGATGGCGTCAAAGGCGGCAACCGGATCGTCGGCACCAGTGATGGGACGGCCCACCACAATGTGGCTTGCGCCTCGCTCGATAGCCTGGGAAGGCGTCGCCACGCGAGACTGGTCGCCTAAGGCGGCACCCACCGGACGCACACCCGGAGTCACGATCAGGGCATCGGGACCCAGCAGCTCACGCATGTCGTGAGCCTCCATCGGCGAGCACACAATGCCATCGATGCCGTTGGCCTGAGCGAGCTTTGCCAGGCGGGCGGCCTCCTCGGCCACGGGCGACTCGACGCCGATCTCGCTCAAGGCATCCTGATTCATGCTCGTGAGCACGGTGATGGCGACGAGCTTGGCGCGGTCCTCGCGCGCCTCCTCGGCACCCTCGCGGCAGGCAGCGAGCATGGCGCCCGAACCCAAGCCGTGAACCGAGAGCAGGTCGGCACCGGCAAGCGAGGCCGAACGGGCGGCACCGCGAACCTGATGCGGAATATCATGGAACTTAAGGTCAAGGAAGACCTTAAAGCCCAGGTCCTTAAAGGTCTTGACGATCTCGGGGCCCTCAGCGTAATAGAGCGTCATACCAACCTTAAGCCAGGCGGCATGGCCCGAAAGCTCGTGGGCGAGCTCGAGCGCACGCTCACGATCGCAGTCGAGGGCGACGATTACGCGGTCGCGGGCATCGGTCTCTAGCATTCGAAAGCACCTACCAGCTCGTTGATGTCCTTTACGCCCTGGGACTCGGCCCAGGCCTCGAGCTCATGCGCGATCTTGAGCGAAGCGCACGGATCGACGAAGTTGGCCATACCGACCGACACGCAGGTGGCGCCGGCCAGGATAAACTCGGCCGCATCTTCTCCGGTCATGACACCGCCGACACCGTTGATGGGGATATCGACGGCCTGGGCAACCTCCCAGACCATGCGCACGGCGATGTGGTGGCACAGCGGGCCCGAAAGGCCGCCCTTGGGCTTGGCCACGCGGGACTTGCGGGTATGGACGTCGATGGCCATGCCCTGGATAGAGTTGATGACTGAAAGGCCGTCGGCACCGGCAGCCTCGAGGGCCCTGGCGATCTCGGCGACGTTGACCGGCGCCATCTTCACGAACAGCGGCTTATCGGTCACCTTACGGCAGGCAGCCATAACGGAAGAGGCGCCCTCGGGCGTGGAGCCCATGGCGGCACCGCCGGCGGCAATATTGGGGCAGCTCACGTTGATCTCGTAGCCGGCAACCCAGGGGCACAGCTCGACATACATCTCGAGCGCGCGGACAAACTCGTCAACGGAGTGGCCGGCAACCTGACAGATGACCTGGCAGCCGTCCTTGGACAGCTGTTCGAGCCACGGACCGGACTCGCGGGCAAAGGCAGCCACGCCGGGGTTCTGAAGGCCCACAGAGTTGATCATGCCGCCCGGGATCTCGGCCATGCGGGGCGCGGGATTGCCGGGCCAGGGCTCGGCTGCGCAACCCTTGGTGGTGATGGCGCCCAGCTGGGAAACATCAAAGAAGTTCTGGAACTGC
>UQWG01000007.1 GCA_900544645.1 uncultured Collinsella sp.
ATATAGCAGCGCTCGCAGATGTTAGCGTAGGCCTGCTTCATCTTGTCATACTCCTCCTGCAGGCTCTCCTGCGTGGCGGAGAAGCTGTAGGCGTCCTTCATGATGAACTCGCGACCGCGCATCAGGCCAAAGCGGGGGCGGAACTCGTCGCGGAACTTGTCCTGAATGTGGTACAGGTTGACGGGCAGCTGCTTGTAGGAGCGCAGCTCGTTGCGCACCAGGGCCGTGACGGTCTCCTCGTGCGTGGGGCCCAGGACGAACTCGCGACCATGACGGTCGTCAAAGCGCACAAGCTCCTTGCCATAGGCGTCGATGCGCCCGGACTCGCGCCACAACTCGGCGTCGACCATGATAGGCATCATAAGCTCCTGGGCGCCGGCAGCGTCCATCTCGTCGCGCACGATATTCTCGATCTTACGGATCGAGCGCCAAGCGAGCGGCAGATAGGAATACAGGCCGGCGGCCTCCTTGCGGATCATGCCGGCACGGAGCAGCAGGCGGTGACTGGCGAGCTCAGCGTCCGCCGGATCCTCTTTAAGCGTCGGCGCATAGAGCTTAGACATATACATTGCTCGGGTCATTTATTTCTCCTCAATAAGCTTGTCGACCTCTGCCATAAGCGCGTCGACAATTTGGTCCTCAGCTACTTTACCAATGATCTGGCCATGCGAAAAGAGCAGAGCCTGACCACGTCCGCAGGCAACGCCCAGGTCGGCATCAGAAGCCTCGCCGGGGCCATTAACGGCACATCCCATCACGGCAATCGAAAGCGGCGCGGAGTAGTTCTTAAGCCGCTCGGTGACCTCCTCGGCGATGGGAATGAGGTCAACCTGGCAGCGGGCGCACGTGGGGCACGAGACAATCTCGGGGCCACGGCGACGCAGGCCCAGCGACTGCAGAATACCCCAGGCAACCGGCGGCTCCTCAACCGGATCGGCCGTGAGAGAGACGCGCATGGTGTCACCAATACCCTCAGACAGCAGAATACCAAGGCCCACCGAGCTCTTAATGGTGCCCTGAAGCTTGGTACCCGCCTCGGTTACGCCCAGGTGAAGCGGAACGTGGGGAATCTCACGCGACAGGGCTCGATAGGTATCGAGCGTCGTTTGCACGCTATGGGCCTTGGCCGAAAGCACAATGTTCGTAAAGCCGCGGTCCTCAAAGTGCTTGACGAAGCGCTCGCTCGACATCACGAGCTTTTCGGGCTGCGTGAGTTCTTCGCGCTCGGCGATATCCTGCTCGAGTGAACCGGCATTGACGCCGATACGAATCGCACAGCCCGCGGCACCAGCAGCATCGATCACCGCGTCAACCTTGGCCCAATCGCCGATATTGCCGGGATTGATGCGCAGCTTGGCAGCACCGGCCTCAACGGCACCAATGGCGAGCTTATGGTTAAAGTGGATATCGGCGACGATCGGCACCGGAGACTCAGCACAGATGGTGCGGAAACCCTCGAGCGCGGCCTCGGTGGGTACACTCACGCGCACGATATCGCAGCCCGCCTGCGCCAACGCGCGAACCTGCCCAAGCGTTGCCTGGGCATCAGCGGTATCAGTGCAGGTCATGGACTGAACCACCACCGGCGCGCCGCCGCCGATCTGCACGCCGCCCACATGCACGGGGCGCGTCAGCTCGCGCGGCAAAGAATGGGATAAAGACAATCCAAACACTCCCCTACAGAATAAATCGAAGGATGTCGGAACGAAGCATATAGACAAACAGAAGCGCAAAGAGCGCGATGCCCACATAGCTCACAATCGTCTGGACCTTGAGCGGAAGCTCGCGGCCCACAATCTTTTGAATGATCTCGATGACCAGCTTGCCGCCATCGAGTGGTGGGATGGGCAGCAGGTTCATAAAGCCAAGCGAGAACGAAATGAGGGCGGCAAACGAAAGGAACGTGGCAGGGCCGGCAGCAGCAGCCTGTGAGGACATAACACTAATACCCACGATCGAAGAAGACTGATCGAGAATCTCCATCGTATGCTGCGGCTGGAGCAGGCGCATCACGCCCTCCGCCGTCTGCGCGACATAGGAGAACGACAGGCGAGCCGACGTGATGGGGTCTAAACGGACCACCTGCGTAGAGGCATATACACCTAGGCGCTCGTCCTTTTTGAGCGCAACCGAGGTCGAATGCTGCTTGCCGTCGCGCTCATACTCAATGGCGATATCATCCTTACCGGCGGCCTTGCCGATAGCATCGTAGACGTCCATCCAAGTGGAACATGAGACACCGTCAACCGAAAGGATCGCGTCGCCGCCCTCGATACCCGCCTTGGCGGCAATAGACCCCTCGTCAACCTGACCGATCACGTTGGTATCCATCGGCACGGTGACACCCGCAATAGAGTAGATGCTCATAAGCAGCAAAAAGCCCGTCAGGATATTGACGAGAATGCCCGCGAGCAGCATAAAGGCGCGCTTGAGAAAGCCCTGGCCAAGATAGGTGTGCGAACGCTCTTGTGCAAGGAACTCGGCCTCGCCGCACGGCAGCTCCCACACATCGCCCTCGGCAGTTGAATGTTCGCGATCGAAACGGCGGCCGTCAAAGGTAGTGTAACCCGCCGCATCTCGCGGCAGCGTCTGATACTTGGTGGGATAGTAGCTCGGCGAGGTCTTCTCCCCTTCCTCATACCAAGGCGCGATAGAGCCCCAACCCAAGAGCAAGGCGCATGCCTCGAGCACAACCTCCTCGGATAGCTCGAGCTCGGCGGCAAGGTCGGCCACGGTCACGCGACCATGACGATAGATAGCCGCGAGCACGCGATCGGCGCACGAGACGTCGGTCGGATCCATACCGCAGATGGCAGCGTAGCCACCCAGCAGCAGCGGGGTCACGCCAAACTTGGTTCCAATGCGACGTGACGTGTAATGGATGTCAAAGCGACACGGCAGGCCCAAAAAGAACTCGGTCACGCGGACGCCGCAGGCACGCGCCGCCAAAAAGTGGCCGCCCTCGTGCAAAAACACAAGGACGGAAAGCATCAGCAGGCCCCAAAAGACCGATGAGAGAACGCTCAGAACAGTATCCATAAAACGAAAAAGCAATCCTTATGGGTTAGGAACGGGTTGCGGCGAGCACCTGCGCAGCCTTTTCACGCGCCCATGCATCGATGTCGCGAAGCTGCTCAAACGAATCGACCGCCTGCATATCGTGGGAATCCATGCAGGATTCCACAATGCGATCGATATCGGTAAAGCTGCAGTCATCGTGCAGGAAGGCATCGACGGCGACCTCGTTGGCGGCATTGAGCACGCACGGCATGGTGCCACCCGTCTTGCCGGCACGTTCGGCCAGTGCCAGACAGCGGAAGGTATCCATGTCGGCAGCATCAAACGTGAGCTGCCCCAGCTCGCGGAAATCGATACGAGGCGCCGGGGTATCCCAACGCTCGGGATACGAGAACGCGAACTGGATGGGAATACGCATGTCGGAAGCACCGAGATGCGCCATCACGGAGCCGTCGGCGAACTCGACCATAGAGTGAATCTTGGACTGACGCTGCACGACCACGTTAATGAAATCGAGGTCGCAGTTAAACAGATGCATGGCCTCAATGCGCTCCAGGCCCTTGTTCATGAGGGTGGCGGAGTCGATGGTGATCTTGGCACCCATGGCCCACGTGGGATGTGCGAGGGCATCGGCACGCGTCACGCGGTCGAGCTCGTCGCGGGTGCGGCCAAAGAACGGACCGCCCGAGCAGGTGAGCCAAATACAATGAGCCTCGCGTGGGTTCTCTCCCAGATAGCACTGGTAGATGGCGGAGTGCTCAGAGTCGACTGGAATAAGCTGGCCCGGTTGCGCCAACGGCATAAGCAAGTCGCCGCCGACGACGAGGGACTCCTTGTTGGCAAGGGCAAGACGCTTATTCGAGGTCAAGGCCGCATGGCTCGCCTCGAGACCGGCGGCGCCCACAATAGCGACGAGCACGCAGTCGACATCGTCGCGACGCGCGAGCTCGCAAACCGCCTGCGCGCCAACGCCGAGCTTCGTTCCCTCGGGCAACTCCTGCAGCACGGCGTCATCGCCATGAGCGACATCGGCCACGGCAACCGCCGGAACCGAGAACTCGCGGGCAGCGGCAACGAGCTCGGAGGTACTGGAGTTAACGGACAGCGCCGTCACCTGCAGGCGATCGGCATGCTGACGGCACACATCGAGTGCCTGGGTGCCGATAGAGCCCGTACAACCCAGGATGGCAACACGGAGGCGTCCATCGGGGCCATACGTCGTCTGGAAGGACATTACAGCACGCCTCCGATCATCAGCATCAGCTGCGCGGTGATGCAACCGAAGATAAGCGAATCGCTACGGTCGAGCATGCCGCCATGGCCCGGGATAAGGTTGCCGGAATCCTTGACGCCCACGCCACGCTTGATACGCGACTCGATGAGGTCGCCGATAACGCCCAGGACGGACACGACCACGCCGCACAGCAGCGCATAGGGCAGGCTGAGCTTGTAGAAGTGCGTCGCCCACAGGATGAGCCAAATCAAAACCGAGCCCAGGATGCCGCCGACAAACCCCTCCCAGCTCTTTTTGGGAGAGATCTTGGGAACCATCTTGTGCTTACCGATACGGCTGCCCACGATGTAGGCAAACGAATCGGAGACCCAAAGGGACGCGCAAACGCCCACCGAAAGCAAGGCGCCGGCAAAACCGGGCACGGCATCGCGCAGCAGCACGATAGCCGACAGCATAAAGCCAGTGTAGATGGGACCCATGAGCGTCACGGCCACATCAGAGATGCGGGTACGCGGCGACCAGACATACCAAATGCCCACAGCGAGCATCAGGGCAAAAAGCAGGGCATTCAGCAGCATCGAATCGCCCAGCGCCGACAGCGGAAAGAGCACGGCGGCAGCGATGCCCATGCGCTCGTTAGCCATCTTGCCATCGAGCCTTGTCATACGGAAAAACTCATAGCAGCACAGACCGCTCATGACGGAAACAAAGATGGCAGTGGGCACGATACCCAAAACCAGGCACAGGATAAAGACAACGGCGTAGACGATACCCGCGGCGGCACGGGTAATAAAGCCCGCCAGCCACGAACCGGTGCCGCTCTTCGCTGTAGGCGCTCCCGCAGCGGTAGCTTTGCGCGCAGGCGTCTTGGGAGCAGATGCCTTGGGACGATCGGACACGATTAAGCCTCCTCGGTCTTGCTCAGTCCACCAAACCTACGGTCACGGCCCTGATAGGCCAAAATGGCGTCGACAAGGCCCCAACGATCAAAGTCGGGCCAATAGGTATCGGTGACATAGAACTCGGAATAAGCCACCTGCCATAGCAGATAGTTCGAAAGGCGCAGCTCACCAGAGGTGCGAATCACAAGCTCAGGATCGGGAAGGCCGGCGGTATAGAGGTGGGAAGCCACCATGTCGTCATCAATTGCGGCAGGATCAATCTTACCGGCGGCAACGTCGAGCGCGATCTGACGGACAGCGCGGGTAATCTCGGCACGCGCGCCGTAGTTGACGGCAAGCGCCAGCGTCATACCGGTGTGATCGGCGCACTCGGCAAGACCGCGTTCAAAAACGTCGCGGGTCTTCTTGGGCAGCGCGGAAATATCACCCAAAAAGACAACGCGCACGTTTTCGCGCTTCAGAAGCGGCAACTCGTCGATGAACGTCTTGGCAAACAAGTGCATCAAGACGTTGACCTCATGCTGCGGGCGGTTCCAGTTTTCGGTAGAAAACGCATAGGCAGAAAGCACGTCGACGCCCAGGCGCACGCAGGCGGTAATGATCTCGCGCAGCGAGACGATACCCGCCTTGTGGCCCTCAGTGCGTGCAAAACCGCGCGACGTGGCCCAACGACCGTTGCCATCCATGATGCACGAGATATGGTGCGGAATGTTATTGAGGTCAAGGTCGGAAAAACCGACGCCCGCAGGGGCGTCGGCAAAGTACTCGACCAGTTTATGCTCGTCGTATTGCACCTTAGATCTCCATGACCTCGGCTTCTTTTTCCTTCAGAAGCTCCTCGACCTTGGCGACATACTCATCAGTGTGCTTCTGGACCTTGGCCTGCTCGCGACGGACATCGTCCTCGGTGAGCTCCTCATCGCGCTCGAGCTTGTTGTTGAAGTCGCGACGGATGTTACGGATAGACACCTTGGCCTGCTCGGCGTACTCGCGGCACTCCTTGACGAGCTCGCGACGGCGCTCCTCAGTGGGAGCCGGGAACGGAAGACGAACGACGGTGCCATCGGAGTTGGGGGTAATACCCAGATCGGAAGCGCCGATGGCCTTGACGATAGCATTGATGAGTGCCTTGTCCCACGGCTCGATGAGCAGCATGTGGGCCTCGGGGGTCTTGACGGCGGCAACCTGCGTGACCGGCGTGGGAACACCGTAATAATCGACGGTGATGTCGGACAGAATGTTGGCATTGGCGCGGCCGGTACGGACCTTGGAGAAGTTATGCTTGAGGGACTCGAGCGACTTGTCCATATGGGCGGTGATGTTCTCTGCCATGCTTAATCCTCCTGATAGACGAGCGTGCCGACGGGCTCACCCGAAAGCGCGCGCTTGACGGTGTCCTCGCCATCGATGTTGAGGACCAAAATCGGCATACGGTTGTCCTGGCACAGTGCCGTAGCCGTGGAATCCATAACCTGCAGACCGCGGACGAGAACCTCGTGATAGGTAATCTTGTCAAAACGGACGGCATCAGCGCACTTGACGGGATCCTTATCGTAGATGCCGTCAACCTTGGTGGCTTTAATCAGAATCTCGGCGCCGATCTCACACGCACGAAGAGCCGCGGCGGTGTCGGTCGTAAAGTACGGATTGCCCGAACCGGCGGCAAAAATAACGACGTTGCCCTTGGAAAGGTGGTTGATGGCGCGACGGCGAATATAGGGCTCGCAGATCTCGTTCATCTGGATAGCGCTCATCACGCGGCAGGGAACATCGTTATGCTCGAAGGCATCCTGCAGGGCGAGCGCGTTCATAACGGTTGCCAGCATGCCCATGTAGTCGGCCTGAGCACGCTCCATGCCACCGGCAGCGCCTGCCATGCCGCGGAAAATATTGCCGCCGCCGACAACGACGCCGACCTCATGGCCAACGGCTAGCAGCTCCTTGACCTGCTTGGCAAGATGGTCGGTAACCTTGGGGTCGATGCCATATTGGCCGTCGCCCATCAGTGCTTCGCCGGAAAGCTTAAGAAGCACGCGTTTATATCGGATGTCGGACAAAGCGATCCTCCTTTAATTAGACTCTCAATATGATATCAAAGGCTCTGATAAGAGCCATGAAAAAGCAGGCTGTGAGTAAAACCCACAGCCTGCTCATTACCAGCTACAAGAGCTTATTTACTCGCCACGGACCAGACGGTCAAAGGCAACGACGGTAATGGTGTCGCCGAGCTCCTTGGAGACCTGCTCAGCGTACTTCTTGATGGTGAGGGAGCTGTCCTTGATGAACTCCTGCTCGGTGAGCACGGACTGCTTGTAGAACTTCTCCAGACGGCCGACAGCCATCTTCTCCTGGATAGCCTCGGGCTTACCGGACTCGGCAGCCTGAGCCATGTAGATCTGCTTCTCGTGCTCGACGGTCTCGGCCGGAACCTGATCGCGGGTAGCGCAGATCGGGGCGACGGCGGCAACCTGAAGGGCAACGTCGTGAGCGAAGGTCTTGAAGGATTCAGCCTGAGCGGTCTCAGCCTTCTCGAAGGCGAACTCGACGAGGACGCCGATCTTACCACCCATGTGGATGTAAGAAGCGAGCGCGCCGTTCTCAGCCTTGCGGGCAGCGAAGCGGGAGATCTTCATGTTCTCGCCCATGATGTGAATCATCTCGGTGAGCTCGGAGGAAACGGTCTCCTCGCCCATCGGCTTCTCGAGCAGAGCGTCGACGTCAGCAGGCTCGGTGGTAGCGACAACCTCAGCGACCTTGGAAGCAAAGCCAGTGAACTTGGCGTTGGATCCAACGAAGTCGGTCTCGCAGGAGAGCTCGAGCAGAGCGCCGGTCTTGCCATCCTCGGAGACGAACGCAGCGACAGCGCCCTCGTTGGTCTCACGGCCAGCCTTCTTGGCAGCCTTGGCAAGGCCGTTCTTACGCAGAACGTCGACAGCGGCGTCCATGTCGCCGTCAGCCTCGACGAGAGCCTTCTTGCACTCCATCATCGGGGAGTCGGTCATCTCGCGGAGCTGCTTGACCATAGCGGCGGTAATCTGGGCCATTGTGGTTCCTTTCAAAGAGATGAAAAAGAATTAACTAAGACTGATTTACTCGGCCTTGGGCTCAGCGGCCATCTCGGCCTCGGAGACCTGCTCCTTACCAGAGCCAGCGAGGCAGGCGTCAGCCATGAGCTCGCACATAAGGGTGACAGCGGAGATAGCGTCATCGTTGCAGGGGATGCCGTACTCGACCTCGTCGGGATCGGAGTTGGTGTCGATCAGGGCGACGACGGGGATGTTCAGGCGCTGAGCCTCCTTGATGGCGTTCTCCTCGCGCTTGGTGTCGATGACGAAGAGAGCCTGGGGCAGACCCTTCATGTCGCGGGCGCCACCGAGGTTGGTCTGGAGCTTGGTGAGCTCCTTGCCGAGAACAGCCTGCTCCTTCTTGGGCAGAACAGCCATGCGGCCGTCCTCGACCATGGCCTCGAGCTCCTCCATGCGGTTGATGCGGGAGCGGATGGTGACGAAGTTGGTCAGCATACCGCCGAGCCAACGCTGGTTGATATAAGGCATGTTGGCACGCTCAGCAGCGTTCTTGACGGCCTCCTGAGCCTGCTTCTTGGTGCCGACGAACAGCACGTTGCCGCCCTTGGCGACGTTCTTGACGAAGGTGTAGGCCTGGTCGGCGTCGAGGATGGTCTGCTTGAGGTCGAGGATGTAGATGCCGTTGCGCTCACCGAAGATGAACGGCTTCATCTTGGGGTTCCAGCGACGGGTCTGGTGACCGAAGTGGCAGCCGGCCTCGAGCAGGGTGCGGATATTAATCTTGGTAGCCATGTTAAACCTCCTGTGGTTTGCCTCCGCGCGGGGTCATCCTCCAAAACCAACCCGGACATGTGCTACCAAAGCCCGGGCACCACGGTATGAAGTAGCCGCGCGTGCGTGATAAAAACATGTTGCCGTGAAGCAACCCGATGAATGATAGCAGGAATGCTTCTTCCTGCCAACCCGCAATCAAAACCACACACCTCGGTGCGGCGCGGGACGTCCCAGCCACTATTCGCCGCGGGGATGGGCTTGAGCCACGGCACGTTTGAGCCGATCGGGTGTGAGATGCGTGTAAATCTGCGTCGTGGACAGGCTCGCATGGCCCAGCAGCTCTTGAACCGAGCGCAGGTCCGCACCCCCCTCGAGCAAGTCGGTCGCAAAGGTATGGCGCATCGCATGCGGGGCGATGTCAGCCGGAATGCCGGCGAGCGTCGCCAGCGTATGGAACCGCCGCCGGAGCATCGCGGCGCTCATGCGATTGCCGCGCGCCGATATAAGCAGCGGATGCGGCCCGGTAGCGAGGTCGCGGCGCTTTGCCCGAGCGAGCAACTCCGGCCTCCCCTCTTCAATATAGAGACGCGTCACATCGAGCGCACGACGATACAGAGGAACGATGCGCTCCTTGCTTCCCTTGCCCCACAGGCGCAGCGTGCGCTCGGACCATGAGATGGATTCCACATTGAGCGCCGCAAGCTCTGAGATGCGGGCACCCGAGGCATAGAGCAACTCGAGCATCGCCGCATCGCGCAGTCCCGCGGGTGTTGAGGTATCAGGCGTCTTGAGCAGCGCCTCGACCTGCTGGGTCGTAAGGACGCCCGGCAGGTCACGCGGCAGCTTGGGCGACGCGATCGCCGAGACCGCATCGCCCTCGACAATCCCCTCGGCAGCCATCCAGCGATAGAGAGATCGGATAGCCGACAGGTGCGCCGCAAGCGTTCGGGGAGCCACCTGCTCACGCGAAAGCTCAGCAAGATAGCGACGAATGGTGCGCACGTCGGCAGCGAAAGCATCAATATCCTCGCGCTCGCACCAGGCAGCAAAGCGCTCCAGTCTCGAGCCATAGGCCGTCACCGTATTGGGAGAAAGCCCCTCAACGCGTGCGATATAGGCGATAAAAGAGTCGACGGTGTCGTACAGGTCAAAGGCTATGACCGGTCGCCTCCAAACAAGTCGGAACGTGTGGCCAAGTAGGCATCGAGGGCCTCGAGCGCACGGTCCGCATAGGCCTGATAGCGGTCGCGCTTGCTGCGGCGCTTACCGTCCTCGAGCGGCGGCACCAGGCCAAAGTTGACATGCATAGGCTGATAGCCCACGGTGGCAGGATCGGTCGCGTAGCCCACGAGCGCACCCAGGGCACCCACACGCGGCAACTCGACGCCCGCGGCACCGATAGCCTCGGCATAGGTGTTGAGCGCCGCGAGCAGACCTGTCGCCACGGCTTCCATGTATCCCTCGGTACCGGTGATCTGACCGGCCAGACGCACGCCGGTACCGGGCACGGCAAAGGTGCCATCGAGCACGTGCGGGGCGTCGACAAAGGTATTGCGGTGCATGACACCGTAGCGGAAGAACTCAGCGTTCTCCAGGCCCGGCACCATATGGAAGACGCGCTTCTGCTCGCCAAAGGTCAAGTTGGTCTGGAAGCCCACCAGGTTATAGGCGGTCTTCTCCTTGTTCTCGGCACGCAGCTGAATCGCCGCCCAGGGGCGACGTCCGGTACGCGGGTCGGTGAGGCCGACGGGCTTCATGGCGCCAAAGCGAATGGCGTCCTTGCCGGTGCGCGCAACTTCCTCGGCAGGCTGGCAGGCCTGGAACAGATCGCCGCCCTCAAAGTCTTTGAGCACCACGCGGTCGGCCGTGGTAAGCGCCTCGATAAAGGCCTCGTACTCCTCCTTGTTGAGCGGAGCGTTGAGATAGTCGCCGCTCCCCTGCTCCTCGTAGCGCGACTGCGAGAACAGCACGTCCATATCGAGCGTGGAGGCATCGACGATCGGCGCCGCGGCATCGAAGAACGCAAGGGCGTCGCCACCGACGAGCTTCATGACCTCTTCGCTCAGCGCCGGTGAACACAGCGGGCCCGCGGCAATGACCACGTGACCCTCGGGAATCTGCGTGACCTCGCCGTGCACGACCTCGATATTGGGACGAGCGGCAACCTCGGCCTCGACAAGCTCGGAAAACTTGACGCGGTCGACCGCCAAGGCGCCACCGGCGGGAACAGCCGCGCGATGGGCGCAATCGAGCAGGACTGAACCCATGCGCTCAAGCTCAGCTTTCAGCAAACCAGCCGCGGAATCCGGACGGGTCGACTTAAACGAATTGGAGCAGACGAGCTCTGCCAGATGATCGGTATGGTGGGCCGGGGAGCTCACCTGGGGGCGCATCTCGCACAGCTTTACGGCAAACCCGCGGTCTGCAAGCTGGATCGCGCACTCCGAACCCGCCAGACCGCCACCGATAACCGTCACCTGATCGAACTGCATCTGCAAACACCTTTCTAATTGACACGTTTTCCATTGTGACCGAAGGGTGTCTGGGCGTGAAGGGCAAACTTGGAGGGCGCATACCTTCCATCCATCATGCGCTCGATAAGGCCCTCGAGTTCAAGCGAACCCAAGAGTTTGAGTACGCCGACAGCATCGAGCGAGACGAGCGCCGCAATGTCGTCGACCTTGAGTGGAGAGGCGATGAGCGCATGCATCACGGTCTGCTGCGTTGGATTCAGGTCGGCAATGCCGGGAGCATCGGGGCGCGAGTAGCGCAGGGTGCCGTAGATGCGTGAGATAGCCATCTCGATAGATTCCTCGTCGATGATGCAGCAGGCACCGTTCGCAATGAGGTAATTCGTGCCACGCGACTCGGGCGATAGGATCGACCCCGGCACGGCAAGAAGTTCGCGCCCCAAATCCATAGCAGCCTCGGCTGTGGAAAACGTCCCAGAAGGCATACCCGCCTCGGATACAAAGAGGGCTTGCGACAGGGCCGCGATTACGCGATTGCGGCGCGGAAAGGCGAACTTGCGCGGACCCATGCCCCACGGAGAGATCGACACGACCGCGCCACCCGTATCAAGCGTGCGCGTAATCAGCCCCGCGCTCGAACGCGGGTAGACCACGTCGGCGCCCGTCCCCAGCACCACAACGTGTTTGCCGCCGGCGTTGACCGCAGCCCAACCCGAGGCCTGGTCACAACCGACCGCACCGCCCGAAACTACCGTCACTCCCGCCTCAACCGCCACCTTCGCCGCAAGCTCTGCCACGGCAAGACCATACGGCGAGGCCTTTCGCGCACCGATGATGGAGAGCGCGGGCGTCGAAAGCGCCTCGGGGTTGCCGCGCACATAGAGCGTCTGAGGTACATCAGAAAGCTCCAAAACGGTCTCGGGATATAACGCGTCACCTGGATGCAGCTCGAAGGTCCCCTCAACCATCATTGGTCCCTCCTTCCCTGGTACATCGCCGCCTCGAGCACGTGGTCCTGCGTCACCTGCTCGCTCTCGGCGACATCTGCGATCGTGCGCGCAATGCGAACAAGGCGAACGATGCCACGCCCTGTGAGATGCGTGCGCTTCGACAGGCCGAGCACACACTTCTCCGCCGCATCATCGAGCTCAAAGGTCGAAACGACGCCGTCAATGGACCGTGTCTCGTCATCCTCGGCCTCGGCATCCGCATCGTCCATGCGGGATTCGCGCCAAGCGCGAAAGGCGCGACCGCGCACAACGTAGTCACGTAACTCGGCCGACGACATGCCCTCCGCACCCTCGATAATCACTTGAGGGTCGGGACGGGTCACATCAATCATCATGTCGATACGGTCGGCCAAAGGACCGCGCAGTTTAGACCGATAGCGCTCGACCATCGCCGCCGAGCAGCGACACGGCACCTCGCGATCGCCCAAAAAGCCGCAGGGGCAGGGATTGCTCGCAGCCAGCAGCTGAAAGCGCGACGGGAAGGTAAAAGCCCCGTCGACGCGTACGATCCTCACGTAGCCGCGCTCGATGGGCTGACGCAGCGTCTGCAGCACGCCAGTGGGAAACTCGGCAAGCTCGTCCAAAAAGAGCACGCCGCCATGAGCAAGGCTGATCTCACCCGGGTGCACCGGGCGCCCACCGCCGATAAGGCCTGCGGTCGAAATACTGTGGTGGGGACTGCGGAAGGGGCGGTGCCCCGCCAACAAGCCATCAATGTTCTCACCCAAAACCGAATGGATGCACAGTGCCTCCTGCTGATCCTCAACGGAAAGCTCGGGTAGGATGCCGGTCATACGGCGTGCGAGCATCGTCTTGCCCGATCCCGGAGACCCGATCATGAGCAAGCCGAGTTCTCCTGCCGCCGCAAGCGCCATGCCGCGTTTAGCGACTTCCTGCCCCAGCACGTCGGCATAGTCGAGCTCTGGCTCAAAGGTCGCCTCGACGCCCTCGGAATCCAAGTAGTGCCGCGCGGCATCGCCCATACCATGAGCAAGCTGAGACAAATGATCGATAAAGCCGCAATCCACGCCCGCGAGTGGCACATGCTGGTCGGACCTGCCGGCGATAAAAGACAGCCCCATGTCGCGAGCCAATAGCTGAAACGCTACCTCGCCCTTGACAGGAAGCACCGTACCGTCCAAGCCAAGCTCACCAGCGATAAGACAACGATCGAGGTTGTCGCAGGGAATCTGACCATCGGCCGCCAGAACCGCGATGGCGATGGGCAGATCAAAGCCACTTCCAGTCTTGCGAATATCGCCGGGCGCCAGATTGACCGTAATGCCCGAGCGTGGGATCTCAAAGCCGGCCGAGCGCATCGCGCAGCGAATACGACCGCGTGACTCCATCACCTCCATACTCGGAATACCGAGCATCTGAATGCCCGGAACGCCACCGGCAAGCGAGACCTCGACCGTGACGTGAATCGCCTCGACGCCACGAATGCAGGCCGCGTGAACGGCAAACGTCTCGAACGCCATCACGAAACCTGCCAATCGAACGCGTTGTACTGATGCTCGATCTCGGCGATATGCCCGCCGCGAATGGTGACACCCACGGCATCGAAGCGAATCGCCTTGAGCGGATAATGCTCCATGAGATAGCAACTTGCGATGCGGCGGTAGCGGCGTTGCTTTTGGGCGTCCACGGCCTCCTCCGGAAAGACCCTCGTGCTGCAATCCAGTGCGACGCGTCTGGTCTTGACCTCGGCCATTACCACGACATCGTCGAGCTCATCGAGCAGCACCAGATCAGCCTCGCCCTCGGTGCAACGATAACCCTGCTCCAGCAAGGTGTAGCCGCGCTCGTTAAAGTAGTCGATGGTGATCAGCTCGCCCAGCATACCCAGCTCGCGGGGACTGAGTCCCTTGATAAACTCGGGCGTCATCGCCCCGCAGTCGAGCTCGCCGTTTTCCCAACGCTCCTTGAGCTGCTGCGTCTTGCTCTTTTTGCTTGCGGCACTCATGGGGTCTCCTTTCCCGCACACTGCATTGCCCCGATGATGAGGGCACCTTTCATGCGGGTAAGTACAGGAAGCAAACCAAAAGCTGACCAAATGCCGTCAAAAAAAGGGCCGTACGCAGCAATGCTGTTGCATACGGCCCGCTACCAGCAGGTTTATAAAACGCCAGAGGTCCCTGTCTCCACAATTGACCTAGAAAAGGCGCTCAGTCTGCAGAAAGTTTCCGCAAAAGCTCACACGATGCAGCGGGCAAAGTCCATGTTTGCGAATGGCCTCGATGTGCTCGGGGCTCGCATAGCCCTTCGACTCGGCCAGATGGTACTCGGGATACTCGGCGTCGTACTCGACCATCATCTCGTCACGCGTGACCTTGGCCATGACGGACGCCGCGGCGATGCAGGCGATCTTGGCATCGCCTTTCACCACATCGCGCTCGTTAGGAACGGCGCCCAAGGGGTTGCCATCCATGAGGACGCAGTCGGGTTCAAGTCCCGTATCGGCCACGGCGCCCGCAACGGCGGTACGGATAGCACGGGCCATGCCCATCTCATCGATATCCTTAGGCGCGATATGGCAAAAACCGATCGCCGTCGCCACCTCGGCAATCTTCACTGAGAGCAACTCGCGGCGCGCCGGCGTGAGCTTTTTGGAATCGTTGATGCCCCAGACGCGCGGCTCCATAGGAAGGCAGACGGCGCATACCGTCAAAGGACCGGCCACCGATCCGCGACCCACCTCGTCGACACCAACGACCACCCCATCGCCGCCAAGCTCATGCATAAGCTCGTACATGTCATTGACGCGCTCGCGCTCGGCAAGCTCTTTGGCATGGCGTTTGAGGGCGCGTTCGCAAGCCTTGATCACCTGCTGGCGCGGGTCCTCGCGATAATGCTCCACGAGGGCGGGAATCTCCTCAAACGTAGCGCTCGCCAACTCACCGGCAACCTGCGATGCCGAAACCGAGCTCGTCATGTTGGCCATACCAGGCCCTCCTTGCATGCAAATCAGATAAAAAGAAGGGCCACCCGAAGGTGACCCTTGTGTCCAAACGAGTGGACAGACGCTGCGATCTTCTTAGCGCTTCTCGGGGATGCGAGCAGCCTTGCCCACCTTGTCGCGGAGGTAGTACAGCTTGGCGCGACGGACGCGACCATGACGGACGACCTCGAGCTTGGCGATCTTGGGGCTGTGAAGCGGGAAGGTACGCTCAACACCGACACCGAAGGACATCTTGCGGACGGTGAAGGTCTCGCGGGCACCGGCGCCGGCCATGCGGATGACGTCGCCCTGAAAGACCTGGATGCGCTCGCGGTCGCCTTCCTTAATGCGGTAGTGAACCTTGACGTTGTCGGCGACGCGAACCTGAGGAATGTCCTCGCGGATCTGCTGACGCTCGATTGCGCGGATGTAATCCATGTGCAATTCCTTACTCTTCTAGAGGTGCCGTACCACCTTGGCCGGCACGTAGTTGAACAAACGTATTCGAGTATACACGCGCGGGTTTCTGCTGCAAGAACAATTTTTTTCGCAGACAAAAAGACAAAACCCGCACATGATAACCGCCCGCCTCACGAATGAGGCGGGCGGCATGAAGGGGGCTACGCTAGGCGTCTATACCCAAAACGTTAGGCGGAACGCTTCGCCTCGAGCTTGGCCTGGGCGGCAGCCAGGCGTGCGAGGGGCACGCGATAGGGCGAGCAGGACACATAGTCCACATCGGCCACGTTGAACAGGCCCTTGATGGACTTGGGGTCGCCGCCGTGCTCACCGCACACGCCAAAGTGCATGTCGGGATTGGTGGCACGACCCTTCTCGACGGCCATGCGCACCAGCTCGAGCACCGCCGTATCGATGGTCTCGAAGGGATTGTCCTTCAAGATTTTCTTGTGCATGTACAGCGGGATGAACTTGGCCTCGGCATCGTCGCGGGAGAAGCCGAAGGTGGTCTGGGTGAGGTCGTTGGTGCCAAAGCAGAAGAAGTCGGCATGATGGGCGATCTCGTCAGCGACCATGCAGGCACGCGGCAGCTCGAGCATCGTGCCCACGGGAATATTGAGCTCGACGCCTTCCTCGGCGGAAACCTCGGCGATCACGCGCTCGATAACCTCGCGGGTCTGAACATGCTCGGCCGTAATGGAAACGAGCGGAACCATGATCTCGGGGCGCGGGTCGACGCCCTCCTTGATAAGGCGGGCGGCAGCCGTGGCGACGGCGCGGACCTGCATGAGCGGCAGATCGCTAAAGACGACTGACAGGCGCACGCCGCGTAGGCCGAGCATGGGGTTCGACTCGACCATGCCGTCGATACGACGCAGGCGGGTGCGCAGGACGGCAAGCTCTTCCTCGCTGGCGCCAGCGGCTTCCTTCTTGGTGATGGCGACCTCGAGCTCGCGAGGATTATCCAGGAACTCATGAAGCGGCGGATCGAGCAGGCGGACGACCACATCGCGACCGGACATGGTCTTGAACATCGCCAGGAAGTCCTCGGTCTGAACCTTGAGCAGGTCGGCCAGGGCCTGCTGCTTCACGGCCTCATCGTCAGACAGGATAAAGCTCTGGATGATGTTCTTGCGATCGCCCAAGAACATGTGCTCGGTGCGGCACAGGCCAATAGCCTCGGCGCCAAACTCGAGGGCGAGCTCGGCATCCTCGGGATTGTCGGCGTTGACGCGCACATGGTTGGCATGGCCACAGGTCTCGTCCAGGCGAATCTCGTCGGCCCAGGACAGGATGGTGTCCAGGTCGCCGGTAAGCTCGGCGGAGACCAGGTCGACGGGACCGTCGACGACGATGCCCTGGGTACCGTCGATGGAGATAACGTCGCCCTCGTGCAGCACGCGGTCGCTGCCCTCGATGCGCACGACCTTCTCGGCGGCGTCGATATGGAAGCGCTCAACGCCGCAGACGCAGGGCGTACCCATGCCGCGAGCGATAACGGCGGCATGGCTCGTCTTTCCTCCGTGGCTGGTCAGAATGCCCTCGGCGGCAACCATACCCTTCAGGTCGTCGGGGTTGGTCTCCCAACGAACCAGAATGACCTTGTGGCCCTCGTTGGCGCGCGCGACGGCGTCATCACTCGAGAACACAACCTCACCCACGGCGGCACCGGGGCTGGCGTTCAGACCGCTGGCCAGCGCCTCGTACCTCTTGGAAGCGTCGAACTGCGGGTGAAGGAGCTGGTCGAGTTGCGCGGGATCGATACGGCTCACGGCCTCTTCGCGGGTGATCAGGCCTTCCTCGACCATTTCGATAGCGATGCGCAGGGCGGCGGTGGCGGTGCGCTTGCCCACGCGGGTCTGGAGCATCCAGAGCTTGCCCTGCTCGATGGTGAACTCGATATCGCACATATCGCGGTAATGATCCTCGAGCGTCAGGAACACGCGCTCGAGCTCCTCACCTGCGGACTCGAGGCCCGGGGTGGTCTTGAGGTCGGCAATGGGCTCGGTGTTGCGGATGCCGGCGACGACGTCCTCGCCCTGGGCATTAACCAAAAAGTCACCGTAGAACTCTTTGGTGCCGTCGGCCGGATTACGCGTGAAGGCGACGCCCGTCGCAGAGGTCTCGCCCTTGTTGCCAAAGGCCATGGCCTGCACGTTGACGGCGGTGCCGAGCTCGTCGGAAATACCATGCTGCTTGCGGTAGATGCAGGCACGCTCGTTCATCCAGCTGCCAAAGACGGCCTGGATTGCAAGGCGTAGCTGAAGCTCCGGGTCGTGCGGGAAAACGGGCTTGCCATCGGCGACCTCGAGCTCGGGATACAGGGAGGCATCGACGTTCTCGGAGAAGATGCCCTTAAAGGTCTCGACGAGCTCCTGCAGATCCTCGGCCGAAAGCTCGGAGTCGACGCGGACGCCGGCGACCAGGCGTGCCTGGGTCAGGGCGTTCTCGAACAGGTCGGCGTCAACGCCCATAACGACGTTGGAGAACATCTGAATAAAGCGGCGGTAGCTATCCCAAGCAAAACGCGGATTTTGCGTCTGGGCGATGAGCCCCTGAACGGAGTCGTCATTGAGGCCCAAGTTGAGGACCGTGTCCATCATGCCGGGCATGGAGAACGGAGCGCCCGAACGAACCGACACGAGCAGCGGATCGGAGGCGTCGCCGAGCTTCTTGCCGCAGCGGGCCTCGAGGTCCGCCTCGGCAGCAACGATCTCATCGAGCGCGCCTTCGGGCCAGACGTTGCCGGCACCGGAGTACTCGACACAGGTCTGGCAGGTAATGGTAAAACCACCGGGAACCGGCAGGCCGATGCGGCTCATCTCGGCAAGGTTTGCGCCCTTGCCGCCAAGCACGAAGTTCATGGACTTGTCGCCCTCGGTGACACAGGCGCCCTGGGCGTCGGTTCCAAAACGGTAAACCCTCTTGCAATCGCTCACGATACTTCCCCTTCCATGCGCTTACGCACACGACCGTGGTAACGAATCGACCCGCCAGATGCGGGCCATGAGGGAACTATACGGCGGGTTTTGAGCGGGCTTAAGCAGAGGATGCGCGGTTTGGTAAACGTGCTAAAACTGGCGGTAAATGGTAGGTAAAGGTGGTTACCTTATGAAGATACCACTGTAAGAAGGTGCAGGTCAGATGCGATATTTTTGCTAAATCGCTTTATCAAAATGCTGCTACTGTTAGGCTCGACGGGCGGCGCGGCGGGCACGGGCTTCTTGGATTTCCTCCAAGTGGCTAATGATCTCGGCAGCGCTCTCCTCGATGGCCTTGCCGTCGGTACGCACCACAAAGCAGCCTAGCCGCTTCATGAGGGAACGGGCTTCCTCGAGCTCGCTGCGCACGCTCTCGGGCTCGGCATAGGAGCCGGCAACGGCACGAGCGTAGTCATCGCCCAGGCGGCTATCGCGAATCTCAGAGATTACGTCGACCGTCGAAATCAGACCGAACAGGCGCATCGGGTCGACCTCGTAGATCGACTTGGGCGTCTCCATGCCGTGCGCCAGCGGAACGTTGGCGACCTTGTAGCCCTGGTAAGCCAGATACATCGACAGCGGCGTCTTGGACGTGCGAGACACGCCCAACAGCACGATATCGGCGCCCGACAAGTCGTCACAACCGCGCCCGTCGTCGTGCTCAACAAAATATTCCATGGCCTCGATGCGATGGAAGTAGCGGTCGTCCGTCTTATGGATCACACCCGCCACGCCCTTGGGCGCAACGCCGATGAGCGAAGACAGCACGGCAAGCGTAGGGCCGATCAGGTCAACCGAACGGATATGCAGCATGCCCAAATAGTCGAGCACACGGGCCCGAAGCGACGGGTCGACGATGGTGTGAAACACGGCGATATCGCGATGGTCCGCATCCACGCGCGGACCGACAAACGACTCGACCTGCTCCACCGAGGTCACCTTGGGCAGGCGCAAAACACGAAAAGCCCCTTCATCAAATTGCCCGGACGCCGCAAGCACCACCTCGCAAGCGGTATCTCCGAGCGAGTCGGAGATAACGATGACGGTGGGACGAGCGGTGACCGGGCAATCCATGCGGGGCTCCTTTTGCGCTTACGCGCAGGCTGGCTTACTTTTTGCGGGCAAGCTCACCGATGTTGGCGATACCGGAGAAAACGGCCTCGAAGCGGTTGAGCAGCTTAAGGCGATTATCGCGGAGCTGCTCGTCCTTGTCCATGACCATAACCTCGTCAAAGAAACGGTCGATGGGTGCACGCAGGGCGGCGAGGGCGGCAAAGGCTGCCGGATAATCCTCGGCGGCCAGAGCGGCATCGACGGCGGTCTGGGCGGCCTCAGAGGCGTCGGCAAGCGCAAGCTCGACCTCGCCCATCAGGCTGCGGTCGTACTCCGCACCCAGCTCGGGCTTGGAAATGTGCGCGGCACGAGCATAAGCCGTGGCCAGGTTGTCAAAGGTCTCGGCATCGTTCTTGCGGGCCTCGTCGAGCGCGGCGCAGCGGGCGAAGAACACGGACGGCGCGATGATGTGCACGGCAGAGACCGCGGCAACGGTATCGGCGGGGATCTTCTCGTCGCGGGCCATGCTCACCAGGCGGCCATGGAAGAAATCTCGGACCTGTTGGGCGACCTCGGCGGCGTCAAACTCAATGCCCTGCTCAGCGTAGAGCTCAAGGGCAAAGTCGATGAGCGACGTGGGGTCGATCGGCAGACGGTCGCGCAGGATGTTGATGATGCCGATAGCGGCACGACGCAGCGCATAGGGGTCGGAGGAGCCGGTCGGGGGCTCGCCGATGGCAAAGATACCGGCAATGGTATCGAGCTTGTCGGCACAGGCCACGATGCAGCCAGCAGTGCCCTCGGGCAGCTCGTCACCGGCAAAGCGGGGACGATAGTGATCGCGAATGGCGTGGGCGACCTCGTCGTTCTCCCCCATCGCGCAAGCGTAATAACCGCCCATCACGCCCTGCTGGCTCGTGAACTCGACGACGGCGTTGGACACCAGGTCGGCCTTGCACAGGTGCGCGGCACGGCCGGCGTCGGCTGCCAGATGAGCACCCAGGTGTGCCTCACGGGCAATAGCGAGCGCGAGCTGCTCGATGCGCTCGGACTTGGCGAGCACGCTACCGAGCTTCTCCTGGAAGGCAACCTTGGCCAAACGATCACGGAACTCGTCGAGGGAGATCTTCAGGTCCTCCTCGTAGAAGAACTTGGCGTCGTCCAGGCGGGCGCGCACGACACGCTCATTGCCGTCGATCACGCGCTCGGCGTTCTCGGGCTTGCTGTTGGAGACGACCACGAACTCACGCGTCAGCTTGCCCTCGCCGTCATAAATCGGGAAGTAGCGCTGGTTGGTGAGCATAGACTCGCAGATGATCTCGTGCGGGACCTTGAGGAACTCCTCATCGAAGGTGCCGACGAGCACCGTCGGCCACTCGCAGAGGTTGATGACCTCCTCAAAGACCTTCTTGGGCGTATCGACGTGGCAGCCGGGGCGCGCAGCCTCGACCTCGGCGATACCGGCAAGGATAGCCTCACGACGACGCTCGGCAGAGAGCACGCCGGCGTCCTCGAGCACCTGCTCGTAGACGGCGGGGCTGGCGACCGTATGGTCACCGGGGCCCAGAACGCGATGTCCGCGCGTGGTGTTGCCACTCGTCACATCGGCAAACGACACGGGCACAACATCCTCGCCCAAAAGGCAGCAGATCCAACGGACCGGACGCACGAACGTGGCATGCTCGTGACCCCAGCGCTGAGAGCGGTAGTTGGGCCACTGCAGGCCGGCGATGGTCTTCTCGCACAGGGCCGTCAGGATCGGGGTGGCCGGGGCGGAAGGAATGTTCTTCTCGGCGAACACGTACTCGCGGCCGTCGGTGTCCTCGCGACGGACCAGATCCTCGGCAGCCACACCGCACTTGCGGGCAAAGCCCTGGGCGGCCTTGGTGGCGTTACCGTCAGCATCGAAGGCAATGTTGGCCGCGGGGCCACGCTTGACCTCGTGAACCTCATCGGTCGCGGTGGCGACGTCGGCAACGAGTGCAGCCAGGCGACGCGGACTCGAGATCACGCGGACCTCGCCGTGGGCCAGACCGGCCTCGTCGAGACCCTTGGCGATCATAGTGCCAAGCTGCTTGACGGCATTGTTCAGCGGTGCAGAGGGCATTTCCTCCGTACCGATCTCAAACAGGAAATCCTTAGCGTCTGCCATGGCTTACGCCACCTCGCCTTCCTGGTCGGCATTCTCGTTGACTCCGGCGACCTCGGCCATATAGGCCTCGCAGCACGCCTTGGCGACGGCGCGGACGCGCAGGATGTAGTTGGCACGCTCGACCGCGGACAGCGCACCGCGGGCATCGAGCAGGTTGAAAGCGTGGCTGCACTTCATGACGCAGTCGTACGCCGGCAGCGGAAGCTTACGCTCCAGGCAGGAGTGGCACTCGGCCTCGTAGTCATCAAACTTCTGACGCATCATCTCGACGTTGGCGACCTCAAAGTTATAAGCACTGAACTCGCGCTCGTTCTCCAGGAACACGTCGCCATAGGTCATGGGCGTGCCGTCGGGCAGGTAGCTCCACACCAAGTCGTAGACCGAGTTAACGCCCTGCGCATACATGGCAATGCGCTCTAGGCCATAGGTGATCTCGACGGGTACGGGGTCGACCTCGATGCCGCCTACCTGCTGGAAGTACGTAAACTGCGTGACCTCCATGCC
Organism: uncultured Collinsella sp.; assembly: GCA_900544645.1. GTDB lineage: Bacteria > Actinomycetota > Coriobacteriia > Coriobacteriales > Coriobacteriaceae > Collinsella. The sequence goes on from UQWG01000007.1 coordinate 22,526, forward strand.
ATTGAGCCAGACCTCCCAGCCAAGGCCCCAGGCGCCGAGCGTCGGGCTCTCCCAGTCGTCCTCGACAAAGCGGACGTCATGGTCGTTGGGGTCCAGACCGATAGCGGCAAGAGACCCCAGGTAGAGCTCCTGGGCGTTAACCGGAGAAGGCTTGATGAGCACCTGGAACTGATAGTAGTGCTGCATGCGGTTGGGGTTCTCACCGTAGCGGCCGTCGGCGGGACGGCGGCAGGGCTGCGCATAGCAGGTGCGCCACTCGGCGGGACCGAGCGAGCGCAGCGTGGTCGCGGTATGGAAGGTACCGGCACCGACCTCGGAGTCATAGGGCTGCATAATGACGCAGCCCTGCTCGCCCCAGTACTGCTGGAGGCGCAGGATGATGTCTTGGAAGGAAAGCGATGAAGCGTTCATGCCTCTAATATCCCCTCGTCGAAACGATTACACGGTTAGGTACTGTACTATAGCGGTTTTTAGTCGATAGCGCCGATGCGGTTGAACGGCCAGTAGCGCACAAGCGCCACTGCGATCAAATCAGAGCGATCGACGGGACCAAAATAACGTGAGTCGGCAGAGTTTTCGCGATTGTCGCCCATCACCCACACGCACCCGTCGGGAACCGAGTAGGGATAGCTTACCTGAGCGCCGGGCGCTTGGACCGAAAGCGGCCAGCTCATGCCCGTCGTATAGTCCTCGTCGAGCGCTTGGCCGTCAACGACCACCTTGCCATCCTGCAGGTCGACCGTCTGGCCGGCCGTGGCAATAACACGCTTGACAAGAACATCATGCTCGGAGGTGCCATCGGGGTTGTGAAACACCACGATATCACCCTGCTTGACGGGCTGACCGAGCTCGAGGCTCACCTTTTGTGCCAGGATCTGGTCGCCAATCTCGATCGTGGACTCCATGGAGCCGGTGGGCACCACAAAGGGCTCGACCACAAACGAGCGAATCAAGAAGGTGGCCACGAGCGCGATCGCGATGACCGCGATCCACTCAAAAGCGCCCCTCAACGCGGAATGCTGCGATGGAACCATTCTCACTCCTCGCTCTGCGAATACGCAGCGTCCAAAATCTCCTGCGCGTAAGCGCGCTCCTGGGGCGTAAGGCGCGCCGTCTCGATCAGATCGGGACGCCAGCGGCAGGTGCGCTCGATGGCGTTCTTGCGACGCCAGGCATCGACCTTGGCATGATCGCCACTCACGAGCACCGGCGGCACGCCCTCGCCGTTGAACTCGGCAGGACGGGTGTACTGCGCGTACTCGAGCAGTCCTCCGTCCTCGGCGGTCGAGAACGACTCGTCGACGTTGCTCATCTCGTCGCCCAGGGCGCCGGGAATCAGGCGTACGACGGCATCGGCAACGACCATAGCGGGAAGCTCGCCGCCCGTAAGCACGTAGTCGCCGATCGACAGACGCTCATCGGCATACGCATACGCGCGCTCGTCGACGCCCTCGTAGCGACTGCACACAAACAGCAGGCGCTCACTTTTGAGCAGGCGCTCGGCCACATGCTGCGTAAAGGGCTCGCCACAGGGGGTAAAGAACACCACAGTGGGCTTGGGACCCTCTGCGCTAATGGCCTCGATGGCCTCGGCGATAGGCTCGACCTTCATGAGCATGCCCTGCCCGCCGCCGTACGGCTCGTCATCGACGGTACGATGGCGGTCGTGCGTCCAGTCGCGCAGGTTATACGCCTTAAAATCAAAAAGGCCGGCCTTGCGGGCGCGGCCCAAGATCGATGTGGACATGACGGGCTCAAACATCTCGGGAAAGACCGAAAGGGTCTCGATCAGCATGTTGTCCTCCCTACTTGTCCATATCGATCAGGCCGTCCATAACGTGGACGGAAATTGTTCCTGTGTCGGGAAGATCGAGCACGACCTGCTCGATCACGGGAATCAGCACCTCGCCGTACCGATCACCCTCGACAACCCAAACATCGTTGGCGGGCGTCGACATGATCTCGACGATCGTACCGAGCGAACCGAAGCGCTCGTCGACCACCTCGCGACCCATCAGGTCGGTATAGGCAGCGTCGAGCGAATCGAGCTCAAAGTCGTCACGATTTGCCAGCACGTAGCATCCCGTGATGCCCTCGGCGGCCGTCAAGTCGTCAATGCCCTCAAACGAGACCAGATCGCCATCGCCCGTATCGGTGACGGACACGACCGTGCAAAAGCGGTCGCGCTTGAGCGCCGGCGGCGTCAGGGCGACGCGCATACCCGGCTCTAATACAGAAGGAAGCCCCCGCAGCGGCTGCGCGAGGACCTCCCCCTTCCTTCCGTGCGGCTTGACCACACGGGCGATGTTTTTGTACTGGGACCTCAAGGTCCTAGCCCAGAACCTCTACCTCGACAGCAGTGTCGAGGCGAGCGGCCAGTGCACGGGCGAGCGTGCGAATGGCCTTGACGGTACGGCCACGACGGCCGATGACCTTAGCGACATCATCCTCGGCGACCGAAACCTCAATCGTAGAGGCGTCGTCACCATCGATGACCTCAAGGCTCACGGAATCCGGGTCGTCGACGATCTGAACAACGAGATATTCGACGAGATCGGCGATGCGATCTGAGAGCATTGCCTCACCCTCGAGCTGTGCAGCGTCAACCTCAGGCACGATTTACTCCTCGGCACCCTCAGCGGCCTCAGCGGCAGCCTTAGCGGCCTCGGCCTCTTTGGCGAGCTGCTTCTTGGACTTCTTGACGACGGTCTCAGTCTTCTCGCCCTCGTTGGCGGCCTTGACCAGAGCGGCGACGGCGTCGGTGAGCTGAGCGCCCTTGGACTGCCAGTCGGCGATCTTCTCGAGGTCGAGGTTGATGGTCTTGGGGGCGGTCATCGGGTTGTAGCGGCCAACCTCCTCGATGATACGACCGTCACGCGGGGCGCGGGAATCGGCGACGACGACACGGTAGTACGGACGCTTCTTAGCGCCGTGACGAGCAAGGCGAATCTTGACTGCCAAAGGAAACTCCTCCAACCAAGCAGCTTTAGGCTGCAACTACAAACAAACAGTTGAACATAATACGCCATCGACGCGGGCAGGTGAAGTCCGTGAGACCAACTTCTTCGGTGTAGTCGAGGGCAAATCCATATCTTAGACAAGAATTCGGGATTTGCAAGCACATACACGCACCCCACATGAGCTGCGCGGTATACTCATGACATGGAAAGACGCGAACATACATACGGTTATGAGGATGCCACGGGCGTCACGCCGCCTCCCTGGACGGGTCCGGCGGTGGGCCTCATGGACCTCGATGCGTTTTTTGCGAGCGTGGAGATGCTCGACCATCCCGAATGGCGCGGAAAACCGCTCATCGTGGGCGGAGACGCCGATTCGCGTGGCGTCGTGTCCACGTGTTCGTATGAGGCACGTCGCTTTGGCGTGCACTCTGCCATGGCCTCGGCCGAGGCGCGGCGCTTGTGCCCGCAAGCCATTTGGACGCACGGGCACTTTGATCGCTACCGCGAGGTGAGCGCGCAGGTCATGGCGATTCTCGCCGACGAGACCCCGCGCGTTGAGCGCGTATCCATCGATGAGGCCTTTATCGATATCACACCGGGTCGCTTTGCGCCCGAAGACCCGCTACTGGTTTCGCAGCGTATAAGCGACCGCGTGGCAGCGCTGGGTGTGACCTGCTCCATTGGCGTGGGCTGCAACAAGACGGTCGCAAAGATCGCAAGCGAGCGGGACAAGCCGTTTGGGCTGACCATCGTGCGCCCCGGAACCGAGCAGCGCTTTTTGGCCGCGCTGCCGGTATCTGCCATGAGCGGCATAGGGCGCTCGGCCGAGGAGCGACTGCGCCGCATGCGCATCTACACCCTCGGCGAGCTTTCGCGCGCGCCTGAGTCCACACTGGCCTCTATTTTTGGCGTCAACGGCGAACGCATGCGCCAGCGTGCGCTGGGACTCGAAATCTCCGAAGTCACGAGCCTCGATGAAGAGCGAGAGGTCAAGTCGGTCAGCAATGAACGCACCTTTGCTAAAGATCTGACTGAGCGTGGGGATATTGAGGCGGCAATTGCGCTGTTGGGAGAGTCAGTGGGACGCCGCCTGCGCCGTCAGGGGCTGACGGGTGCCACGGTAACGCTCAAGCTTAAGTATTCGTATGGCAGCGGGCGTACGGCACAGCGCCGGCTGCCTCATCCGACCGACGATGAGAACATCTTCGTGGCGGTTGCACTCGAACTGCTCGACAACATCTGGCAGGAAGGCATGCATGTTCGCTTAGCGGGCATCGGCATGAGCGACTTCGACCACCAAGGCGGCATCCAGACCGACCTGTTCTGCGAGATCGATGACCGCGGAGCCCAATCCAGCGACCGCCGCGACCTCTCCGTCGCCATCGACGCCGTCCGAGACAAGTTCGGCGACACCGCCCTATCCTTCGGCCGCCAATCCCGCTTCAACGATTAACCGCCTTTGGGTAAAAAGAAAGCCGGGCAGGTGCGGAAAACCGCACCTGCCCGGCGATATGCGTGAGGATAGCTAAAACCCCGTCTCAAATGAGCTACTAGAGGAGGTTGAGGGGGAGCTGGGGGGCGTCTCCCCAGAGTTTCTCGAGGCGGTAGAAGTCGCGGGCTTCGGGAGTGAAGACGTGGACGACAACCGAACCGTAGTCCATGAGCATCCAGGTCTTCTGCTCGCGACCCTCGATGGAGAACGGGTGCTCGCCGCAAGCCTCGGCGACCTTCTCCTCGATCTCGTCGACGATAGAATCGACCTGGCGGTTATTGGTACCGGTGGCAAGCACAAAGTAGTCGCATACGTCGGAAAGCTCGGTCAGGTCGAGCACCTGAACGTCCTCGCCCTTCTTGTCGTAGGCGGCCTGCGCGGCGGCGCGGGCGACATCCTCGGCGGCGACACCGCTCGCGGACAGCGAGGCGGCAGTGCGGTCGGACGTGGCGGCGAAGCTCTTGTGCTCCACATGTTCAAGAATCTGCTCGTCGGTCATGGTCTCGTCGGCCATGGAATACCTCTTTCTAGACAGCCCGAGCTAGCGCAGCTGGGCGTAATGGTTGTAAATCGTAATAGCCGTGGGATAAAGATAGCGCCCGGACTGGATCACATAGACCAGACCCTGCGCAAAACAGGAGAAGAACAACTCATCGAGCGTCGACTCCCCCACCATCTTGCGCAGCGCATGGGCATAATCGCCGTGGCGGTTGGGTTCGATGGCATCAGCCACAAAGACCACCATATCGAGCGGCGTCATGTCGCAAGCGCCCACGGTGTGACGGTCGACAGCCTGAAAGACCGCCGGCGACAGCTCGGGAAAAAGCTGCGGAAGCTCATAGGCGGCAACAGGGCCATGCAAAAGCGGCGTCGCGGCGGAAGGAGAGCCGGCAATCTTAATGCCGTAATGCAGAGCGCGCGTGACCAGCTCGTCGTCGGAGAGCACTTTGTCCCAGTCATGGATCAGGCCGGCGGCAGCGGCATCAAAGCGGTCAACGCCGTAGACCTCGGCCAGATGAAGTGCGGTCTCGGCAACACCCAGCGAATGCACATAGCGCTTGCGCTTATCCTTCATGCGAACATCGAGCAGCTCTTGAATGCGCTTGAGCAGCGCGCGCTCATCGCCCTCAAACTGATCCTCTACCGACAACGTAGACCCCCATCACTCAAAATCTTCTTGGCCCAAATCGGCATATAGCCTGCGTTTGCGAATGTAGCCGAGCACGGACTCGCTCGTAAGATAGCGCACGCTCATGCCGCGGGCAACTCGCTTACGAATGTTCGTCGAGCTGATCGCCAGCGCCGGAATCTGAATATAGCGCACGTCGAACGGCAGCCCCGACTCTTTGATTCGGGCACGCGCCGTATCGATATCAAAACCCGGTCGCGTCGCCGCAATAAAGGTAGCAAGCTCAGCGATTCGTTCGGCATCATGCCAGGTCACAATATCGATAATCGCGTCGGCGCCCGTAATAAAGTAGAGCTTTACCTGCGGCGGGTAAAAGTCGCGAAGGGCATGAAGCGTATCGGCCGTGTAGGTTACGCCCGGACGGTCGATCTCGAACCGACTCGCTAAAAAGGCCGGGTTCGCGGCGGTGGCGAGGACCGTCATGGCATAACGGTCCTCAGCAGGCGTCACCGGCTTGTCAAGCTTAAAAGCAGGAGAGCCCGCCGGCATAAAGAGCACAGCGTCCAAGTCGAGCGACTCGCGCGCTTGCTCGGCAGTCACCAGGTGCCCGTAATGGATGGGATCAAAGGTGCCACCCATAATGCCGAGCCTAAACTCCTGCCCGTCCTCTAGAGGAAGCTCGGGCAGACCGATTCCACCGCGCAGCGACATGGCCTACTCGCCCTCCGAGGTCTCGGCATCGCCCGCGGCATCCGCCGCATCGACAACCTCGACGCCCTCATCCGCAGCATCAGCCACGTCAATGGCTTCAACGGCAACGTCCTCGCCAGCATCCTCGAGCTCTTCGTACTCCGAGAAGTCCTCAGCGCCCTCAAAGTCAAAGGCGCGCTGACAAATGCGGACCTCGTCGCCCGCACGGCAACCGGCCTTCTCGAGCGCGTCGTCAACACCCATACGCGCAAACTTATGCTGCAGGTAAATGACGGCTTCCTCGTTTTCCCAGTCGGTCTGGATGACCATACGTTCAATGGCACGACCGACCACGCGGAAGGCACCGGGCTCTTCCTGAACAATGCGGAAACGCTTCTCACGCTGCAGGCGACGGCGCTCCCACTCATCGTCGCGCAGAACGACCGGCTCATCCGAGACAGCCAACTCGGCGCGCAGCTTAGCCACCTGCTCGCCCACGGCAAGCATCAGCGTATTGAGGCCGGCGCCCGTCACGGCAGACACGGCAAAGAACATATGTCCATCGTCGAGCGCTGCGCGCTTGAGGTCGGCAATCTTGTCGGCCGTGCCCGGCGCATCGCACTTGTTGGCAACGACGATCTGCGGACGCTCCGAAAGCTCGGCGCCATACTGCTCGAGCTCGCGGTTGATGATGTGGTAATCCTCGACCGGATCGCGATCCTCAAAACCACCCGTCATGTCGACGACGTGCATGATCAGGGCCGTACGCTCAATGTGGCGCAAGAACTGGTGACCCAGGCCCTTACCCTCGCTCGCGCCTTCGATAAGACCGGGGACGTCAGCAACGACGTAAGAATATTCGCCGGCACGCACCATGCCGAGGTTCGGCACGAGCGTGGTAAACGGGTAGTCGGCGATCTTGGGGCGGGCGGCACTCATGCGCGCGATGAGAGATGACTTACCCACCGAGGGGAAGCCCACGAGCGCGGCATCGGCCATGAGCTTCATCTCGAGCTCAATCCAGTGCTCCTCGGCCGGCTCGCCCAGCTGGGCGAACGCGGGCGCGCGGCGCACCGACGTCACAAAGTGCGTATTGCCGAGACCACCGGCGCCACCAGGGGCCACGACAACGCGCTCGCCATCATGCACCAGATCGGCAATCTCGAACATCGGGGTCTGCGTCTCGGGGTCGAGCTCGCGCACCACGGTACCCATAGGGACCTTGAGAATCAGGTCCTCGCCGCTCTTACCGTTACGACGGGCACCCTGCCCGTGCGTGCCGCGCTCGGCGCGGAAGTGATGCTTAAAGCGGTAATCGATCAGCGAAGACAGCTGAGCATCGGCCTGGATGACGACATTGCCGCCACGACCGCCGTCGCCGCCATCGGGGCCGCCCTTGGGGACAAATGCCTCGCGCCTAAACGACATGCATCCGGCTCCGCCGTCGCCGCCGCACACGTTAATGCGGCTGATATCGGTGAACTGTGACAACAGAATCGCCTCCTACAAAAAAGAGGGAGACCCTTGAATCCTAAAACTCAAGTGCCTCCCACATATGTGCTCTATGAAGGGTGAATTACGCGTTCGCGAGCGGGCGTACGCTGACCCTGTGCTTGATACCCTTGTGGAACTCAACGGTACCGTCGACCAGCGCGAACAGCGTGTCGTCCTTACCACGGCCAACGTTCTCACCCGGGTGGATGTGCGTGCCGTGCTGACGGACGAGAATCGTGCCCGTGGTTACCGTCTGGCCGGCATAGCGCTTCGTGCCAAGGCGCTGACCGCGGGAGTCACGGCCATTACGGGAGGAACCGAGTCCTTTTTTGTGTGCCATTGTGTATACCTACTCTTTCGTTACGAGTGTAATCTACTCGGCGACGGGAGCCTCGGCAACAGCCTCGGCCTCTGCCTTGACAGCCTTCTTGGCGCGGGACGTAGCCTGGACCTTCACGATCTTCAGCTTGGTGAGCTGCTGACGGTGACCCTTCAGACGACGATAGCGCTTGCGCTTGTGGAACTTGAAGACCAGCTGCTTCTCGCCCTTGAACTGCTCAACGATCTGAGCGGTAACCTTGGCCTTGGCCAGCTTGTCGGGATCGGTGACGATCTTCTTACCATCGTTGAGGAAGATAACCGGCAGGGTGACCTTGTCGCCCTCATTGCCCTCGATCTTCTCGACGGTGATGACATCGTCGGTGGCGACCTTGTACTGCTTGCCGCCCGTGTTAACGATTGCGTACATGTTTACTTGCCCTTCATGCATCAGTTAGTGCAACAGCCGAATATAGTAGCAGGCGAAAATACCCCCGTCAACGAGTATGTGGAGCAAATCCACAAGTTCGCACAGGTATGGGGCTGACGAGTCGGCCCTCGTCGTCCTCGCATGCTTGATTCTGACGCTCGACATCGTAGGAGCAGATGGTCACGAGGTCTTGCATACCGGTGGAAACAATAGGTGCATCCACGCCCGGGGTCAAGCCCTGCAACAAAACATCAGCAGCGGAAAGCAAAATTTCCGGACGCATGGAGCCCTCGTTGTCGGCATGGGTGTCGAGCATGAGCACCAAATGATCCGGGCGCTCCCCCGCCGTGAGCTCATAGCCCACGAGCGTGTGATCCAAATCCAAGCGCTTGCTCTTTTTGCCACGCGCGTAGTCGATGCCATGGTCCGCGCGCAGCGTGTCGATCGCACGACGCACCTCGTCGGCGCTTACGGGCGCCTCGGGGTCCAGATGCAGGTCGATGCGATACGACAGGCGCGTGAGCTGCGCCGTCAACGCCGGCGTGCGCACGTCGATGTACGCCGCCTCGATGGGCGCCAGATCGGCCGGAGACGCCGCAGCCAGGCGCCCAAACGCCTCGTCGAGCGCCACGAACTCGGTCATAAACAGGTCATACCACTCGCAGGTCGACGACGTACCCACCGGTAGCGCCGAAGAGAAGCCCACGCGCATGTGCGGGGAGAAGCCCTGCGTGACGGCATAGGGAAGTCCCGCACGGCGCACGATGCGCTCAATGGTATGGATCACTTCGAGATGGCCCAAGTACTTAAGGCGATCGCGCTTGCCATAGCGAACACGAAGTCTAAAGAGCGTGGGGTTGTCGGTCAGGCGCTCACTCATGCGCGATCACCCATCAATACATTCTTGGCGTGGAGCGTGGGGCAGATCCCGCAGCCGGTGCACGACGTGCGGGTGCAGTCGGGAGTCGTGACGCCCTCGAGCGAGCGACGGTACTCGCGCTCGAGGAAGCCGCGCGTACAGCCGGGGCTCACATGCTCCCACGGCAGGCGCCAGTCCAACTCGTAGGGCAGGTGCACGAGCTCATTGAGGTCGATGCCGTTTTTGGCAGCAGCTTCCTTCCAGTTATCGAGCGAGAAATGCTCTACCCAGGCGTCAAAGCGAGAGCCCGAGCGCCAAGCGTCGATGATGACGGGCGTCATGTCACGACCGGCGCGGGACAGCGCGGCCTCGATGAGCGAGGTCTCGGCATCGTGGTAATGCACGCGGACGGCACGGTTGCGAACGCTCGTGATGAGCAGCTTCTGGCGACGCTTGACGTCGTCGTAGTCGAGCTGCGGGCACCACTGGAACGGCGTGGCAGCCTTGGGGATAAAGACCGAAACCGAGATGGACACCGAGATCGAGCCGCGACGAGCCTTGGGCACCACGGAACGACCGAGCTCCAGCACGTGATCGGCCAGATTGGCGATGGCCACGATGTCCTCGTCGCGCTCGCCGGGAAGGCCCATCATAAAGTAGAGCTTCATGCGGTTCCAGCCGGCCTCGAAGGCCGCCTTGGCCGCACGGTCCAGGTCCTCCTCGGTCACGTTCTTGTTAATGATGTCGCGCATGCGCTGGCTGCCGGCCTCGGGCGCGAACGTCAGGCCGCCCTTCTTTTCGCCGGCGACCGACTCAGCCATATCCACGCCAAACGAATCCAGGCGCTGCGACGGAATAGACACGCGAATACCCGTATCCTCCAGGCGACGGTTGAGCCTGCCGAGCACGTCGCGAATGCAGGAGTGGTCGGTCGTGGAGAGCGAGGTCAGCGACACCTCGTCATAGCCGGTCTTTTCCAGACCCTGGATCACCGACGAGACGATCTGGTCGGCCGAGCGCTCGCGCACCGGGCGATACGTCATGCCGGCCTGGCAAAAACGACAGCCGCGGGCGCAGCCGCGCAGAATCTCGATAGACAGGCGGTCGTGGACCAGCTGCGCATAGGGTACGCACGACTGCGACAGCGGATTTGTGGCGCCGAAATCCTCGACGACGCGCTTGTAGACCACGGTCGGCGCATCCTTGCCCTCACGCGGCACGGTGTAGCCATGCGGCGAGCAGGGCTCGTCGTGACGAACCTCATAGAGCGACGGCACGTAGTTGCCGGCAATGGATGCAAGCTGCTCGACAATCTGCGCGCGCGGGACCCCTTCGTCACGCAGGCGGCGATGCAGCTGGCAGGTCTCGAGCAGCGATTCCTCGCCCTCACCGATGAGGATGGCATCGAAGAAGGCCGCGTACGGCTCGGGGTTGTACACCGAGGGGCCGCCGGCGATGATGATAGGGTCGTCTTCACCTCGGTCGGCCGCTAACAGCGGAATGCCAGCGAGGTCGAGTGCCTCGAGGAAGTTCGTCACCGCCATCTCGTGCGGCACATGCAGACCGACGATATCAAACGAAGCGACCGGCGCAGCACCTTCGAGCGACAGCAGAGGAATACCCGCCTCGCGCATGGCGTCACCCATATCGGGCCACGGCACATAGCCGCGCTCGCAGGAGATGCCCTCGGCCTGGTTAAGGATGTTGTAGAGGATGGCGATGCCCTGGTTGGGCAGACCGACCTCGTACACATCCGGGTAGATCAGGCAGCAACGGTAGTCGGCATCGGCCTTGGAAAGCGTGCCCCACTCGTGATCGATATAGCGGCTCGGCTTCTCGACCTTGGCGAGCAACGGCTCAATTAAATGAAAACAATCTTGGTATGCAACGCGCAACGGAAAACCCCTAAGCAGCGAGATCTGATGCGTCCTGGTAGGACGCCATAGGACGGGTAGCGCCCGCGACCGTGGTCACCAGATCGCGAACGCGGGAGAACGTGGCAGTGACCACCTCGTTGGCACGGCTGTAGTCGACATCGCGCTCGTAGAGCGAAACAAGCGCACGGCCCATGCCGTAGGTGCCCGCGGCAGCAGTGAGCGCCTTGACGGCAAACCCAATATGCGGCGTCTGCTTGACGAGCGCGCGGGTAACCGCGCGGATCACAAGACCGCCGGCAAGCACGCCCGCGACCTCGTAGCCGCGCTCGGGCTTAATGCCGCGTCCAAAGACGGCAGCGAGCTCAAAGAGCATGCCCACCTGCGCCAGCGCCATAACGGGATAATCGGCGCCCGGCAAAAACACCAGTGCACCGGTCGCCATATTGGTGAGCGCGCACGAGGTGATGATACGATTGGCCGCCGCGATGCGCATGAAGGCAAAGTTCGCCGCAAAAGCCGTTTCCTTGTCGGTGCGATCGAGAATCCAGCGGGCAAGCGTCTCGAGCAGATACGTCTTATCGGTTGCCGCCACCACGCCGAGCATGGGCGTGGACTCCTCGATAAACGGCACTTCCACAGCAGACTCGGCAAGCACGCACACGGGCGCGCCGGCGATCACGAGCTCCTGCACGGCACTCTCCAAGCGGTCGGAACCACACGAGAGCACCAGCACCACATCGGTATCGGTCTTTGGAGCAATTCGCTCCTCCCCCAGACGCTCGACGCGCACAATGCCCGAGGTCGTCTGCGGCACAAAGGCGTCACGCACCGTCTCGGCCAGAAAGCGCGAGGCGGACGAATCCAGATAGACCGAGACGCGCACCGGCGTATCGGAATCCTTCTTAACGGACGCGCCCATCTTAAAAGCGCGAGTCAGCTTATCTACGGGAATTTTCATAGCAAACCCCTCCAGCGGTTACGCGGCGCCCGAACGATGCCGCCATATGGATTGTACGATACCCACCGTCAGCAGCTGGATCATCATCGAAGACGAACCGAAGCTAATAAACGGTAGCGGAATACCGGTAATCGGCATCATGCCGATGCACATGCCGATGTTTTCGAAAGTCTGGAACGCCCACATGCCAACGATGCCCACGCACGATAGGCGCAGGAACAGCGACTCACACTTAAAGGCGACGCGAATCGTCGAAAAGATCAGCAGCACGTAGAGGCACAGGAGCAAAAAGGAACCGCAAAAACCAAAGGTCTCGGACAGGAAGGCGAAGACGAAGTCGGTGTGGAACTCAGGCAGAAAGCCGCCGGCCGACTGCGTCGCATGGCCCAAACCCTTACCAAAGAAGCCGCCCGAGCCAACGGCGATAAGCGACTGCTGCAGGTTGTAGGCATCGTCCGAATCGGCATTATCGGGGTCGATAAAGACCGTCAGACGGTTCATCTGATACTGCTTGATGAGCACATCGTGGCCGAGCAACGAATCAAAGACCGAATCGAGCGCAAGGACGAGGGCCACCAGGCCCACGAGCAGGGCCAGGGTCGACAGCACCCATTCGCGGCGTGCACCGCTCATGCAGATGACGATGGCGCCCGAAACCAGCACGACCAGGCCCGAGCCCAGGTCGCCCATGGCAACGACGGCCAAAAACGGAATGGACAGCATGCCGCAGAGCTTGACGTAGTCGCGAACGGTATCGATGCGACCGTTATACTGCGAGCCAAGCGTAGCAATAAAGAAGATGGTGATGAGCTTGGCAAGCTCAACCGGCTGGAATGTCAAGCCGATACCGGGAATCTTGATCCAGCCCGTCATGCCCAGACCGCCCGTATAGGACAGACCCGGAATCTTGGGCGAGAGGATCACGATCAGGTCGATGACGAGCAACGCCGTCGAGAAATTGGAAATACCGCGCAGATCGGTACGCCAGACCAGCACCGCCAGCACCGCTCCGATGCCAATTCCCAGCAGATGGCGTGAGAACGAGGCATCGGCCTTAAACTGCGAAGCCGACCAGATGATGATGGCTCCGTAGGCGACGAGCGCCACAGTAGCCACGAGCACACCGATATGCACCTTTTGGCGAAACGTGCCGCGCGAGGCCGAAAGTTGCTTGTTGACACGGTCCAGGCTGCTGCGAGAGCCGCTCTTGGTTGAACGGAACAGATCCGCCGGAGAAAAATCCATCGCAACCTCCTATCGAACCGAAGAATCGCCCGAGGCCGAAGAGGTATCGGGCTCGTCATAAATCACGCCGAGCACGTCGCGCACGACATGCATCGCGGTATCTGAGCCGCCGCCGCCCTGCTCCAGAACAGTGGCGATGACATACTTGGGATCATCGGCCGGTGCATAGGCGCAGAACCACGCGTATTCGTCCTCGCCACTTTTCTCGCCCGTGCCCGACTTGCCGTATACCTGCGGCGTCAGGGTGCCAAAGTGCGCCGCCAGGGACGTCGATGCCGTGTAAATCACGTCGTGCATGCCGTTGCGAACTAGAGCCAAATCCGAATCGCTGTTGATCTTGGCCTCCAGGCGCTTCTTCTTCCCCTTGCCGTTGTACTTATAGGCATCGCCGTCGCCATCGCGCGACACGGCAGACAAAAACACGTGAGGCACGTACTGTTTGCCGCCGTTGGCAAGACCCATATAGGCGCACGCCATCTGCAGGGGCGTCACCAGGATGTCGCCCTGGCCGATGGCAATGTTGGTCATATCGCCGGCATTCCACTTGCGGTCCTCGGCAGATGCGTCGGTGAAGTACGACTCTTTCCACTCGGCATCGGGAATACGGCCCGCGCCCTCACTCGGCAGATCGATACCGCAGGTCTTGCCTAGACCCCAGCGACGAAAGACCTCCTGCAGGCCCTCGGGATGTTGCTCGTCATAGAAGAACGCCTTGCCCATGTCGTAGAAGACGGGGTCGCACGAGTTGGCGATACCCGACTGCAGCGTCATGGTGCCGTGGCCGGAATGCAGCCAACAGTACTTGCCCCACGACTTGCCCAGGCCCGTCCAATAGCCCGTGCAGTTGGTTGTCTGCGTTGAAGTGTAGGTTCCAAACTCAAGACCGGCCAGTGCCGAGAGCGGCTTGATGGTCGAGGCCGACATGTACTGTCCGCTAATGGCGCGGTTGAGCAGCGGGTGCGAACCCTTGTCATCATTGAGCTCGGTCCACACGTCATTTGAGACGCCGCCGATAAAGACGGACGGATCGAACTTGGGCTGGCTCGCCATGCCCAGGATCTCGCCATTGTTGGGATCGAGACACACTACAGCGCCGTTGCCGGCATTGCTGTAGCCAGTGGTCTTGGCAAGCTCGATAGCGCTCGCCAGCGCCGTCTCGCAGGCCTGCTGGATCTTAAGGTCGAGCGTGAGCTTAATGTCGGAGCCGGCCTTCGCGGGCACGGCGCCGGCCTGACCGGTCACATTGCCCGAGGCATCGACCTTGACGGTCTGCTCGCCACGAATACCCTGCAGCAGGTTTTCGTAGTAGCTCTCAACGCCCGCCTGGCCCACGATATCGCCCGACTGGTACGTAATCTTGCCAGCAGAAGCATCATCATCGCCAGAGGTTTTCTTATTCTGAGCCTCGAGCTGCTCGGAGGTAATGGTGCCGGTATAGCCCAAGATATGGCATGCCGTCTCGCCATATGGATACTGGCGCTCGGTACGCTCGGCAATCTTGACGCCAGGGAACTCGCCGGCATGCTCCTGAATATAGGCAACCGTGGAGCGACGGACGTCCGTCGCGATGGTATGCAGGCTCTGAGCGCCCTCTGTATTGTCCTGAATATTGCGAAGGACCGCCACGTAAGGCATTCCAAGCACGTTGGCAAGATGGCGAACCAGAACCTCATCCTCGGCAAGGTCGCGGTAGGCCACGACAGCAAGTGAGGGACGGTTCTGGACAAGCGCCACGCCATTGCGGTCGAGGATGCGGCCGCGCACAGCGGGAGTGGTAACGGTGCGAGTCTGATTGCTATTAGCCTGCTTCTCGTAATAGTCCGACGAGACCATCTGCATGCCCCACAGCTTGACGGCGAGCGCCGCAAACATCGCGCCCACACCCGTGGTGAGGATGGAAAAGCGGCCCTTAAAGGCGGTCGCCGCGGTATTGCCCTCGCCCTCGGTGGCGCGCGGGGCCGTTCCATGCTGCGTATCGTAGGTAAAACGGGAATCGCCACGACGCATGATGACCAGCGCGACCACGATGGCCACAACCAGCACGATACCGGCGATAATAACCGTCAACTGGGAAGACATCTACGGGCCTCCCCTATTTGAGCTTGCGGGTCTTGGGCTTAAAGCGCATACCCGTCTGGTGTCCGCCAAGTGCGGAGAATCCATAGCCGGACTGCGGCACGACGCCGGACATCAAAAACGGAATGGCAACCAGACCCGTCAGGATCGAGGACGGCAGCGCATGGCCGAAGATCGCCACAACAAAGCTCGTCTCCAAACCCATAAACAGCAAGATGATGCTGTAGATCACATTAATGACGAGCGCAAAGGCGCCCACAGTGACGCCGCGCGCACTCGGGGTACCGCCCGTCTGACCGACGGCGCTGTGCACCAGGGCAAAAGAACCCACGGTCAGCAGGAGCGACATAACGCCCACCGGCACGGCAGCGGACAGGTCATAGAACAAGCCGCTGCAAAAACCGCACACGACGGCACGGGTCGGGTCGCCCGAGAACACGCTTAGGCACACCAGGATAATCATGAAGTTGACGCGACCGCCCGCAATGGAGATCTGCGGTGCCAGGCCTGCCTGCAGCAGCACGCACACAATGGCGGCGATCACAAACGTGCGGGAGCTCATCCCCTGCTCATGTAGATCCATGGACATGCCCCCTATTCGCTCGAGCCGGAATCGGTCGTCTCGGACGTGTCGGAACTGTCATCCGAGCTCTCGTCCTTCGTCTTGGTCGCAGCATCGCGCGACGTTCCCTGCGGCGTGCTGTTGGCCGTGCTCACGTCCTCATCCGAGGCCGACTGTTCGTCGGTCAGCGAGGTGATGACCAGCACTTCCTCGTTGTTCTCGGCCGTGGTCTGAGCGCGCACCACAATGGTGTAGTACACGTCGTTTGCCGATTTCTCAACCGACGAGACGGTGCCAAGCGGAAGGCCCTTGGGGAACACGCCACCGATGCCCGAGGTCACGATGATGTCGCCAACCTTAACATCGGAGTCGACGCTCACGTACTCAAGACGCAGCGTGCCGTCAGCCTGACCCTGCAGCATGCCCTGGGCGCGCGTGTCCTGCACCATGGCGGATACGCCGGAGTTCTCGTCGCCAATCAGGCGCACGGTGGACGTTTTGGCCGAGACTTCGATGATCTGGCCGATAACACCGGCCGAACTCGTCACAGGCATGTTGATGGTAAGCCCGTCGGCAGAACCCTTATCAATCGTGACGGTCGAGGTCCAGGCATCGCCCGAGGCACCAACGATACGAGCTGCGGTCGATTTAAGGTTGTAGGTCGACTGCAGGCCGACCAGCCCCTCCAGACGCTCAGCGGTCTTTTGAGCCTCGGAGAGCTCAGCAACCTTAGAGGTCAGCTCCTCGTTTTGTTTCTTGAGCTCGTCGAGCGTGTCCTGCGACGCCGTTAGGTTAGAGAACACGTTGCCGATCGCATTGAAGGGAGCCGCCACGGCCGAACCCACAAAGCGCACCGGCGAGGTAATCGTCGTCACGCCCGAGCGCACGGCATGAATCGGTCCTGCCTCGCCCTCGCGGATGTAAAACGTGAGCAGCAACACCGAAATCAGGCTGAAAACAATCAACGGGCGCATACCCGTTGATTGTCGCTTGGTATTCAGATTTGTGGAGAAACCCGAAGATCGTGCCAAATGGAATCCACCTTTTGGAAATTAAGCATTGGTCTGGACGAAGCCGCCATCAAACGCATTGGCCTCGAGCACGCGGGCACAGCCGTTAACGACGTTATCGAGCGCCGTGGGGCTGACGTTGACCGAAACGCCGGTCTCATCGCGCAGGCGCACGTCGAGACCGCGCAGCAGCGCGCCGCCACCGGTCAGCAAAATGCCGTAGTACATAAGGTCCGAGGCGAGATCGGGAGGTGTAGCGTCGAGTGCGTCCTTGACAGCCTTGGCCATCTCGTCGAGCGGCTTGTTGAGCGCGCGACGAATCTCCTCGCTCTCGATGCGCACGGTCTTGGGCAGACCCGTGATCACGTCGCGGCCGTTGACCTCGACGTCGAGCTCGTCCTTGAGCGGCACGGCGGAGCCGACCTTGATCTTGATGTCCTCTGCCGTACGCTCACCGATGGCCAAGTTGTAGGCATCACGAACGTGCGTGAGGATGGCCTGATCGAACTCGTCGCCGGCAATACGGATGGACTGCGAGACGACGATACCGCCCATAGCGATAACGGCAACCTCGGTGGTACCGCCACCGATGTCGATGACCATGGAGCCGGTGGGTTCCTCGACGGGCAGGTCGGCGCCGATAGCGGCGGCCATGGGCTCTTCGATCAGATAGGCCTGGCGGGCGCCGGCCTGGATCGTGGCCTCAAAGACGGCACGCTTCTCGACCGACGTGACACCGGAGGGAACGCAGACGACAACGCGCGGACGCGGGGTCCACGGATAGCGCTTCTCAGACGCCTTGTCGATAAAGTAACGGAGCATGGCCTCGGTAACATCGAAGTCGGCGATAACGCCGTCCTTAAGGGGACGAACGGCCACGATGTTGCCGGGCGTACGGCCGAGCATGCGCTTTGCCTCGATACCGACCGCGAGGATGCGCTCGTCGTTCTTGTCGATGGCGACGACGGAGGGCTCGCGGATGACGATGCCCTTGCCGCGCACGGAGACAAGCGTATTTGCGGTGCCGAGGTCGATGGCAAGATCGCCCGCATAGCTACCGAAGAACATATCCATCAAAGAAAACAACGCAACTCCTGATGTGTTGGATGATTGCTGGAAAACTACTAGCTCATCATACTAGCGCAAGCCCGGCACCTCACTTGCGGTGAAGCGCCGGGCAAAGCTAAATCCCATAAGGTCACTACTGGTTGTCAGCAGCCGAGAAATCCATATCGAGCGAGGAAACGGCCCAGCCGATATGGTTGTCGGAGCGCACGAATTTGACGGTGTACTCCTGCTCGCCGCCCTTGGACAGCGATGCCTTCGCCTTGGCGGTCGTCTCGGTCATGGACTGATCCATGCCCTCGACGGACACGGTGGCACCCTGCGGAATCGAGGAGATGATCATCGACTTGGCGTCCTCGGACAGGCTCGATGCCAGGCAAGACTCGGCCTTTGCGGTGTCACCGTCGCCGGCAGCCTGGAACAGATCGGTGATAACCGACTCCTGCGAGGGGAAGCCAAAGCCGCGCGTGTAGGCAAAGCCCAGACCGCCCGCAGCAATCAAAATGAGCAGAAGCAGCACGATGAAGACTTTGAGGCCCGTGTGGCGATGGCGACGACGGACCTTGGCCTGCTTACGATCCTGACGGTCCTGCTGGACCATCTCGGACTCGGACAGCGTAAAGAAGCCGGTGTCCGAGGGATCGGGCATAAACTGGCCGGTCGCGCCCGTAGGATCGAGCGGATCGACGGCAGGAGCGTCCATCGCGGGCGCCGGAGCCGTGGCCATAGCCGTCTGGGCAGACAGCGCGGCAAGCGAATCGTGCACGCGGGCAAGCTCATCGGCCTGCTCGGAGGTGAGCTGGTAGATGCCATCGGCAGTAGCGGCGTTAAAGGCGTCGAGTGCGTCGGAGGGACGGCCGGCGGCAGAAAGTGCCTGACCCATGCCGGCGTTGAGCGCACGCGTGTCGTCGCGGGGGCCGGCAAAGTCGATAGCCGTGCGGTAGGTCTCCACGGCATCCGCCGGACGGCCGAGCTTAATGAAGCAACGACCAAGCTCGCCGAGTGCGGCGGCAGGAGCCGGATTGGCGCCGTCGATGGCGGCCTGACGGAAGGCGGTTCCCGCGTTGGCATAGTCGCCCGACTGGAACAGCGCATTGCCCAGGCCGAGATAGGCCTTGAACGGCGTGGCATAGGAAGCATCCTGCGTAGCGGCAGAGAACGCCTGAGCGGCCGTCGTGTAGTCGCCCACGGCGGCGAGCGCCTTGCCGCGGTTGGTGAGCAGCGCGCCGCGCTTGCCGTAGGTGCCGTCGTTGAGGGCGGCGGCATAGGCCTCGGCGGCCTCGGCATACATGCCCAGGTGCATCAAGGCGTTGCCACGAAGGTGATCGGCCTCGCCCATAATCTCATCGGGAGTCTTTGCCGCCCCAAGCATCTGGGCTGCAGCGGAAAAATCACCCGCGCGGTAAGCGGCGCGGCCCTGCTGGATCAGCTGGCTATTCAAGGAAGTCCCCTTTACTCGTGAACGATCTCGACATGGACGATCTCGTCGCCGGCACGCAGCTGCGAAATCACATCGAGACCCTCGACCGTGGTGCCAAAGACGGTGTAACCGGAATCGAGGTTATGCTGGGCGCCCAGGCAGAAGTAGAACTGCGAACCCGCGGAATCGGGGTCCATGGAGCGTGCCATGGCAAGGGCGCCATCGACATGGCTGTTACGCGGATTGGTGGCAAACTCGCCCTTGATGCAGTAGCCGGGGCCACCGGTACCGGGCATGCCGTCGGGGCCCTCAAGGCCGGCAGCGACGTCGGCGCCGGACATATCGCGGGTATTGGGGTCGCCGCCCTGAATGACAAAGCCGGGCACATAGCGATGGAACTTAAGGCCATCATAGAAACCCATCGTGGAAAGCTCGCAGAAGTTCGCGACATGAATGGGAGCACCCTCGCCGTCAAACTTGACCTTGATGGTACCCTTCGACGTCTCGATTACGGCGCACTCGTCGCCGGCAAGCTGATACTCGGGCGTGTAGAGCTCTTTCTTAAAACCAAACATGTGGTTCCTTCCTCGTGCGTTTAAAGCATATTTGTACGAATTGTAGCAATAAGCATGCGCTTACATCAATTGCGCACGTAGGTTATGCCGACTATGGCGAACTAATTTTAGGAACGCTGCTGCGGTTTCCAGGAACCCACATTGGCGTCGTACTGGTTCAGCGCGCTGTTGCCGCCCTGTGCGATGGGCGCCAGGATCTCGCTTTGGTGGGAACTCATCGACTCACCATCAGGAATGGCCAACGAGATATCCCAGCTCTGGCAGATCACGTCAACGCGCTCATACATCCACTCGGCAAGCTGCTTTAGGTGGGCGATGTCGTCCGCATAGACCGTATCGTCCCGATACTTAAGGTTGTTGAGCTCATCTTGCGTCTTTTTGATCTGGTCGCGCAGGGCGTAGGCACTCTGCGACAGCTCCTGACGGGTCGACAGCGGCGTTCGGAGATAGCCGTTGTTAAAGGAATCGATGACCTCGCCGATCTGGTCCTCGTCACCGTAGGACACGATGGTCTGATACAGACCGTCGAGCCTGGTATAGAGCTGATCATCGGTCAGCACGGTTTCTTCCTGGACCACCTCGGCAGAATCGTCCTGCTTGGTATCGTCCTCAGTCGCCTCGCCCTTTTGGCGCGTGGGGAAGGTCGTCTGCGCGGCCTGGCCAAACTGGTCATAGAAGCCAGGCATGACACCCATGGGATCGGCCGTCACGAACCAATAGGCACCACCGCAAACGACGGCAAGGACCACGATGACGATGAGCGGCTTGGGGATATGACGCTTGTGCTTGTGATAGGCGTCCTCGTCGGGATGCACCTTGCGCTTGGGTTTTTGAGCATCGTCATGCAGGGAAACCGGCGTGGGAATATCGACCTTGGGAATACCGAAATCCTTATCAAAAGCCGGCAGCACGCAAGTCTCGTTAGGATCGGCGGCGTCCGAGAGCACCGCAGCGGCAGAGGCCGGCGCATGAGGCACCTCGGTATCGATCTGCTCTTGCGTTAGGCGCGGAAAGCCCGCCGTGCGGCCCGCTGCTAGGTCGGATGCGGCCGCGTCCTCGGAGAGGATTCCCGGAGCGGGGCGTCCGCATTTGGGGCACGTACGATCATGCGGAGAAAGACGGGCACCGCAGCCCTCACAGAACACGAACTCGGTGTGTTCGGGACCATCGCCCGGACCCACATAGGCGTTGCAGTAGGGGCAGAACGAGGCGCCGTCCTCGATAGTCTTAAGGCAATGCGGGCAGATCACGGCATCCTCTTTTCGAAGCAATTCAAACAATCGAGGTTAGAGCATAACATCGCCACGGCCCCACAGGAACAAGGCACCAATTCAACATCGCCAGGGCGCGTAGCTACTTCTTCTTTTTGCTTGGCATCGAGACTTTGATGCCTTGGGCGGACTTGGTCACGCGAGAGCGCTTGGCTCCGGTACTCTTCTTTTTCTTGGGCTGGGCCTGGGCCACGCCCTCGAGTGCGCGGGCCTCGGCCTCGCGAGCGGTGCGATCTTCGCGACGCTGCGCCATGTCGGCGGCAACGCGCTTGGCAAAACGTTCGGCCGTCGAGCCCGTCGAGCTCACCTTGCCGCCACCGCGACCCAGGCGGACGCGCACACCGCGGCCAAAACCAGTTGCGGCATGACGACGACGCGGCTTGAGCGAATCCATCATCGTGGCGAGCTTAAAAAACACCGAGCAGGTAAAGACCACAATGACAGCCAAGATAACCATCTGGCCCATCGACAGGTTGGCAATGGACAGCAGCTCTGGGAATCCGATAACGCCCACCAGGATGCCGGCGACTACAAACACAAAAAGCACCACACGTAAGGGCGTGAGAGGTTGCGAGATGCGCCAGATCAGGCTGACGCTCGCCGCGCACGACGTAAGCAAGCACATCGTAGACAGCGTGAGCTGGCTAAAGCCAAACACGCGCGCCACAAAGATATCGAGCGCCGCAGCCAAAATGACCGCAATCGACGCCGGCAGTGCACGCTTGAGTACGTTGGTCAAAAACGCACCCTTCACGCGAGCATTGTTGGGCTCCAGCCCCAACACAAAGCCCGGCGCGCCGATGCAGAAGAAGTTGATGAGCGTCATCTGGATGGGCTCGAAGGGGTACGGCGGCAGCGCGATGCACAGCGCCGCCAGGCCCATCGAGAACAGCGTCTTGGTCAGGAACAGCGAGGCCGAACGCTGCAGGTTGTTGATGGAGCGACGGCCCTCGGCCACCACGGCGGGCATCGAGGCAAAGTCGTTGTCGACGAGTACGATCTCGGCCACGTTGCGCGCGGCATCGGAGCCGGCCGCCATGGCCACGGAGCAGTCGGCCTCCTTGAGCGCCAGCACGTCGTTGACGCCGTCGCCCGTCATGGCCACGGTGTGTTCGCGGCGCTTGAGCGCCTGCACGAGCTCGCGCTTCTGCTGCGGGGTCACACGACCAAAGACATGGTAGCGGTCCACAGCGGCATCGAGCTTGGCCGGCGTATCGAGCGTCGTGGCGTCCACATAAGCGTCCGCCCCCGGCACGCCCACCACGCGCGCGATCGACGACACCGTACGCGGGTCGTCGCCACTGATCACGTTGAGGGTCACGCCCTGCTCGTTAAAGTAGCCAATGGTCTCGGCCGCCGAGGTACGAATCTCGTCGCGGATGGTCACAAAGCCCACGGGCTCGGCCTCGCCCACCATATCGCCATCGGGTGTAAAGCCGTCCACGCGCGCCACCACGAGCACGCGGCAGGTATCGGCAAGCTCGGCGACACGGTTCTCGACCTGCGAAAACACACGCTCCGAAAGCACAAACTGCGCGGCGCCCATCACATAGGAGCCCTGCGCAAACGAAGCGCCACTCCATTTTTTAGACGACGAGAACGGAATGACCGACAGCGGCTCAGACACCTCGACCGGGCGATCGGCGTAATAGTTGAGCAGCGCCTGGCAGGTCTCGTTGGCATCGGCCGAAGTCGCACGTGCCACGTTAGCCAGCGCAAAATCGAGCACTGTGGTATCGACGGGAACAGCCGCCTCGTCCGAGTCCACGCCAAAGCCAACACCCTCAACAGGCAGCGGGTAGGTGCCCTCGACCTCCATGCGGCCCGACGTGATGGTGCCCGTCTTGTCCAGGCACAGTACATCGACGCGAGCGAGCGTCTCGATGCAGTAGAGCTGCTGCGCCAGCACCTTGCGGCGGGCCAGGCGCACCGTGGCGATGGCGAGCACCGACGAGGTCAGCAGCACCAGGCCTTGCGGGATCATCCCCAGCAGGGCGCCCACCGTGGACAGCAGCGCCGACGAAGGCACATGACCAGCCAACAGCTCGGAGAAGCACCACGAAAGCGCGCTATCGCCCGGGGTTCCCGCGGCATCCCACAGCTCGCTCACGCTCGAGGCAAACAACGCTAAACCGAGCGGGATCATGATGATGCTCGCAAAGCGCACAATGGCATTAAGCGCATTCATGATCTCGGAATTAACCTTTTTGACGTACTTGGCCTCGTTATTAATTTTGGCCACGTAGTTGTCGGCGCCGACATGGATCACGCGGGCGCGCAGCAGGCCCGAGTCGATAAAGCTGCCGCTCATGAGCTCGGAACCGGGCTGTTTCTTAATAAGGTCGCTCTCGCCCGTCAGCAGACTCTCGTTCACGAGCGCCTCGCCCGAAACCACCACGGCGTCGGCGGGAATCTGGTCGCCGCGCCCCAGGCGAATGATGTCGTCGAGCACGATCTGGTCCAGGTCGAGCTCCACCTCGGCGCCGTCGCGCACCGCGATGGCCTTCTTGGAGGTCAGCAGCGTGAGCTTATCGACCATCCTCTTGGAACGCATGGACTGGATGACGCCAATAGCGGTATTGAGAAACACCACGAACAGGAACGTCAGATTCTTAAACGAACCGGTCAAAATGACCAGGAACGCTAAGATCACGTTGATCAAATTGAACAGCGTGCAGAGGTTCTCGATGATGAGCTCTTTGACCGACTTGGTCTTGAGCTCCATGTTGCGGTTGATCTTACCGGCGGCGATGCGCTCCTCAACCTCGGCGGTCGAGAGTCCGCGCTCGATATCCGTTGCTGCCATACCACGTCCCATCACGTCGCGTCGGTATAAGAAAAACCGCCCGGACCATGCGAGGTTCGGACGGTCTTACGTTCGATGGTGCCCCATGTTGGATTCGAACCAACGGCCTTCTGCTCCGGAGGCAGACGCTCTAATCCCCTGAGCTAATAGGGCCAACGTTTGGCATTATACCCAAGTGCACCACGGGCTAACAAAATAAAAGAAAAAGCTTTGCAATTCCGAGGAAGACGTGGCGCAACGGCCCACTTTAGAAGGCAAAAGCAAGTCAGATAGTATAAACTCTCATGCACCATATATACACGGCTCGCGATGCGGGCCGTTTTTGCAAAAGTTATCCATCGAGGTGAGAGGCACACCATGATTGCAATTCTAAAGCAGAGCGCCAGCGACGAGGCCGTCAGCCATATCGTCAGCTGGATTGAGAAAAAAGGCCTGAAGACCGACGTCTCGCGCGGCGAGAACGAGACGATCATCGGCCTGGTGGGCGATACGACCAAGATCGACCCGTTCCTGCTCGAGTCTATGGATGTCGTCGAGCGCGTGCAGCGCGTCTCCGAGCCTTTTAAGCGTGCCAACCGCAAATTCCACCCCGAGGATTCCGTCATCGACTGCGGCCACGGCGTCAAGATCGGCGGCGACCAGTTCCAGGTCATCGCCGGTCCCTGCTCCGTCGAGGGCGAGAACCTCATCCGCATCGCACGCCGCGTAAAGGCCGCCGGCGCCACGATGCTGCGCGGTGGCGCCTACAAGCCCCGCACCTCCCCCTACGCCTACCAGGGCATGGGCCCCGCCGGCCTCGACCTGCTGTGCGAGGCGTCTGCCGAGCTCGACATGCCGATCGTCACCGAGATCATGGACCCACGCGACGTACAGGTCTTCTTGGACAAGAAGATTGACGTCATGCAGATCGGCGCCCGCAACGCCCAGAATTTCCCCCTGCTCAAGGAGGTCGGCAAGACCCAGACTCCGATCTTGCTTAAGCGCGGCATGTCCGGCACGATCGACGAGCTGCTCATGGCCGCCGAGTACATCATGAGCGAGGGCAACGACAACGTCATCCTGTGCGAGCGCGGTATCCGCACCTTCGAGACCCGCACCCGCAACACCTTCGACCTCAACGCCGTGCCGGTGCTGCACCACCTGTCGCACCTGCCCGTCGTCGCCGACCCCAGCCACGCCACCGGCTACACCCGCTACGTTGAGCCCATGGCGCTCGCTGCGACCGCCTGCGGTGCCAACGGCCTGGAGATCGAGGTCCACGACGAGCCGAGCCGCGCCTGGTCCGACGGCGCCCAGGCCCTCACCCCCGATCAGTTCGACGACACCATGCGCCGCATCCGAGCCATCCGCGAGGTTGTCTGCCAAGAGACCATGGAGTAGCCATGGGTACGGTGAGAAACGCGCGCGTTAACCAGGGCGGCCCCAAGTGCGCCGGCATTGTGGGCCTTGGCCTCATCGGCGGCAGCTTTGCCCGCGGCTATGCACAGGCAGGCGTCCGCGTGCTGGCCTGGGACCCCGATGACGATGTCATGACGGCCGCCAGCATGGGCACTGTCGCCGGAGAGCTCAACGATAAGACACTCGGCGAATGCGACATCATCGTCCTGGCTTGCTACCCCGAGGCCTGCATCGAGTGGCTCGAGGCGCATGCCCAGGCGCTCGCCGACGCCACCGACACCGAGGCCATCATGGGGCCCGTGGTGATCGATACGGTGGGCGTCAAGGGCATCGTGTGCGAGCGCGCCTTTGAGCTTGCCCGCGAGCACGGCTTTTACTTTGTGGGCGCGCACCCCATGGCGGGCACGCAGTACTCGGGCTATGCGCACTCCCGCGCCGACCTGTTCCAGGGCGCGCCACTCGTGCTCGTGCCGCCCGCGGTGGACGATGCGCTCAAGCTGGAGCTTTTGGGCCAGGTGCGCGAGATGGTGCGCCCCTTGGGCTTTGGCAAGTTCAGCGTGACCAGCGCTGCCGAGCACGACCGCGTCATCGCCTTCACGAGCCAGCTTGCGCACGTGGTATCCAACGCCTACGTCAAAAGCCCCACTGCCCAGGTCCACCACGGCTTTTCGGCCGGCAGCTACCGCGACCTCACCCGAGTGGCGCACCTCAATCCACAGATGTGGTCTGAGCTCATGATCGACGACGCCGACGCGCTCGCCTTCGAGATTGACCACCTGATCGAATCGCTCGGCGCCTACAGCCGCGCCCTTAAGGACCGCGACAAGCGCTATCTGGAGAATCTCCTTGCCGAGGGCGACCGCATTAAGCGCGCACTCGACGACGAGGCCTCCCACTAGACCACCTATCACGCCAGGTCGAAAGGACCGAAGCTTATGGCGATTACCATCGATATCGACACTGCACGCCCCTACCAGGTGCATGTTGGCACGTTTTTGCTGGAGCAGGCGGGACCGCTCGTGCGCGCCACTGCCGGCGGCACCAAGGCCGTCATCGTGACGGACACCAACGTGGGCCCGCTCTACCAGATGCCCGTTAAGCAGAGTCTGGAGGCGTCAGGCTACGAGGTGAGCATCTGCACCTTCGAGGCCGGCGAGACCCATAAGCGCGCAGAAACCTATGTTGCCATTTTGGAGTTTGTGGCCGAGCACGAGCTTTCGCGCTCCGACGTGATTGTGGCACTCGGCGGCGGCGTCGTGGGCGACGTGGCGGGCTTTGTGGCCGCCACCTACATGCGCGGCTGCAAGTTTGTGCAGATCCCCACGAGTCTGCTCGCCATGGTGGATTCGTCGGTGGGCGGCAAGACCGCCATCGACCTGGCTGCCGGCAAGAACTTGGCCGGCGCCTTTTGGCAGCCGAGCGTGGTTATCGCCGACGTGGGGTGCCTGGCCACCCTCACGCCCGAGCAGTTCGCCGACGGCTGCGGCGAGGTCGTCAAGCACGCCGTGATCGCCGACCCGGAGCTTTTCGCCGAGCTGGAGAAGACCCCGCTCACGCTGGAGCTGCTCAACCGCGATGTGGCCCGCGTAGCACTCATCATCGCCCGCAACATCGACATCAAGCGCGCCGTGGTCGTCGCCGACGAGCACGAAACCAACCAGCGCAAGCTGCTCAACTTTGGACACAGCGCCGGACACGCCGTCGAAGCCTGTGAGCACTTTGAGCTCGGACACGGCAACTGCGTGTCGATCGGCATGGGCATCATCACGCGCGCCGCGGCCCTGCACGGCATTTGCGATGCTGCACTGCCCGGTCGTATTGAGGAGCTCTGCGCCCGCCATGGCCTCAAGACCCGCTGCGACCTAGATGCCGATGCCGTCTTTGCCGAGGCGCTCCACGACAAGAAGCGCGCGGGCGACACCATCGACCTGGTGATTCCGCACGGCATTGGCCGCTGCAGCATCGACCGCACGCCGCTTTCCACTTTCCACGAACTCATTGCCGAGGGCCTCGGCCAGAAGGGAGACGCATCCGCATGCTAGCCCGCATCACCCCGTCCCCGCTTAAGGGCACCGTTCCCGCCATCGCGTCCAAGTCGATGGCGCACCGTCTCATCATCTGCGCTGCGCTTGCCAACGGCGAGACACACGTCGCCTGTAACACCACCTGCGCCGACATCGAGGCTACGGCGCGTTGCCTTACGGCCCTGGGTGCTCGCATCGAGACCGTCGAGGACGGCTTCCAGGTCCACCCCACCATGAAGAGCATTGAATTTGGCCTGCTCAAGGCCCTAGCCGGCGGCACGCTCGACTGCGGCGAGAGTGGCTCCACGCTGCGCTTTATGTTGCCCGTCGCCTGCGCGCTGGGCGCAGAAGCAACTTTTGTGGGTCAGGGACGCTTAGGCGCCCGCCCGCTGTCCCCGCTCTCGGACGAGATTATCGCCGCCGGCTGCGACCTACAGGGTCTGGGCGGTTTTCCGCTCAAGACGAGCGGCCGCATGCGCCCGGGCACCTTTGTGCTTCCGGGCAACGTGAGCTCGCAGTATATCTCCGGCCTGCTGCTGGCGGCCCCGCTACTGGCCCAGCCCTCCTGTGTGCAAGTGACCGGCCTCATTGAGAGCCGCCCCTACATCAACCTGACGATCCAGGCCATGAAGGCCTTCGGCGTCGAGGTCAACGTCGAACGTATTCCGGCCAAGGACGGCCAGCCCGAGGTCACGAACTTCCGCGTAAACAGCGGATCGTACCGCACGCCCGGCAGCGTAGCCGTCGAGGGAGACTGGTCCAACGCCGCCTTTTGGCTGTGCGCCGGCGCCATCGGCACCGACCCCATCACCGTCGAGGGCGTGTCGCTGAGCTCCGCACAGGGCGACCGCAACGTGCTCGCCGCGCTTTCGCGCTTTGGTGCCCGCATCGTTCGCTCCACCAACGCCGCCACCGTGCAGTCCGACAAGCTCGCCGGCTTTGAGATGAGCGCCCACGACATTCCGGACCTGGTGCCCGTCATCTCGGCCGTGGCATCGCTGGCACAGGGCCGCACCTTTATCCGCGATTGCGCCCGTCTGCGTATCAAGGAATCCGACCGCCTGGTCACCACCACCCGCGAGCTCACCGCGCTGGGCGCGCAGGTGCGCATTGCCGGCGATGACCTCATCATCAAGGGTGTCGATGCCTTCACCGGCGGCGAGGTCGATTCGCACAACGACCACCGCATCGCCATGATGGCCGCCATCGCCGCGAGCCGCGCCACCGGCGAGGTCGTGATCCACGGCGCCGAGGCCGTCAACAAATCCTATCCCGATTTCTTCGACCACTACCGCCTACTGGGCGGCAAGGTCACGCTCGAGGAGGAATAGCATGTCCTCGACCTTTGGCAACGTCTTGCACTTAAGCATCTTCGGCCAGTCGCACTCCCCCGCTATCGGCTGCTCGCTCGATGGCATTCCGGCAGGTATCGCCGTGGACCAGGAGCAGCTGCAGGCCTTCCTGGACCGTCGCGCCCCCGGTCGCGACGAGACCGCGACCAAACGTCGCGAGGCCGACGCCGCGCATATCATCGCCGGTGTGGTTGATGGACATACCACCGGCGCACCCCTCGCCGCGATTATCGAGAACACCAACACGCGCTCCAAGGATTACTCCGAGCTGCGCCGCAAGCCCCGTCCGGGACATGCGGACTTCCCTGCGCGCTTGAAGTACCACAACATGCACGACGTCGCGGGCGGTGGGCACTTCTCCGGCCGCCTAACGGCTCCCCTATGCATCGCCGGCGGCATCGCGCTGCAGGCGCTCGAGGCCCGTGGCATCAAGGTCATGGCGCACGTCGCGCAGATCGGCGGCATCTCCGACCTGCCCATGGACGACATGGTCTATCGCGCGGCCGACCGCAAGGCGATCCTTACGAACGATCTGCCCTGCATCGACGCCGCCGCTGCCGGTCGCATGCGCGAGGAAATTCTGGCCGCGCGCGATGAACTCGACAGCATCGGCGGCATCGTGGAGTGCGGCATCTATGGGCTTCCCGCGGGCATTGGTGACCCCATGTTCGACGGCATCGAGAACCGCATCGCGCAGATCGCGTTTGGCATTCCCGCCGTAAAGGGCGTGGAGTTTGGCATGGGCTTTGCCGTGGCCGCCATGCGCGGCAGCGAGAACAACGACCCGTATCGCGTTGATGCCGAGACCGGCGAGATTGCGGTCGAGTCCAACAACGCCGGCGGCATCCTGGGCGGCATCTCCACCGGCGCGCCCGTCATGTGGCGTATGGCCGTAAAGCCGACGCCCTCAATTGGCCGCGAGCAGCAGACCGTAGACATGGACACCATGGAAAACGCCCAACTCTCGGTCCACGGTCGTCACGATCCCTGCATCGTCCCCCGAGCCGTCCCCGTTGCCGAAGCAGCAGGTGCCCTCGCGATTTGGGACGCCCTCCTAGAGGACGCCGCCCAGCTCTAAAAATCTCTGGGGGCCAACTCCGGCCCCCACGCCCACCCAGTGATTTTTCTCGGACGGGGATTAAAAAATCATTGTGTACCTAATGATTTTTTAATCCCCGTCCGAGAAAAATCACCGACACGTGAAAGGGGTCCCTATGGACCTTGCTGACATCCGCCAGGCCATCGATGGCATCGACACCACGCTCCTCAACAGCTTTGTCGAGCGCATGGACATTGCCACCGAGGTAGCCAAGTCAAAAATCGAGATGGGCAAGGCCGTCTTCGACCCCGCCCGTGAGCGCTCCAAGCTCAACAACCTCGCCAGCCGCTCGCCCGAGCGCTACGAGGCGCAGACCATCACCCTGTTCCGTCTCCTCATGAGCATGAGCAAGGCCGAGCAGCAGCGCTACATCAACGAGCTCAAGGGCATCACGGTGTCGCAAAAGGCCCATGCCACGGCCGCAGCCTTTGACACACCCTTCCCCCAGACGGCCACCGTCGCCTGCCAGGGCGTGGAAGGTGCCTATAGCCAGATCGCCGCGTGCAAACTCTTCGACGTGCCCGACATCGCGTTTTTCGAGACCTTCGAAGGCGTTATGCGCGCTGTGCGCGACGGCTTCTGCGAGTTTGGCGTGCTGCCCATCGAGAACTCCACCGCCGGCTCGGTCAACGCCGTCTACGACCTGCTCGCACAGTTCGACTTCCATATCGTGCGCTCGCTGCGCCTCAAGATCGATCACAACCTGCTCGTCAAACCCGGCACCAAGCTCGCGGACATACGCGAGGTCTACAGCCACGGTCAAGCCATCGCGCAGTGCGCTAGCTTTATCGAGGCGCACGGCCTGCACGCTACCAAGTACCCCAACACG
Source organism: uncultured Collinsella sp. (assembly GCA_900544645.1). Taxonomy (GTDB): domain Bacteria; phylum Actinomycetota; class Coriobacteriia; order Coriobacteriales; family Coriobacteriaceae; genus Collinsella. Next base: position 53,468 of record UQWG01000007.1, read on the forward strand.
GCCATGTCGGCCGAGATGGTCGCCAGCTCCGAGCGCACCGATGTTGCCGCCATCGCATCGCGCAGCTGCGCGGCACTCTATGGCCTGGAGGTGCTGGAGCCCAACATCCAGGACTCGGACAACAACTACACGCGCTTTGTCGTCATCAGCCGCGAGCCGCGCGTCTACCCCGGCGCTAATCGCACCTCGCTCATGATCACCACGGCCAACGAGCCGGGCGCCCTCTATCGCGTGCTCGAGCGCTTCTACGCACTCAACATCAACCTGATCAAGCTCGAGAGCCGCCCCATCCCCGGCCGCGACTTTGAGTTTATGTTCTACTTTGATCTGGACTGCCCCTTTGGCAGCAAGGCCCTCGATGACCTGCTCGATTCCATCGACGACGTGTGCGAGAGCTTCACCTACTTTGGCAGCTACACGGAGGTGCTCTAGATGACCGATACCGCCGCAACCCGTCCCTACGGCGTGCTGGGCCGTGTGCTGGGCCACAGCTACACCCCGACCATCTACAAAGAGCTCGCTGGGCTTGAGTACGTGCGATTTGAGCGCGAGCCCGAGGATCTTGAGGCTTTTATGACGGGTAACGAATGGGAAGGCACCAACGTTACCATCCCCTACAAACGCGCCGTCATGGAATACCTGGACGAGCTGAGCCCGCTCGCCGAGCGCATGGGCAACGTCAACACCATCACGCGCCTGCCCGACGGCCGCCTGCGCGGCGACAACACCGACTACTTTGGTTTTCAGTGCCTGGTCGAGGAGCTGGGGGTTGAGGTTACCGGCAAGAAGGTTCTCGTGCTCGGAGCCACCGGCGGCGCCGGCACCACGGCAAGTATGGTGCTGGGAGATCTGGGCGCCATCGTTGTGCCCGTGGGCCGCACGAGCGAGGTCAACTACGGCAACATCGCGCAGCAGTCCGACGTCGCCCTGCTCGTCAACTGCACGCCCGCCGGCATGTTCCCCCACTGCCCCGACGCTCCCTGCACGCTCGAGGGCCTCAATGCGCTCGAGGGCGTCATCGACATTGTCTACAACCCCGCTCGCACGGGCCTGATGCTCGAAGCCGAACGCCGCGGCATCCCCTGCATCGGTGGCCTGCTCATGCTCGTGGCACAGGCGGCACAGGCCGTCGAGCGCTATACCGGCCAGGCCACCCCGCGCGAGCGCATCCTGGGCGTAACGGAGCGCCTGTCGCGCCGCGAACAGAACATCGCGCTGATCGGCATGCCGGGCTCGGGCAAGACCCGCGTGGGTGAGCAGATTGCCCTGCTCACGGGTCGCGAGCACATCGACTTGGATTACGCGCTCGAGGAGCGTCTGGGCATGCCCTGTGCCGACTTTATCGTCGAGCGCGGCGAGGTGGCCTTCCGTGAGCAGGAGACGGCGGCTCTGTCCGACATCTCCAAGCGCAGCGGCCTGGTGCTCTCAACCGGCGGCGGCGTGGTCACGCGTGACGAGAACTATCCGCTGCTGCACCAGAACAGCCAAATCGTGATGCTCAACCGCAAGCTCGACGAGCTAGCCCACAAGGGACGCCCCATCACCGCCCGCGACGGTATCGACAAGCTAGCCGAGCAGCGCATGCCGCGCTACCGCGCCTGGGCCGACTACATCATCGACTCACGCGACTGCGCCGCCAACACCGCCCAAGCCCTCCTCGACACCCTCCCACCCGCTCTCTAACCAAAACCACCACAAAGGGGACAGACACCTTTGTGGTGGTTTTCCATTCGCAAAGGAAGCAACCATGAAAGCACTCGTCATCAACGGCCCCAACCTCAACATGCTCGGCATTCGCGAGCCGGGCATCTATGGCAGCGACAACTACGACCGCTTAGTGCAGATCTGCCAGGAAGCTGGCGCCGCACAGGGCTTCGACGAGGTCGAGGTTTTCCAGTCCAACCACGAGGGCAGCATCGTCGACAAGATCCAGGAGGCCTACGGCAAGGTCGACGGCATCGTCATCAACCCGGCCGCCTACACGCACACAAGCGTGGCCATCCTGGACGCGCTCAAAGCCGTCGCCATCCCGGCTGTGGAGGTCCACATTAGCGCAGTCGAGACCCGCGAAGACTTCCGCCAGGTGAGCTACGCCCGTCTGGCCTGCTTCGCCACCATCACCGGAGAGGGCCTCCAAGGCTACGCCCACGCGTTGGAGCTGCTGAAAGAGCATCTCGAAAAGTAAAATGCCAACCCCAACAAACAGCAGCGGCTTGCTCGCGCTCGGCTCCAGCAACACACAAGATGAAAAAAGCCCAGACCACCAAGCGGTCCGGGCTTAATAAACGATGGTGCTCCATGGCGGATTCGAACCGTCGACCTTGGGATTAGAAGTCCCCTGCTCTATCCAACTGAGCTAATGGAGCAAATAACCGCACGCCCAGCCAAACAATTCGGCCAAGCGCAAGTAATTATAACCTAGTTGAACTGCTCGCGATACGCCTTGCAGACCTCACTGACCGGGCCGTCCATGCGAAGGTCACCCTTCTCAATCCAAACGGCACGCTGGCAGATGCGCTCAACCTGCTCCATGGAGTGCGAAACGAACAGAACCGTCACGTCGCCGCTCTGGATAAAGTGCTGGATGCGGGCCTCGCACTTCTGCTGGAAGAACACATCACCGACGGACAGCGTCTCGTCAACGATCAGAATATCGGGCTCGGTAATCGTCGCGATTGCAAAGGCGATACGCGCCACCATGCCCGAGGAGAAGTTCTTAAGCGGCATATCGACAAAGTTCTGAAGCTCAGCGAACTCAATAATGCCGTCAAAGTTGGCGTCGATGAACTCCTTGGTATAGCCGAGCAGGGCGCCGTTCAGATAGATGTTCTCGCGGGCGGTCAGCTCGGGGTCAAAGCCGGCACCAAGCTCAATCAGCGGCGCAATGTTACCGTGCACCTTAACGCTGCCCTCGCTAGGCTCAAGCACACCGGCGATAATCTTGAGCATCGTAGACTTGCCGGAGCCATTGGTGCCGACCAGACCCACGACCTCGCCACGATGAATATCAAACGAGATATGCTTAAGCGCCCTAAACTCCTCAAAGAACAACTCATGCTTGGCAAGCTTGATGAAGTACTCCTTGAGGTTGGTCAGCGACTCGGACGCCATGTTAAAGATCATGGTGACGTCGTCGACCTCGACAGCCAGAGGCTGCTCGCTGTAATCAACAACAGATTCAGTCATCACAGCACTCCTTAGATGTAGAGGATAAATTTGCGCTCGGACTTATGGAACACGGTATAGCCAATAATAAGCGCAAGAACCGCCCAAGCGACGCACATACCAAACGTCATAAGCGAGGGCGTAGTCTGGAACAGGAAGATATCGCGCATAAACTGCAGGTAGTTGAACATGGGGTTCGCATACATCAAGATACGCACGAGATGCGGCATTTGCGCAATATAGTCAGTCGTCCAGAAGATGGGCGTAATGTAAGTCCATGCCGTAATGACGACGCTCCACAGATGCATAACGTCGCGGAAGAAGACCGTAAGGGCAGAGAGCATCATGCCCAGGCCCATGCAGAAGCACATAAGCAGCAGCAGGCAAACCGGCAGCAGAATCAGGTGCCAAGAAGGCATAACGCGGAACCACAGCATGACGATGGCGACGGCGACCAGCGAGAAGGCAAAGTTGACCAGCGAGAAGAGCACCTTCTGCACCGGGAAAACCCAGCGGTGCACCTTAACCTTCTTGAGCAGAGGGGCAGCGCCCACGATCGACGTCAGGGCCTGGTTAGTAGACTCAGACATGACGGCAAAGGTAATGTTACCCACGATCAAGTACAGCGGGTACATCTCGGGCGTCATTGAGCCATTGCGGCCCTGGCCAAAAATCGTCGAGAACACGATGGCCATGACGATCATCATCAGCAGCGGGTTGAGCACCGACCATGCGACGCCCAGAACGCTACGGCGATACTTGATCTTAAAATCCTTGGTAACCAGCTGACGAAGGATAAACGCGTCCTTCTCAAATTCGTTCTTAGCAAACGTCGCAGGCAGACTGCGAGTTTCTTGTTGCTTTGTCTGATCCGACACGGATGCAACTCCTTTACTCGTAATCGTTGACAAACGAACAGTATAGACCCGACGGCCATGCAAACGATTCGCGCAACAAAACTGGAGAACTAACCCACATCTTAGGATGCCAGGCCCAAACGGCTATACTTTCTAGGATTGAATGTATAAGGAGCATTAAGTGAATTCTGAATCCATCGCCGTCATCATCCCTTGCTACAACGAAGCGCTCACGATCGGCAAAGTCATCGATGACTTTCACCGCGAGCTTCCGCAGGCGACGGTCTATGTCTATGACAACAACTCGTCGGACGATACCTCACGCATTGCCACCGAGCACGGCGCCACAGTCCGCTTTGAGCCCCGTCAGGGAAAGGGCAACGTGTGCCGCCAGATGTTTCGCGATATCGACGCCGATTGCTACCTGATGGTCGACGGAGACGACACCTACCCCGCCGAGGCGGCCAAGGCCCTCTGCGAGCCCATCCTTAACGGCACGGCCGACATGACCGTAGGCGATCGCCTTTCCAACGGCACCTACGCCGAGGAGAACAAGCGTGCCTTCCACGGCTTTGGCAATAATCTGGTCCGCGCCATGATCAAGTGGATCTATGGCTACAGCTTCGATGATGTCATGACCGGCTACCGCGCCATGAGCCGTCCGTTCGTTAAAACCTTCCCTGTGCTTTCCGAGGGCTTCCAGATCGAAACCGAGCTCTCGATCCACGCCGTCGACCACCGCTGGCGCATCAAAGACGTGCCCATCGAGTACCGCGACCGTCCGGAAGGCTCCGAGTCCAAGCTCAATACCGTGAGCGACGGCATTAAAGTCGTTGCGATGATCGGCACGCTGTTCAAGGACTACCGCCCGCTGAAGTTCTTCAGCCTCGTCGCGCTTCTATTCGCGATTATCGGCCTGGTTTTGGGCATTCCTATCTTTGTTGAGTACTTTCAGACCGGCCTGGTCCCGCGTTTCCCCACTGCCATGCTTGCTGCATCGTTTATGTTCCTCTGTGGTCTGAGCCTTGCAACCGGATTCATCCTGGATTCTGTGGCAAAGGTCGAAAAAAAGCAGTGGGAGGTCAACGTGTACAGCAAATACGCCTACGATGACCAGCCCGGCAAGTCCGCCACCGAGACAAGCGAGAGGTAGATCTTCCGCAGAATACTATTGGCACCACTGCGCAGATAGCCACCAACAAGAAAAGCCACCGTTAACAAGCGGCGGCTTTTGCTCTCGAAAAGTTAATAGCGGCTAGAGCGTCTTGAGGTACTCCCCCAGCTCTTCCTCCCAGTCGGGCATGTGGAACCCGACCGACTCGAGCTTGGACAGGTCGAGCGCGGAGTGGACCGGGCGCGGGGCGACGGGGCCGGCGGCGCTCGCGTAGTAGTCGGCAGTCGATACCGGCACGACCCTGTCGCCGTTGCCGTTGGCGGCCTCGAAGACGGCGCGGGCGATGTCGGACCAGCTCTTCACGGCGCCGGAGCCGGTGCAGTCGTAGGTGCCGTAGGGGGCCTTCACATCAAGCACGTGGAAGATGGCCTCGGCCATGTCGCGCGTGAAGGTCAGGCGTCCCAGCTGGTCGTCCACGACGGTGACCTGCTCCAACTTGTCCTCCGGGTCGGCGACGCGGTCGGAGAGCGCCCTCATGGTCTTGACGAAGTTGTGCCCCTCGCCGATGACCCAGGAGCTGCGCATGATGTAGTGGCGCGGGCACCCGGCCACGGCGATGTCGCCGGCGGCCTTGGTCTGGCCGTAGACGGACAGCGGGCTGAGGGGCTCCTCCTCGTCGTGCACCTCGGCGGTGCCGTCGAAGACGTAGTCGGAGGACACGTGGACGAGCGTGATCCCGTGCTCGGCGCAGGTGCGCGCGAGCAGGGCGGGGCCGGTCGCGTTGGCCTTCCAGGCGGCCGCGCGGCCCTCGGGGGTCTCGGCTTTATCCACGGCGGTGTAGGCGCCGCAG
>UQWG01000008.1 GCA_900544645.1 uncultured Collinsella sp.
CTTCAGGGGCGTTGCGACCGTCAAGGCGTAAGACTCGCTTGAGTCTGTATGCAGGATGTCGGTCGTTGGGACCGTATCCTCATAGTTGAAACAAAGACCCGGGCGGCAACGATGTCGCTCGGGTCTTGTAATGAGTATCCGTACTCATATACCAGTTGGTCCTACCGACAAAAGAAAGGGGAGAGAACGTGAACAACTTGCTACGTTTGATTGGAAGGCGTCTTGTGGCGCTGCCGATCATGGCATTGGGCGTCACCGTCCTGGTGTTCTTCCTTATGTCGTTCTCCAAGACCGACCCCGCCTACACGGCGTTGGGTGACGGTGCCTCGCCCGAGGCGGTTGCCGAGTACCATGAGAAGTATGGTCTGGACGACCCCTGGCCCGTGCGCTACGTGCGCTATATGGGCGATTTGATCCATGGCGACATGGGCACCTATGGTGCTGCTCGCAACTCCGTTGCCAAGCGCATCTCCACGGCCCTGCCCGTCACGATGCAGCTGACCTTCATCGGTCTTGCCATCGGTGCGGTCGTTTCGTTTTTGCTCGGCGTCATCGCGGCACTGTATCGCGACAAATGGCCGGACCAAGTGATCCGCGTCTTTTCCATCGCCGGCTTGGCAACCCCGTCGTTCTGGCTTGCCGTTCTGTTGATCCTGCTGTTCTCTTCCTACCTTAAGGTGCTCCCGGCATCGGGTGCTCTGCCTCACTTCACCACGAATCCGGTTGGCTATCTGGGACGTATGATCATGCCCGCTATCGCCTTGGCATTTCCGCTGACGGGCCAGATGACTCGTATCGTGCGTACCGCCATGGTCGAGGAGCTCGACAAGGATTATGTCCGTATGGCTCGCGGCGCCGGCGTTCCCGAGAAGGTCGTCGTCGGCATCAACGTTCTTCGCAATGCGCTGATCACCCCGGTCACCACCCTCGGTCTTAAGATCGGTTACCTCATGGGCGGCGCCGTCGTCATCGAGGTTATCTTCAACCTCCCCGGCATGGGCACCGCGATTCTGCAGGGCGTTCAGGGCAACGAGGCGAACCTGGTTCAGGGCGTCGTTATCGTCGTTGCTCTTGCCTTCATCATCATCAACATCGTGGTTGACATGCTCTACCTGCTCATCAACCCGCGCATCAGGACGGTGTAGATTATGGTAAAGATTCGAGAGAAGCAAACCGAGCAGCTCGAGAAGGCTGCCTCCAAGGGGCTCAAGCTCGGTGGCTGGAAGAAGATGACGTTGTCTTCTAAGATTGCCGCCGTCGTGCTGGTGCTGGTCGCCCTGACTGCGATTCTGGCGCCCCTTCTTGCCCCCTATAGCCCGGTCGAGATCTTTACGGCTCGCCAGGCTCCCGGCAACGGATTTATCTTCGGTACCGACGATAAGGGCCGCGACATTCTGTCGCGTATGCTCTACGGTGGTCGTTACTCGCTGATCATCGGCTTTGGCGCCACTGCCATGGCTCTGGTCTGCGGCTCGGTCGTGGGCGCCCTTGCAGCGGTTTCGCGCAAGGCCGTCTCCGAGACGATCATGCGTATCTTGGACATCATCATGTCCATCCCCGGCATCGCCCTCGCGGCCGTCTTCGTCTCCATCCTGGGCAACTCCGTGCCGTCGATCATCTTCGCCATCGGCTTTATGTACACTCCGCAGATTGCCCGTATCGTGCGCGCCAACATCGTGTCCGAGTACGGCGAGGACTATGTCCGTGCGGTCATCGTTTCCGGCGCCAAGGCTCCGTGGATTTTGATCAAGCATGTTCTGCGTAACTGCATCGCCCCGATCATGGTCTTCACCGTTACCCTGGTCGCCGACGCCATCATCTTCGAGGCCTCGCTGACCTTCATCGGCGCTGGTATTCAGGAGCCCACCGCTACCTGGGGCAACATCCTCGCCGACGCCCGCGGCGGCGTGCTTGCCGGCCGTTGGTGGCAGGCGCTGTTCCCGGGTCTGGCCATCATGATCACCTGCCTGGCGCTCAACATCCTCTCCGAGGGCATTACCGACGCCATGGCCGCTGCTCCCTCCGCCGCCCTGGATCCGACCGATTCCTCCAAGCGTCGCGAGGCCGACCTGCTGGTCTCCGACCCCGTTCGCGCCTACAAGGAGCAGGCCCAGTCCCTCTCCGCTCGCCTTGGCGCCCTGCGCGATGTCGAGCTCAAGCGTGACGATCGCCATGTGCCCGACGAGTCTGTCGAACCGATTCTCTCGGTCCGTGACTTCTGCATCCAGTTTGAGCATCACGGTGATATCAACGTCGTCGACCATGTCAACTTTGACGTCCGTCCTGGTCAGACCATGGGCCTGGTGGGCGAGTCCGGTTGCGGTAAGTCCATCACCACGCTGGCCATCATGGGCCTGACCGACGATGACGAGCATCTTTCCGGCGAGGTTCTCTGGGAGGGTCGCGACCTGCTCAAGATGAGCAAGAAGGAGTGGTTCGGCCTGCGCGGTACCGATATCGCTATGGTCTATCAGGACGCCCTGTCCTCGCTTAATCCCTCCATGCTCATCTCTGCCCAGATGAAGCAGCTCACCAAGCGCGGCGGAACCCGCAGCGCCGAGGAGCTCCTGGAGCTCGTCGGCCTCGATCCCAAGCGCACGCTCGAGAGCTATCCGCACGAGCTTTCCGGCGGCCAGCGTCAGCGTGTCCTGATCGCTATGGCCCTTACCCGCGACCCCAAGCTGGTCATCTGCGACGAGCCCACGACCGCTCTGGACGTTACCGTCCAGAAGCAGGTCATCAAGCTGCTCAACGATCTTCAGGCCAAGCTCGGCTTTGCCATGATCTTCGTTTCGCATGACCTGGCTCTGGTCGCCGAGGTTGCCCATAACATCACGGTTATGTACGCTGGCCAGGTTATCGAGCAGGCACCCACCAAGGAGCTGCTCACCAATCCGATCCACGAGTACACCCGCGGTCTTCTGGGTTCCGTTCTGTCCATCGAGAGTGGTTCGGGTCGCCTGCACCAGGTGCCTGGCGCCGTTCCGAGCCCGCGCGATTTCCCCAAGGGCGATCGCTTCGCGCCCCGCTCGAGCCATCCGCGTATTGGCCTGGACACCCGTCCGGTCTTCAAGCGCGTGCCCGGCACCGAGCACTTCTATTCCGAGCTCCCCGACGAGGTGCTCAAGGCAAATGGTTTGACCCCTCACGCGGAGGTGATGTAGATGAGCGAGACCGCAGTCAACGGCGTCGAGCCGATCATCTTCCTTGATGACGTCCACGTCACCTTTAGGACCCGTACCGGCTCGATTCTGCACCCCAACCTGGTTCACGCCGTCCAGGGTGTAACGATTAAGCTCATGCCCGGTCAGACGATCGGCATCGTCGGCGAGTCCGGTTGCGGTAAGTCCACCACCGCTAACGTCATGTGCGGCCTGCAGGCCCCCACGAGCGGCAAGGTCTACTTTAAGGGCAAGGACGTTACCAAACGTACCGCCGAGGACCGTCGCCACATGGGTCGCGTCATCTCGGTCGTGTTCCAGAACCCGGCCACGGCGCTCAACCCCCGCATGGTCGTTCGCGAGCAGCTGCTCGACCCCATGCGCGTCCACAACCTGGGTACCGAGGCCGAGCAGGAGAAGCGCGTCAAGGAACTCTTGGAGCTCACCGGTCTGCCCAGCTCCGCTGCCGAGGTTCTTCCCGGCCAGCTTTCGGGCGGCCAGCGCCAGCGCGTCGCAATTGCCCGTGCCCTGTCGCTGAACCCCGATGCCATCATCGCCGACGAGCCCACCTCGGCTCTGGACGTTTCGGTCCGCGCGCAGATTCTGAACCTGCTGACCGACCTTAAGAAGGAGCTCGGCCTGGCCATGGTGTTCATCAGCCATGACATCCAGACGGTCCGCTACATCTCTGACGACATCATCGTTATGAATGGTGGCAAGATCGTCGAGCAGGGCGAGGCCAAGCAGGTCTTCCAGCACCCCCAGGACCCCTACACCAAGATGCTGCTCGGCGCTGCGCCGTCGCTGCTGCATCCCAAGCTCGGCGAGTAGCCTCGCTTTCCCTCCCGTGCGCCCGGTTCCCTTGCCGGGCGCACCTCCGTTGCGATTTCGAAAGGTTGGGTTCACGAGCCATGCCAAGCGCTCAGGAGCTACAACAGCAATTTGGTGGGTATCGAGGCGCCATGCCCCGTCCATCAGATTTCGATCTCTTTTGGAAGGATCGCATGGCCGAGGCCGACGCCGTCGGGCTTGACTATGCGATCGAGACGGCATCGGTCGCCGATGCCGCGACCTGCCAGCTTTTCGACCTCTGGTATACCGGCATGTGTGGCGCTCGCCTGCATGCCAAGTACCTTAAACCCGTCTCGGACGAGCCCGTGCCATTGGTACTTCAGTTCCATGGGTATCCGGGTGCAAGCCGCAGCTGGTTTGAGCAGGCGTCGTTTGCGGGCATGGGCATGGCACTCATCGCCCTCGACTGCCCCGGCCAAGGAGGTCCCTCCGAGGACATTGGTGGATTTGAGGGCACAACGGTTGCCGGTCATATCGTCGCCGGTATCGACGGCGACCCGGCCAACCTCTACTATGTCCGCTTGCACCAAGATATTCGCATCCTGTGCCGCATCGTTCGCGAGCTCGAGGGCATCGATCTTGCGCGTGTGTTTGTGAACGGCGCGTCGCAGGGCGGCGGTTTGGGCATTGCGACCTGTGCACTTAACAGCGAGCTTATCAATCGTGCCGCCATCCTCTATCCCTTCCTGTCAGATTTCCGCCTGGTCTGGGATTTGGATGCCGACGACATTGCCTACGAGGGCCTGCGCTATTGGTCTCGCTGGTTTGACGAGGACTCGACTCGTATTGACGAAGCCTATGCCAAGCTGGCGTACTTCGATTCCAAGAACTTTGCCCCTATGGTCAAATGCCCCGTGCTGTTTGGCACTGGCACAGCCGATATCGTCTGTCCGCCAGCGACGCAGTTTGCAGTCTATAACAACCTGACCTGCGAAAAGCGTCATGAGTTCTTTGAAGGCTTTGGCCACGAGGAGATTCAGGATTTTGACGATCTGATCATTCCGTTTTTCTGCAAGGGAGGGGAGGCTCATGTCTAAGTGCGAGAGCAATGTTGACGAGCTGATTGTCCCCGGGCTCGTGGGAATTCCTGGAACGGTTTCGTCAAGGCTCGCAGAATATCGGGACTGGCGCGGTGATGTCCAAGCAGATGTTTCTGATTTAGAGACATGCGCTTCGAATCTTGAGATTCAAGGCCTGGCCATTACGGCGATTGACTTTGTTAACCCCTGCGCCCGTTACTCGGAGGTCTCCTTTGAGCTCGGTGACGATGCGATTCACGCTCGTTTGATCGAGCCTGTCGGTCGTGCCCGAGTATCTGAGCGCGTGCCGTTGTGCCTGATGTTCCACGACATCGATCGGCCTGTGCGCGGCTGGCATCACATGACGAGATTTGCCGCCATGGGGTATGCCGTCCTTGCGCTGGATGACGATGTTGCTGGTGCGGACGACCTGCAGTGGGGGATTGCTTCGCCTGCTTTTGCCAGGCGCGTCCGTTGGGGCTGCGCGCTGGCGAAGGTTGCGCGCAATCTTGATGGTATGGATCCCGACCGCATCTTTGCATGGGGCGAGGGTCTAGGCGGCGGAGTCGCGCTGGCGGTTTCTGCTCTGGACGAGCGGGGCCTCGCCTGCACGGCGGTTGCCAATCCGCTTCCTGGCGGCCTCGAGGCGCTGTCGTCTCGGGTGCGTGGATCGGTGCTCATGGGCACATCGCTTATGGATACCGTGAGCGATCCCAAGGATCAGTTTGCCGTATTCAACGGTCTTGAGTGTGACCGGAGGCATATCATCTATGCAAAATACGCTCACGAGCGCATCAATGCGTTCGAAAACGAAGTCGTCGACTTCTTTAACCAAACGTTCTACCCGTGTTCTTTGGCCTAGACGGCCTGGACACTGCCAACAAGAGTGGGCGGCATAGGGCTGCCCGCCAGACAACTAAGGAGATTCTTGTGGCAACTCAGAAATTCACCGGCGTTATCCCTCCCGTCGTTGTTCCCGATACCGAAGACCACCAGCTCGATGTTGCCTCCTTTGAGCGCAGCATCAACCGCATGATCGATGCCGGCGTCGATGGCCTGTTCTTCTTGGGATCCTCGGGCGAGGTCGTCTTCTCCACCGACGAGCGCCGTCGCCAGATTATCGCCGAGGCCGTTCGTATCGTCGACCACCGTGTGCCTGTTCTGGTCGGCATCATCGATACCGAGACCGAGCGCATGATCGAGCACGGCAAGGTCGCCCAGGAGCTGGGCGCCGATGCCCTCGTCGCCACCTGCCCGTTCTATGCCCTGCAGGGCATGACCGAGGTTGAGGAGCACTTCCGCATCCTGCACGAGGAGCTCGACCTGCCCATCTTTGCCTATGACATTCCCGTCTGCGTTCACACCAAGCTCCCCTGGAAGCTCCTTGCCAAGCTCGGCGCCGAGGGCGTTCTGGCCGGCGTCAAGGATTCCTCGGGTGATGACATCTCGTTCCGCTACCTCGTTCAGGAGAACGAGAAGAACGGCCATCCGATGAGCATTCTCACCGGTCACGAGGTTGTTGTCGACGGCGCCTACCTCGGTGGCGCCGACGGTTCCGTCCCGGGTCTCGCCAACGTTGAGCCCGAGGGCTACGTGCGTCAGTGGAAGGCCGCTCAGGCTGGTGACTGGGCTACCGTCAAGGCCGAGCAGGATCGCCTCAATGAGATTTCGCACATTTGGGATGTCACCTCGGGCGTCCAGGGCTATGCCGGTGGCGTCGGCGCCTTCAAGACCGCTATGAACCTTATGGGCATCTTCGACAGCCCGACCATGCCGCGCCCGGTGAAGGCCATGACCGGCGAGAACGTTGAGGCGATTAAGAAGGTCCTCCAGGACAACGGTCTCCTGTAAAGCTTCCCCAGGCACCCGATCTTGGGGCTCAAGTGGTCGGGCGTGACCCATTAGGTCAACGCCCGACCACTTTCACCCCAACCTCGGGCACCTGGGAAACCTTTACTAAGTTGCGGCGATAACACCGCCTTCATTTCCTGTAGTTGTTTTTTATCTCCTAAGGAGAGCGACATGGAGAACAAGTACGTCTGCTCTGTCGATATCGGCGGAACTAAGATCGCGACTGCCATCATGGAGTACCCGGCTGACGGTAGTGTGCCCCATCCTGTTTTTGAGGCCGAGGTTCCCACCGAGGCCCAAGAGGGCGGCGAGGCCGTCTTCCAACGTATCGAGGCGTCCATCAAGGCTGCTCTCGAGGCGAATCCCGATGTCGAGGTCCTTGGCGTCGGTATCGGTGCCGCCGGCGTCGTCGATCCCAAGACGGGCGCCATCGCGTATGCCAACGAGATCATGCCCGGCTGGTCCGGTGTTCAGTTGGGGCCGCGCCTGCGCGAGGACCTCGGTCTTCCCGTTGCCGTTGTAGGCGACGTGCAGGCTCATGCTCTGGGCGAGGCCCACTGGGGCGTCGGCAAGGGCAAGTTCTCCGTCTTGTGTCTTGGCATCGGTACGGGCATCGGTGGCGCATATGTCGAGAACGGCCGCGTGATGCAGGGCTTCCATGGTGCTGCTGGCCATATGGGCCACATCGAGTGCTCGGCTGCCGCCGGTATTCCCTGCGCCTGCGGGCGTTCCGGCCATCTGGAGTCGGTTGCTTCGGGCACTTCCATTGGTCGTATGTACGATGAGCGCTTTGGTCGCGTCGACCCCAGCCGTCCTTCGGTCGGTCGCGATGTGAACGACCTGTGCCGTGCGGGCGACGCAAAGGCGACCGAGGTCATCCATGACGCCGGCTTTGCGCTGGGTGCCAGCTTGGGCTCGCTCGCTAACATCCTGGACCCTGAGGTCATCGTGCTTTCGGGTGGCGTGATTCACCAAGGTCCCGATTGGCGTTCACAGACATGGAAGGATTCGGTACACGAGGGCTATGCCAGCCAAGCGCTCGATCCGCTTCAGGACACGCCGATCCTCATCGGTTCTCTGGAGGGCGATGCTCCGCTCATCGGCGCCGCCGAACACCTTCTTGCGTCGTTGAAGTAAACATAACTACCAAGTGCGCCTTCTGAGGTGCCGCAGATTGACGTGAAAGAGGAGCGAAGCGTACTTCGGTACGCGAGCGACGGTTTGAACGTCAAGGTGCGGTGTCTCAGAAGGCTGTTTTGAGAAAGGTTGAGTCGAACATGACCGTCGATCCTTTGATTCAATCCCTGAAAGGCAAGCTCGTCGTGAGCGTTCAGGCGTATATGGGCGAGCCGCTTCGTACGCCCGAGACCATGGCTCAAATGTCTCGCGCTTGCGAGCTCGGCGGCGCCGCCGCCATTCGCTGCCAGGGCCTTGCCGACATTGCCGCCATTAAGGGTCGCTGTGAGGTTCCTGTTATCGGCCTGTGGAAGGATGGGCACGAGGGCGTTTACATCACGCCGACGCTGCGCCACGCTCGCGCCTGCGTTGCTGCGGGTGCCGATATCGTGGCGATCGACGCCACCGATCGTCCGCGTCCCGATGGCAAGACCGTCGAAGATACTTTCCGTCCGCTGCACGAGGAGGGCGTGCTCCTGATGGCCGACTGTGCCACCATCGAGGATATTCGTCGTGCTGTCGACATGGGCTTCGACCTGGTGTCCACCACGCTGTCTCATGGTGTTGCCGCCATCGACTGCACCATGGCCGATGGCCCCGATCTGCCGCTCCTGCGTCAGGCGACCGAGGAATTCCCCGGCCTTCCCATCATTTGCGAGGGTCGCGTGCATACGCCCGAGGAGGCTCGCGCCGCGATCGATGCTGGCGCCTGGGCCGTTGTCGTCGGCACCGCCATCACGCACCCCACGAGTATTACGAGTTGGTTCAAGGCTGCGCTTGAGGCGTAAGACAGGCCTCGTATCCGCTCGGGGCGGTATACTCAATATAGGCAATTGACCGCGCGGGATCCGGGTTGCTGGGTCCCGCGCTTGTTTTCGGGAGGCAACACATGCAAAAGGGAGATGCCATGGATGCGGCGGAGCGCTCGGAGCGCATCCCCGATATCGTCATCATCACCGGAATGTCCGGATCAGGCCGCACACAGGCCATGCACGTGTTCGAGGACATGGGCTATTTTTGCATCGATAACCTGCCTCCGCGTCTCATCGCCCAGCTTGCCGAGCTCGTCGGCATCAATACGGGCGTGGGCAGGCATCTCGCCGTCACCTGCGATTTGCGTAGCCAGGGACTGTTTGACGAGTTGCTCGATGCGGTCGCCGCTCTCGAAGAGCGCGAGATGAGCTGCGACATCGTGTTCCTGGAGGCTTCTGACGAGGTGCTGATTCGTCGCTACAGCGAAAATCGCCGCCGTCATCCCATTGCCAAGCCGGGGGAGACTACGGCCGATGCCATTCAGCGCGAGCGCCTTCAGCTGCAGGGCGTGCGCGACCGAGCCGATATGATTATCGACACGAGCCGTCTGCGCACCTCTGCGCTGCGCAACAAGCTGCGTATGGCATTTTCCGAGCTGTCCGACCAGCAGCTTATGGATGTCCACGTGTTCTCGTTTGGCTTTAAGCACGGCATGCCCGTCGAAGCGGATATTATGATCGACGTCCGCTTCCTGCCCAATCCGTTCTACGATCCCGAGATGCGCACGATGACCGGTCTCGATAAAAAGGTCTCCGATTTTGTTCTGGACCATCCCAAGACGCAGGAGTTTTGGAAGGCTTGGACACAGCTGCTCGATACGGTCATGCCCGGTTATATCGCGGAGGGTAAGCCGCAGCTTTCTATCGCCATCGGCTGCACGGGCGGCCAGCACCGCAGCGTTGCCATTGCCGAGGCCACGGCCCGTTACCTGGAAGGCGCTCAGTATCATGTGAGCATCTCCCACCGCGACCTGTCGCGCGCCAACACGAAGGCATAGGCCTGCATGTCGTTTACCGCTGAGGTGCGCGACGAGCTTGCGCGCTGCGAACCCGAATGTGAATACTGCGACTTGTCGACGCTTGCCGCCCTCACGCGCGTGAGCGGTACGCTCTCGCTTACCGGCTCTGGGCGGTATCGTTTGACGGTTGCGACTGAGACGGGAGCCGTCGCGCGCACGATGATCACGCTGACGCATCGTATCCTTAAGCTCAAAACGGAGTTCACCGTCCGTAAATCTGTATTGCATAAGGTTCGAAACTACCTCATCACCTTGCCTGATCAGCTCGATTTGGATAAGGCTCTGGTGCTGCTGGGCATTCTCGACCGTAGGGGAGGGCTCGTCGCAGGTGTGCCGCGTCACATTGTCGCCCGTCCTTGCTGTAGACTTGCCTATATCCGCGGCGCGCTCATCGCGGGCGGCTTCGTGGCCGATCCACGCGGCGATTTTCATTTGGAGATCGCTGTGCAGGGCGAGCAATATGCCAAGGGACTTTGCGATCTGTTGGAGCAGATTGGGGTCCATGCTCGTGTTAATGCACGGCGGGGGTCATATGCCGTGTACATTAAGAGCGCCGAGGAAATCGAGCATCTATTAAAGCTGATTGGTGCCAAGCGCAGCGTTGCCGAGATTGAGGAGGCGCGCGCGGTCAAGTTGGTTAAGAACGATGTGAACCGTCGCGTGAATGCCGAGCTCGCCAACCAGACCAGAAGCGCCGGTGCTGCCCAACATCAGCTTGCGCTTATCGATGAGCTCGAGCAGCGTGGCCTTCGCGATGCGCTTCCGGATGCCTTGGCGGTCTTTTGCGACCTGCGCGAGCGCTATCCCGATCTGTCGCTGCGTGATTTGGGGGAGATGGCTGACCCTCCCTTGTCGAAGTCTGCCCTCTACCATCGAGTTTTGAGGCTTGAAAAGCTCATTGAAGCAAACAGGTAGGTTAAAGTATCGACTTATATATGGATTTAGCTGCTATTTTAGTCTTTAAAACGTTTTAACGTAAATTTGATTTTCAATTTCGAGCATTCTCGTGAAATTCAAGTCAAAAAAAAGGTATATTAGGCGAGTGGTTAGTTTGTGGGCCTCAACGGCAGGCGCTGTAGCTTGCGGGGGCCTTACGAAAGGAGACACAATGGCAGTAAAGGTTGCTATTAACGGCTTCGGTCGCATCGGTCGTCTGGCTTTCCGTCAGATGTTCGGTCATGAGGGCTCCGAGATCGTCGCTATCAACGACCTCACCTCTCCCGATATGCTCGCTTACCTGCTGAAGTACGACTCCACGCAGGGCAACTACGCTCGCGATCACGAGGTCGTTGCTGGCGAGGATTCCATCACCGTTGACGGCAAGGAGATCAAGATCTACAAGGAGGCCGACGCCAACAACCTGCCTTGGGGCGACCTCGACGTCGACGTCGTTCTCGAGTGCACCGGCTTCTACACCAGCAAGGCTAAGGCTCAGGCCCACATCAACGCTGGCGCCAAGAAGGTCGTCATCTCCGCTCCGGCCGGCAGCGATCTGCCCACCATCGTGTACAACGTCAACCACGAGACGCTGACCGCTGAGGACAACATCATCTCCGCTGCTTCCTGCACCACCAACTGCCTCGCCCCGATGGCCAAGGGTCTGAACGACTTCGCTCCCATCGTGTCCGGCATCATGACCACCATTCACGCCTGGACTGGCGACCAGATGCCGCTCGACGGCCCGCAGCGCAAGGGCAACAAGCGTCGTAGCCGCGCCTGCGCCGTCAACATCGTCCCCAACACCACCGGTGCTGCCAAGGCTATCGGCCTGGTTCTCCCCGAGCTCAACGGTAAGCTCATCGGTGCCGCCCAGCGCGTCCCGACGCCGACCGGCTCCATCACCAACCTCTACGCTGTCGTTGACAAGAAGGTCACCGTCGACGAGGTCAACGCTGCTATGAAGGCCTACGCTGCCACCATCTCCGAGACCTTCGGTTACAACGAGGACGACATCGTCTCCACCGACATCATCGGCGAGACCCACGGCTCCATCTTCGACGCCACTCAGACCATGTGCTCTGACCTCGGCAACGGCCAGACCCTCGTTCAGGTCACCTCTTGGTACGACAACGAGAACTCCTATACCTCTCAGATGGTCCGCACCATCAAGTACTTCGAGAAGTTCGTTGCTTAATTTAGCTTTTAGCGAATAGCTCGTTGAGCGTCTAAAGAAGGGCGCGGCCTTATAGGGCTTACACCCTAGGGTCGCGCCCTTTTTATAAGAAATCGTCTGCCGTAATGGGAGGCAGACACGTACGAAAGGTAGAAGCAAACATGGCCTTTACCAAGAAGACCGTCCGCGACATCGATGTCGACGGAAAGCGCGTTCTCGTCCGCGTTGACTTTAACGTGCCTATCAAGGATGGCGTCGTTGGCGACACCACCCGTATCAAGGCTGCCCTGCCCACCATCAACTACCTCGTTGAGCACAACGCTCGCGTCATCCTCATGAGCCACCTCGGCCGTCCCGAGGGCACCGGCTTCCAGCCCGAGCTGTCCCTCGAGCCCGTCGCCAAGAAGCTCGCTGAGCTCTCTGGTCTCGACGTTGCCTTTGTCGCCGACACCTACGGCGAGAAGGCTGCTGAGGCTGTCGCTGCCGTTGAGCCGGGCAAGGTCCTCGTTCTCGAGAACGTCCGTTTTGACAAGCGTGAGAAGAAGAACGATCCCGAGATCGCCAAGAAGCTCGCTTCCTATGGTGACGTCTTCGTTCTCGATGCCTTCGGCACCGCTCACCGCGCCCAGGGTTCCGTCGTGGGCCCCGCCGCTTACCTGCCTGCCGTCGCCGGCTTCCTGCTCGAGAAGGAGGTCGACACGCTGACCGGCATCTTCGCCGAGCCCGAGCGCCCCTTCGTCGCCATCGTCGGCGGTTCCAAGGTTTCCTCCAAGATCGGCGTTCTCGATCACCTTATCGACTCTGCTGACACCCTGATCATCGGTGGCGGTATGGCCTACACCTTCTTCCTGGCTCAGGGCCTGTCCGTCGGTCAGTCCCTCAAGGAAGAGGACTGGGTCGAGCGCGCTGGCGAGATGCTCAAGAAGGCCGAGGAGAAGGGCGTCAAGATCCTGCTCCCCATCGACAACCGCGTTGCCGATCACTTTGGCGAGGACGCTGTCCCCGAGGTTGTCGCTTCCGACGCTATCCCCGACGATCGTGAGGGTATGGACATCGGCCCCAAGACCGAGGAGCTTTACGCCGAGGCCGTCAAGGGCGCCAAGACCGTGTTCTGGAATGGTCCCATGGGCGTCTTCGAGTTCGACAACTTCGCTCACGGCACCCAGGCTATCGCCGAGGCTGTCGCCGAGGCCGACTGCACCTCGATCATCGGCGGTGGCGACTCTGTCGCAGCTGTCAACAAGTTCAACCTGGCCGACAAGATGAGCTGGATCTCCACCGGTGGTGGCGCTTCCATGGAGCTCGTCGAGGGTAAGGCCCTGCCCGGAGTGGAGGCGCTTCTCGATGCCTAATCGCACCCTTCTTATCGCTGGTAACTGGAAGATGAACAACGACGTCGCCGAGGCCGCCAAGCTCGCCGACGAGCTGGCTCAGGCTCTTCCCGAGGTTCCGGCTGGCGTCGAGGTGCTCGTCTGCCCTCCGACCATCGACATCACCACGGTTCATGACCGTATTCAGGCTGCCCCCATTGCCCTCGGTGCACAGAACGTGTACTGGGAGGCCAAGGGTGCCTTCACCGGTGAGTCCTCTTGCGACATGCTCAAGTCTGCTGGCTGCACCTACTGCATCATCGGTCACTCCGAGCGTCGTGATTACTTCCACGAGACCGACGAGGACCAGAACAAGAAGGCCAAGGCTCTCGTTGCCGCCGGTCTTGTTCCTGTCTTCTGCTGCGGCGAGTCCCTCGAGGTCCGCGAGGCTGGCACCTATGTCGAGCATGTCGTGAACCAGGTCAAGGCTGGCCTTGCTGGTCTTGAGATCACCTGCCCCAAGCAGGTCGTCGTCGCCTACGAGCCCATCTGGGCCATCGGCACCGGTAAGACCGCTACCGCTGAGGACGCTCAGGAGGTCTGCGGCGCTATCCGTGAGACCCTCAAGGAGATGTTCGGCGAGGAGCTCGCCGACGGCATCCGCGTCCTGTACGGTGGTTCTGCCAAGCCCGGCAACATTGCCGAGCTCGTCGCCAAGCCCGACGTTGACGGCGCCCTCGTGGGCGGCGCTTCGCTCAAGGCTGCCGACTTCGCCTCTATGGTCGTCAAGGCAGGCGAGTAGGACATATGGCACAGCGTCATCTTCCTGCACTCCTGATCATCATGGACGGCTGCGGCCTTGCTCCGGCCGATGGCGAGAACGCCGTCGCCGCTGCCAAGACGCCCTTCCTTGATAGCCTGTACGAGAAGTATCCCCACACTACGCTCGGCGCTTCGGGCGAGGACGTGGGCCTTCCCGACGGTCAGATGGGCAACTCCGAGGTGGGTCACCTCAACATCGGTGCCGGCCGCATCGTGTTCCAGGAGCTTTCGCGCATCAACAACGCCATCAAGGATGGCTCCATCGCCAAGAACGAGGTCTTCGTCAAGGCTATGGACGACGTCAAGGCTGACGGCAAGACTCTCCACCTCATGGGCCTTATGAGCCCTGGCGGTGTTCATTCTCACATGAACCACGTCGAGGCTCTGGTCAAGATGGCTGCCGAGCATGGTGTCAAGACCGTTCGCGTCCACGCCTTCATGGATGGCCGCGACGTTGACCCGCAGTCCGGTGCCGGTTACATGAGTGAGTTCTGCGCCTTCCTGGCCAAGATCTCCGAGGAGACCGGTTGCGACGCTCGCGTTGCCACCGTCTCGGGCCGTTATTGGGCCATGGACCGCGATAATCGTTGGGAGCGCATCCAGCGCGCCTACGACGTCATGGTCAACGCGTCCGATGCTGATACCGACCCCGTTGCCGGTATTAAGGCCTACTACGAGAAGGATCCGCGCGGCGACGAGTTTGTCGAGCCTTTCGCTGCCCATAACGAGGGCATTCACGAGGGCGACGCGGCCATCTTCTTCAACTTCCGTCCCGACCGCGCTCGTCAGATGACCCGCGTGTTCACGGACAAGGAGTTCGACGGCTTTGAGCGCGAGCAGATCAAGCTTTCGCACTTTGTGACGATGACCGAGTACGATCCGACGTTTGACGTCGAGGTCGCCTTCCCCAAGACGTTCCCCGAGAACGTCCTGGCCGACGTTATCGCCGCCAATGGCCTGAAGCAGCTGCACACTGCCGAGACCGAGAAGTACGCCCACGTGACGTTCTTCCTCAACGGTGGCATCGAGGAGCCCAAGGAGGGCGAGGAGCGCGTGCTCGTCGCTTCCCCCAAGGTTGCTACCTACGATCTGCAGCCCGAGATGAGCGCTCCCGAGGTTACCGAGAAGCTCGTCGCCGCCATCAACGAGGATCGCGCTGATTTCTACATCGTGAACTTCGCGAACTGCGACATGGTTGGTCACACCGGTGTCTTCGACGCTGCCGTTAAGGCTGTCGAGGCTGTTGACGATGCCCTGTCCAAGGTTGTCCCGGCGATTCTCGCCAAGGGCGGCTTTGCACTGATTACCGCCGACCACGGCAACGCCGATCACATGTTTGACGTTGCTTCCGACGGTTCCAAGCATCCGTTTACGGCTCACACCACCAACCGCGTGCCGTTCATCATCGTTGATGAGAAGGCCAAGCTCACCGGTATCGAGGACGGCCGTCTTTCCGATATCGCTCCGACCATGCTCACCATGGCTGGTATTGAGCCTTCCGCCGAGATGACGGGCCGCGTGCTCGCTACCGAGGCCTAATAGAAAACAAATACCGTTTTCTAGCAAGGGGGTTGTCCACAACCGGACAACCCCCTTTTTTGGTATTTCTGCCATTTCCACCCCGTCCTTGAGTGGCAGGTAGGGGAGAGCGGGGGATTGTGGTACAGTACTGGAGTTTGAACTGTTCTATTAAGGAGCTTATCTATGGGTCCGTTCCAGATTCTTCTGTTTGTCGTTTGGGCTGTCTCTGCCGTGGCGCTGACGATTCTCGTCCTGATGCATTCCGGTAAGGGCACCGGCGTTTCGGATATGATCGCTAGCTCGCTGTATAACTCCAGCTCTGCCACGGGCGTCATGGAGCAGAACCTCGATCGCCTGACGGTAATTATGGCCGTCGTTTTTGCCGTGTGCGTCGTCCTGTGCATGTTCTTCTTCCCGCAGGGCATCGTCGGCTACTAAGCACGAGCCGCATAAATATTTGAAAAGGGTTCCGTAAGTGCGGGACCCTTTTTGTTTACATATTTGTAACAGAGTCAAAATATCCCCACATACTTCGCCCAACTAAAGAAATTCTCGACCGTTAACCGGAATTAGCCCCAAATCGTGCATAAAATGCGCTACTGTATTGCGAAACGTTGGTTCGTTGTGCATAACCAGCCATAGCAGCGGGCGGCGTTTTGATGGTTCGGATCGGATTGTCTCGACATATGTCCGACTGAACATTTCTTTGTCCTATCTCATAAGGAGGATGGCATGGCTGATTCTATGTTCCACCAGCCCGTTATGGGTCGTCGCGCCTTTGTTGGCGGCACCCTCGCTGCGAGCTCCATGGCTTTTCTTGCCGCATGCGGCAAGAAGGGCGGCGACACTTCCGGTTCTGAGTCCGGTTCGACGCTGAACTTCTACATCAACAACCCGGTCTGCATCGACCCCTACAATGTCCAGGAGGACCAGGGCACTCAGGTCGAGTACCAGCTCTTTGACGCTCTGACCTCTTATGACGCAGAGAAGGGCGAGATCGTTCCGCTGGCTTGCGAGTCCTTCGAGGCCAACGACGACGCCACCGAGTTTACCTTCAAGATCAAGAAGGCCAAGTTCCACAACGGTGACGACGTTACCTCCAAGTCCTTCAAGCTCGGTTGGGAGCGTCTGGTCAACACCAAGTCGGCCATCGCTACCGAGTATGGCCCTTCCGAGGTCTCCTATCACCTTTCCATGGTCGAGGGCTATGACGATCTGCTTGCCGGTAACGCCACCGAGCTCAGCGGTGTTACCTGCCCCGACGATGAGACCCTCGTTGTCAAGCTGTCTTCCGCTTACGCCGACTTCCCCTTCGTCGCCTCTCACCCGGCTCTGGCCCCGGTTCCCGAGTGCGCCGAGTCCGATGCCAAGAGCTTCTATCTTGCACCGGTCGGTAACGGCCCGTTCATGATGGACGGCAAGTGGGAGGATGGTCAGGAGATCAACCTCAAGAAGTTCGACGATTACTATGGCGACAAGGCCAAGATCGATGGCATCCACTTCCAGGTCATCAAGGACATGGAGACCGCTTACAAGGAGTTCCAGGCCGGTAACCTCGACGTCTGCGACGTTCCCGTTGCTCAGATCGACGCCGCCAAGAAGGATCGCGGCGTGTCCAAGGACGGCTACACCATGGGTGACGGCGAGCGCATGCTGCTCGGCTCCGAGCCTTCCACCTACTACCTGACCTGCAACAACACGGCCGAGCCGTTCAACAACGCCGACCTGCGCAGGGGTATCTCCCTGGCCATCAACCGTGAGGCCATCTGCAAGACTATCTTCAAGGGTACCCGTACCCCCGCCGACGGCATTGTTCCTCCGGGCATCGATGGCTACAAGGAGGGCGCATGGGAGTTCTGCGCCTACGACGTCGACAAGGCTAACGAGTACCTCGACAAGGTTGCTCCCGCTGGCGCTAACGGCGATCGTGGCATTAACGTGACCCTTTCCTACAACCAGGATGGTGGCCACAAGGAGATCATGGAGTCCATCATCGGTGACCTCGCCAAGGTTGGCGTTACCGCTGTCTCCGATACCCCTGAGTGGTCTGCCTTGCTCGAGCAGTACCAGAACTTTAACTATCAGTTCGGTCGTCTGGGTTGGATTGCCGACTACCCGATTATGGACAACTTCCTGTATCCGCTGTTCCACTCCGACTCCCTCGGTGGCGACAACCGCTCCGGTTACAACAACCCCGAGTTCGACGCCAAGGTCAACGAGGCTCGCACCACGGTTGACGACGAAGAGCGCGTTGCTAAGATGCAGGAGGCCGACGCTATGGTCGCTGCCGACTGCCCGGTCATCCCGGTGATGTTCTACACGCACACCATCGTCGGCTCCGATCGCATCAAGCACCTCTATGTCGATCCGCAGAAGCACGCCGAGCTGGGTACCGCTGAGCTCGCCTAAGAGTTTGCAGCTTCCGTGAGGGTCAAGTATTTACGTAGACCTCATGGGAAACATACAGTTCTCCCTAACCTGGGGTAAACTGGCTGATGGTAATTTTGGGATGCCGGTCTGGCGATCGGCATCCCATTTAGGTTAATCCCTAGATAGGGGAGTGGTATGGGTAAGTACATCGTTAAACGTGTGCTTCAGTTCATCCCGGTATTTTTGGGCGTTACGCTGATTCTGTTCGCCCTTCAGAATATCGTGCCGGGAGATCCGATCAAGCTGATCGGTGGAGACAAGGCTCTGTCCCCCGAGGTGGAGCTTCAGCTTCGCGTCCGCTATCACCTGGTCCAGTCGGACGAGGACGGCAACGCGATCCTTGACGAGAACGGCGACCCCGTTCAAACGTCGCTCGTGGACCGTTACTTGTATTACATGAACGGCCTGCTTCATGGCGATCTGGGCAATTCGTATCAGCGCAAGCTGCCGGTTACGGAAATTTTTGCCCAGAAGTATCCGTATACGGTCAAACTTGCCGCGTGCGCCATCGTGCTCGAGGCAATCATGGGTATCGGTGCGGGTATCATTTCGGCGGTAAAGCGTTATTCCTTCTGGGATATTTTGGTAACGCTCACCACGTCGATCCTCGTTGCGGTCCCGGCCTTCTGGCTCGGTATGTTGCTGCAGCTGTTCTTTGGCGTCATCCTCAAGGACGCTACGGGCGGTGCAATCTCCATGCCGATCTCGGGTGCCGGCGGTTCCAGCTCTCAGTATCAGGATTGGATGCACTATGTGCTTCCGACCATTACGCTGGCTTCGGTTTCGACCGCTTATGCCGCCCGCATTATGCGCTCGCAGCTGCTTGACGTCATGAACCAGGATTACATCCGTACGGCAAAGGCCAAGGGTCTCTCCAATCGCGCGATCATCGTCAAGCATGCGCTTAAGAATGCACTCATCCCCGTCGTTACCTATATTGGTGTCGACTTTGGTGGCATGCTTTCGGGCGCCATCCTGACCGAGACGGTCTTTAACTGGCCCGGTATCGGCTATGAGGTCTATCGCGCCATTAGCATGCGTGACTGGCCCATCGTTATGGGCGGCGTTACGCTCATCGTCGTCGTCGTCATGGTGATCAACCTGCTCGTCGACATTAGCTATGCATTCCTCGACCCGCGCATCCGCCTTGGCGGTCCGTCGGATAAGGCCTAAGGGAGGTACGTCTCATGCAGGAAACTGATTCTCAGTCTCAGGAGCAGGCTACCGCCACCAAGGCCGCATCTGCTCCCGCGAAGTCCCGCACGCTGTGGGGCGACGCTTTTAAGCGTCTTCGTAAGAACAAACTCGCCGTTATCGGTGTCTGTTGGATCATCATCGTCGTTGTGGTTGCCCTGACCGCAGATCTGTGGGCTAAGCCCTGGCTCGGTTCTCCGACGGCTTCCGACTCGACCACCATGGCCGAGACGTCGCTGCTGGCTCCGTGTGCAGAGCACCCGTTTGGCACCGACGCCCTTGGTCGCGACATTCTCGTCCGCGTTATCTACGGTGCGCGCGTTTCGCTGTCTGTCGGAATTATGGCCACCGCGATTTCCACGCTGATCGGTCTGGTCATGGGTGCTCTGGCCGGTTTCTACGGCGGCATCTGGGATACGATCATCATGCGCTGTGCGGACATCTTCCTGGCGTTCCCGTACGTGCTGTTCGTTGTCGCCATGATCGCCGTTATCGGCCGCGGTCTTCAGAACGTCTTTATCGCCATCGGTATTCTCGGCTGGCCTTCGATTGCGCGCGTCTTCCGCTCTGCGATCTTGACCGTCAAGGAAAACGACTATGTTGATGCTGCGCGCGCGATGGGTGCATCTGATGCTCGTATCGTCGTGCGTCACATCTTCCCGAACTCCGTCGCCTCCATCGTGGTCTACGCGACCATGAACATTGGTGGCGCCATCCTGACCGAGTCTGCTCTGTCCTTCCTCGGCATGGGCGTTATTCCGCCTACGCCTTCGTGGGGCTCCATGATTCAGGACGGTCAGCAGTATCTGCTGACTGCTCCCTGGATGATGATCATGCCCGGTCTGGCAATTCTCTCGACGGTGCTCGCCTTCACCCTGCTGGGTGACGGTTTGCGCGACGCCCTCGACGTCAAGATGAAGGACGCATAAGGATGAAGAAGAACAAGAACTATGTGGACCTGAAGGACCAGCCGGTTCCCGAGGGCCAGCATCTGCTCGAGGTCGATGACCTAAAGATGTATTTCCACACCGAGGATGGCGTCGTTCGCGCTGTCGACGGTGTCTCCTACACGCTCGATCGCGGCGAGACCCTGGGCGTCGTCGGTGAGTCCGGCTCCGGTAAGTCCGTGACCGCCATGACCATCATGGGCCTTATCTCGATGCCTCCGGGAAAGATCGAGGGCGGCGACGTTCGCTATCGCGGTCGTTCTATCCTCGAGATGACCGAGGAAGAGATGCAGCACATTCGCGGTAACGATATCGCGATGATCTTCCAGGATCCTATGACCTCCTTGAACCCGGTCTATAAGATCGGCAAGCAGGTAGGCGAGGGTCTTCGTCTGCACCGTGGCTACTCCAAGCAGGAGGCGCTCAAGCGAGCCACCGAGCTTTTGGACCTCGTTGGCATTCCCGAGCCCGAGAAGCGCGTCAATGAGTATCCGCACCAGTTCTCTGGCGGTATGCGTCAGCGCGTCATGATCGCTATGGCTCTTGCCTGCGACCCCGATATTCTGATTGCCGACGAGCCCACGACTGCCTTGGACGTTACCATTCAGGCTCAGATTATTGAGCTTATGCAGGAAATGCAGGAGAAGAACGGCAACGCCATCATCATGATCACCCATGACCTGGGCGTTGTCGCCGATATGGCTGACAAGATCATGGTTATGTACGCCGGCCGTCCCGTCGAGTTCGGTACTGCTGAGGAAATCTTCTACGAGAGCCGCCACCCCTACACCTGGGGCCTTATCCGCTCCATCCCGGAGCAGGCCATCGAAGAGAAGAAGCCTCTTACGCCGATTCACGGCAACCCGCCTTCGCTCATGAACCTGCCTGAGGGCTGCGTCTTCTCTCCTCGCTGCCCCTATGCGACGGACAAGTGCCGCAAGCAGCGCCCCGAGCGCGTTGTCACCGAGTCTGGTCATTACTCTGCGTGCCACTACTCCGGTGACCCCGAGTTCCTCAAGAACGCTCCTGAGACGTCCCGTACGCGCAAGGATTCCAAGAAGGGAGGCGAGGCGTAATGGCAGATACCAACGAGCGCACTCCGCTGCTGAAGGTCGAGCACCTCTCTAAGGAGTTTCCCGCTGAGTCCGGCATGTTCGCCAAGCGCTTCTCCAAGCGTGTCGTCTCTGCTGTGAATGACATTTCGTTCGAGATTTATCCGGGCGAGACCTTTGGCCTGGTCGGCGAGTCTGGTTGCGGTAAGTCCACCACGGGCCGCACCATCATGCGCCTGACCAAGCCGACGGCAGGCAAAGTGTTCTTCCAGGGCAAAGACGTTGCCGAGATGAGCAAGCACGAGATCAAGGATATGCGTCGCGAGATGCAGTTCATCTTCCAGGACCCCTATGCTTCGCTGAATCCTCGTATGACCATCGGCGAGATTGTCTCTGAGCCCATGACCATTCATGGCGTGGGCACCAAGGAAGAGCGTATCGAGCGTGTCCGCGAGCTGCTGGACGTCGTCGGTCTGAACCCCGAGCACATCAACCGCTATCCGCACGAGTTCTCGGGCGGCCAGCGCCAGCGTGTCGGCATTGCCCGCGCATTTGCGCTGAAGCCCAAGCTGATTATCTGCGACGAGCCGGTTTCCGCTCTGGATGTTTCCATCCAAGCACAGGTCCTGAACCTGCTTAAGGAACTTCAGGACAAGTTCGGTACGGCTTATCTCTTCATTGCTCACGACCTCTCTGTCGTGCAGCACATCTCCGACCGTGTTGCCGTTATGTACCTGGGCAAGATGGTCGAGGTTTCGGACTGGAAGACGCTCTACAGTGAGCCTCACCATCCGTACACGCAGTCGCTGCTGTCTGCCGTGCCGGTGCCCGATCCGGATATCCAGAAGACCCGTAAGCGCATCATCCTTGCCGGCGATCCGCCGTCACCGCTGGATCCGCCGACCGGTTGCCGTTTCCACACCCGCTGCCCGATCGCGCAGGGTATTTGCTCTGAGAAGCTTCCCGAGTTTAAGGAAGTCGCACCGGGTCACTGCTGCGCGTGCCACTTCGCGGAGCCGTTCCCGATCAAGGAATCGCACATCGACCTGTAGTCGGTTGTTATCGTCCGGGCCCGCCCTGAAGTTACTTTTCAGAACGTCCTCGGACATGCAAGAAACCCCCGCTGCGCACTTCGTGCGGCGGGGGTTTCTTGCGTCCTGCGGAGTGTTCTGAAAAGTAACTTCAGGGCGGGCCCTGCGGCAACTCGGCAGGGGGAGTGCGATTCCTCGATCGCTCACTTAATCTAATAGGAAAGTTAGTGAGGCCGGAGCTTTAGCTCCGGCCTCCCCATATAAGGGCTCGGCAAAGCCGAGCCACCAAATATATATCAGCCCCAGAACATGTTTGAGAACTGTGTCCGGAGTACATACTCCTAGGGCCGGAATGAGGTTGCTTTCCAACGCATTCCGCAGGGGGCGGCATTATTTTGTAGCGCGAAGCGCGGAGCAAAATAATGCCGCATGCCCGAGGACGCGTTGGAAAGCAACCTCATTCCGGCCCGAACAGGTCAGTTTACCTGCGCATTTACAAATTCGTAAACTTTTTTGAAAAAAGTGCTTGCACAGTTCTCGAATCATAGGTTATTATCTTCCTCGTTGAACGCGCGGGTCCAACAAAACGAACCGTGAATCAACAACATAGCATGTCGGAGTGGCGGAATTGGCAGACGCGCTAGCTTGAGGTGCTAGTGACCGCTTTTTGGTCATGCGGGTTCAAGTCCCGCCTCCGACACCATCGCATTTGAGAAGCCTCTTCGGAGGCTTTTTTGTTACCGATAGACGGTGGGGTCCACGATGGAAACGCTTGAACGCAACGAGTGGGCAGACGTTGCCCAACTAGTCGAGATCACGAGCGATGCTGTCATCATCTGTGAGCTCGACGGAACCATTCTGCATGTGAATAATCGCTTACTTGGTTTGATGTGCGAGGAACGCGCCGACGTCATCGGTGGAGATGTTAAAGACGTCCTGTACTCGTCCGCTTTTGAACGTGCGACGGAACATCGTCTGCCATTTGAAACTGATGGCTCCGAGAACGAACTGATGCTCAAGCTGAGTGACGGCTCCTTTATCCCCGTCTTGGTTCGTGCGGGCTCCGTAACGCCTCCACGCATCTTTGGGCGCCGCGCGCCACGTGTCCTGGTGGCGCTCCATAGCATCGAAGAACAGTATTCGCACGACCGCCAGCTCAAGCGTGCGCTTTCGGAGCTTAGAGTGGCGAACAAGCGCCTCTCTGGCACGCTCTCGGTCATTATGAGCACTGTGGGCTCCGATGAGTTGCCCAGCCTACTTGATACCGTTTTGAACCAGCTTGTAGGAACGCTCGATGCTTCGGGTGCCGCTATCTATTTTTCTGAGAGCGGCGGTTTTAAACTTCGCGGTGTTTCCAAGGAGCTGTACGACAGCTACCTGCCTGAGTTTTTGCCGTATGGTGCTGGCATTCCGACGTATGTTCTTCGTGAGTCGCGTGCCTGTCGCTTGTCGATTCAACAGGACCTTGAGGGTGATAAGGCCGCCTCCGGTATGTTTATGGACTTGGACAATCGTTCTAAGCACCTGTTGCGCATGCAGGATATGCCTCCGTACCGCAGCGAGATCTGTCTTCCCGTTTTTTACGGTACGCAGATTCTTGGCGTGCTGGAAGTTGGTTGGAAACGCCCTCAGGCACCGCTCGCCTATGACGTTAATGTGCTCGAGGTTATTTGCGATTACCTGTCTATCCAGCTGGTCGGCATGGCATCGAGCCTTCGCTCCCGTCGCACGGCCGAGCTTGGCCGCTCGCTCAATGTCTTGCGTGATGAGTTGTTTACCTTTCTAGACGATTCCGCCGCGGCAACCCAGGCGGTATCGTCCGAGATCTGCAATATGCTTAACTGCCATTTTTGCCCTGTTGAGTATGACGCCAGTCTGGATTCCTACGTCATAGATTTTGAAGGCGGCAGTCGCGTTGCTTTGCCGGACGATCCCGAGAAGCTTTTCTTTTCCACGACGGCGCCAGCGGCACGTCTGGGGGCTGGCCCTGATGGCTTTGAGGCATCTGTTTTGGGCGGTACGAGTGCCGAGGACCTTAAACACGTCCGTATAACTCGCGTTGACGAATCGATGCCTATGGGAGGCTGGCTTAGGGCGCATGGTCTGCCTTGTCAAGGTCTCTACGTCGACTCCGGCATCGAGGCGGGGCGCCCGCGCTCTGAGGGTGATGGCAAGCACAGTAACGACGCGATTGTTCCTGCTTCTGTTGCGAAGAGCCCGACGACGCGCGCGCTGCTGCTTCGTGATGGTAGCCAAGAGCCGATTGATGATCTTGAATATGACTACTTGGTGCACTTGGCGCATGACTTTGAACTGATCTACGAAGGCGAATCTCAAAAGCGCGAGGAGCGCCATATCGCTCAGACCCTTCAGATCGGCATGAGAAATTCCCTGGGGGATGTTCCGGGTATCGCAACCGATTCGGTGTACCTGTCGGCCACGAACTCGGCGTTGGTCGGCGGCGATTTCTATACGCTCATCCGTCTTCCCGACGACTGCGCCGTCATGATTTTGGGCGATGTGTCTGGCAAAGGCATTGAGGCTGCATCGATGTCCGCGCTCGTCAAGACGGCCCTGACGGCATATGCCTGGGAGGGCGCTGGACCGGCCCGCATGGCACGCTCCCTTAACAGCATGCTCATGGGCTTCTCGAGGGTCGAGACGTTCGTGACGGCCTTTATCGCCAAGATTGACCTTAAAGCCGGACGCGCAACGTATTGTTCGGCGGGCCATCCTCCGACCATGGTCATCAGGCCAGAGTTGATGCCGCTGGGTGGCGGCGAGGCCCGTGGGGGAGAGGTCGAGCTGCTTGGATGCCAATCGGGCGTAATCGGTGCCTTTGAGAGCATGGTGTACGAGACGGGAGTGTTTACGTTCGCTCCTGGCGACATGCTCTTCATGTATACGGATGGAACGATTGAGGCCCGCGACCGCACCGGAGCGTTCTTTGGCGAGCAGCGCCTTCGTGACCTTCTGCTCTCTGTCTCGGGTGAGGGCGTATCGGGAATCTGCGGCAAGGTCTTGGGCGAGCTTGACCGATTTACCGAATCGGCGCTGGACGATGACATTGCATTGGTGTCCCTTGAGTTTTTACGGGGTCGTTCATAGACGACGCTGGGCGGGCTGAATCCGTACGGTTGGGGAAACGAATGCATCGAGTGGGCTTTTTTGGGGAACCATGGTCGTATGAATGAGTGGAATGACATAGCGGTTTTGACGCCACCAGGCGATATCGACATCGCCACGGTGCCTGCGCTGCGTCGGCGGCTGGATGCTTTGATTGGCCGCGGCGTGCGTCGTGTCGTCATCAACTGTCAGACTGTTAGCTTTATCGATTCGACGGGCTTGGCATTCCTGCTTACGCGCGCTCGTGAGCTCATGAGGCGAGAAGGCCTGCTTTCGCTCGTCAATGCATCAGGTGAAGTTGTTCGCTTTTTGGAGATTGCTCGTCTTGTCGATATCCTTCATGTCGCGGGGCCGGCACGGGAGTCTATTCCCGCCATTCCGGTGGGGGAGCTGCCTCGCTGGAGTAAGAGCGTCGAGGTCCGTCAGGGTATCGAGAATCTTCCATACTACCGACATCGCATCGCCGAACTCCTTGAATCGCTTCCGTTGCGCCGTGACGAGCGCTACGATGTCGCATTGGCGTCGGGGGAGGCGCTGGGTAATGCCTATGACCATGCGGGCGGTATCGGGTGCGTCCTGACGGTTCAGGCCTATGGCGATCGCGTTGTGGTTGAGGTGCTTGATCGAGGTGTCGGCTATTCTATCGATGAAACGAGCGAACCGGTCGCATCTGAGGAGCGTGGCCGTGGCATCAAGCTTATGCGTATGCTCGTCGATAACGTGGAGGTTGCTCGTCGTACGGACGGCGCCGGCACGCGCGTGCAGATGGTGAAGCTGTTTAGCGGAGCGCTGGAATCGTGTGCCTAGCCAATCGCTTTAGCGCGTTTAGCTACTAAGAACATGCGGCAGACAAGTTTTTTGAAAAAAGTACTTGCGTCTTTTGGACAACTCGCGTAAATTAATAACCCGCAAGCGGACATGGCTCAGTTGGTAGAGCACAACCTTGCCAAGGTTGGGGTCGCGGGTTCGAGCCCCGTTGTCCGCTCCATTGCATTTCCGGACCGTTTAGGCGGTCCTTTTTCGGCGAAGTGGCCAAGTGGTAAGGCAGAGGCCTGCAAAGCCTTTACCCCCGGTTCGAATCCGGGCTTCGCCTCCAGGCAACATCCGGGCGCTCCGGCGCCCGTTTTGTTTTACATATGCGGACATGGCTCAGTTGGTAGAGCACAACCTTGCCAAGGTTGGGGTCGCGGGTTCGAGCCCCGTTGTCCGCTCCAAACGCAATAGCCCGGCTACTACGGTAGCCGGGCTTTTTTGTATCCATCGCATGGGCTCGAACCCGAGAGGGAGCGAGCGTTTTGGGTCGTGGCTGTGGCGTTGTTTGCTGCGAATGTCAGCTTTGGGCGTATCATCGTGGGCATCTCACAAAACCTCGTTGCAAGGGAGGCACGCCCCATGGTTACAGAAAAGTCTTCTTCGCGTTCATGGATGTCCGATGCCGCGATCTATCAGATCTACCCGCGCTCGTTTAAGGATTCGACTGGTTCGGGTCTGGGCGATATCGCGGGCATTACCCAGCAGATGGACTATCTTGAGCGGCTGGGTATCGAGGCCATCTGGCTGAGCCCGTTTTACCCATCGCCTCTTGTCGATGGTGGCTATGATGTGGCGGACTACTGCGATGTCGATCCACGTCTCGGCTCGCTTGACGACTTCGATGATATGATCGCTGCGGTTCACGCGCGCGGCATCAAGGTCATCGTCGACATCGTGCCCAACCATTCATCCAGCCAGCACCCCTGGTTCAAAGCCGCTCTTGCCGCCGGCCCCGGATCGCCCGAGCGCGCCCGTTATATCTTCCGCGATGGTCGCGGCGAGCATGGCGAGCTGCCTCCCACCAATTGGAATGCCAACTTTGGCGGCCCCGCATGGACGCGTGTTGCGGACGGTCAGTGGTATCTGCACATGTTTACGCCCGAGCAGCCGGACTTTGACTGGTCATGCCCTGAGGTTCACGCGCTCTTTTGCGACGTCCTGGCGTTTTGGAGCGATCGAGGCGTCGACGGCTTTCGCATTGATGTGGCGCAGGGTCTCGCCAAGGATCTCGACCGCGATGACCTCGACCGGTGGCATCTCGCCGAGGGCGATGACATGGTTGACGACGGCACCCACCCGCTGTGGGACCGCAATGAGGTCCACGAGATCTATCGCGAGTGGCGCCGCGTGTTCGACCGCTATAATCCGCCGCGCAGTGCCGTTGCCGAGGCATGGGTGCTGCCCGAGCGCCAGCATCTCTACGCGCGTCCCAGCGAGCTTGGCCAGACATTCAACTTTGAGTTTGCCAAGGCCACTTGGACCTATGATGACATGCACACTGCAATCGAGAAGGGCTTGAAGGCAGCCGTCGAATCCGATTCCGCCTCGACCTGGGTACTCTCCAACCACGACGTGCCGCGCGTGGCGACACGCTATGCCCTGCCGCAAATCAAGGCGACGCGCTACCACCAGATTGCGCTCGACTGGCTCTTACGCGACGGGTCGTCTTATGACGAGGACCGTGAACTCGGCGAGCGCCGCGCGCGGGCGGCCCTTTTGCTTGAACTGTCGCTTCCGGGCTCGGCATACGTGTATCAGGGTGAGGAGCTCGGCCTTTTTGAGGTGGCTGATATCCCGTGGGCTGTACTCGAAGACCCTACTGCGACCAATACGCACGGACCGAAGCGTGAGAAGGGGCGCGACGGCTGTCGTGTGCCCCTGCCGTGGGTGGCGGCGGACGATCCCGCGCATGGCGGATCGTTTGGGTTTTCGCCGGCAGACGCCGATGCGGCGCCCCATCTGCCGCAGCCTGCATGGTTTTCCGATTATGCTGCCGATAGGGAAGAAACGGACCCGACATCGATGCTTGCGCTCTATCGTGACGCCCTCTGGCTGCGGCGCAAGCTGCGCGGGTGCGCCAACGATCTTGCGTGGCTCGATCTTGACGGGCGCACCGGTCTTGCGGATGGTGCCGAGGGCGCTGAGGGCGGCGTCATCGCCTATCGCCGCGATAACGGCTGGGCGTGTGTGACGAACTTCGGTGCAGCACCCGTGGAGCTGCCGGCGGGCAGGGTCCTGCTCACCTCATCACCGCTTGCAGACGGCAGGCTCGCACAGGACAGCTCTGCCTGGATCATGCTCGGTGAGATGTAGGGGCATCTCGCTGCGAGCCTGCGTTTGTCCACGCCTTTCGTGACGACTGATGCCCTCGCGAGAGCGTCGCAAAACTTTTCAAAAAAAGTTCTTGCATAGGATGCGGGCATCACGTAAGATTAATCCTCGTAAGCGGACATGGCTCAGTTGGTAGAGCACAACCTTGCCAAGGTTGGGGTCGCGGGTTCGAGCCCCGTTGTCCGCTCCATTTGGGCGTTTAGCTCAGGGGGAGAGCGCTTCCCTGACACGGAAGAGGTCAGAAGTTCAAATCTTCTAACGCCCACCAAATGTTCGCAGCTCAGAGGCTATGTCCTCTGGGCTGTTTTGTTTTGCCACCAAGCACGCCGCCAATATAAGCCACCAAATATTGATCCAAGGTCTGTACGCGATGGTCTTCGCATCCCGTAGAGGTGCCGGCAGATTGCACACGTCCTGGCCGATCGTGACCGCAACATGTTGGTCAAGCATAATCTTTTGGATTCTTTTGGCGTGAGCGACTTGGTTTTGGTAGGATTTGTCAGCGGCTTGACTAAGGGGGTTTTATAACTGCCATGCAGGTAGCCGTGTTGGTAACGTTTTACCGACTTGCCAAGAACCCCTCATTTTTAATGCGTCTGCAAAATGACTAATTGCTTTGACCTGCCGAAACACTATATGTTGTGTTTGACCTAAAAAAAGAATACAGGATATAGATGCCTCTTTGTCGTATGATAGATGGCGGACAGAGAACGAAGACCTTAACTGCCTCTTTTGAACGTGTCCTTGAGCCGCTTGATCGGCTCCAGGGAATGTCCGCATGGAGGCTTATGGTTTATCGAGAACACAGATTGCGCGACGGCGCCGCAAGACAGGGGCAAGCCCTGCCGGGTATCGTTTGGCTCTGAAGCGCGATGAGGCTACGAAGCGAAAGAGGCAAGAGGATGAAGATCATCAAGCGCAGCGGCACCGAGGTTGTCTTTGACATCGATAAGATCGTCAATGCCATCCGCGCCGCAAACTTGGAGGTCGAGGAGAGCTCTCGTCTTACCGACCGCCAGGTGGTTTATGCGGCACAAAACGTCGCCGAGGCATGCGAGAACGCGGGTCACACCGTGTCGGTCGAGGAGATCCAGGATCTGGTCGAGGACGAGATCATGCGTCTCGACTGCTACGAGGTCGCTCGCCATTACATCATCTATCGCTATGTTCAGAGCCTGAAGCGCCAGAAGAACACGACCGACGACAAGATTCTGTCGCTGATTGAGTGCAACAACGAAGAGGTCAAGCAGGAGAACTCCAACAAGAACCCGACCGTCAATTCCGTTCAGCGTGACTACATGGCCGGCGAGATCTCCAAGGACCTGACTCAGCGTGTGCTGCTGCCCCAGGAGATTGTGGATGCTCACAATGAGGGTCTGATCCACTTCCATGATTCGGACTACTTTGCCCAGCACATGCATAACTGCGACCTGGTGAACCTGGAGGATATGCTCCAGAACGGTACTGTTATCTCGGGTACGCTGATTGAGAAGCCGCACAGCTTCTCGACCGCCTGCAACATCGCGACGCAGATCATCGCCCAGGTTGCTTCCTCCCAGTACGGTGGCCAGTCGATTTCGCTGACCCATCTTGCCCCGTTCGTCGAGGTGAGCCGTCAAAAGATTCGCGGCGAGGTCGCTCGCGAGCTTGAGGAGCTCGGCGTCTCTGCGTCTGCCGAGAAGGTCCGTGAGGTCGTTGAGGACCGTCTGCGTGACGAGATCCGTCGCGGCGTCCAGACGATTCAGTATCAGGTCGTGACCCTTATGACCACCAATGGCCAGGCGCCGTTCGTGACGGTCTTTATGTATCTTAACGAGGCCCGTACGCCTCAGGAGAAGCACGACCTTGCCATGATCGTGGAGGAGACGCTTCGCCAGCGCTACGAGGGCGTTAAGAACGAGGCCGGCGTATGGATCACCCCGGCATTCCCCAAGCTTATCTATGTACTCGAGGACGATAACGTTCACGAGGATTCCCCGTACTTCTACCTGACCCAGCTGGCTGCCAAGTGCACTGCCAAGCGTATGGTGCCCGATTACATCTCCGAGAAAAAGATGCGCGAGCTCAAGCTGTCGAAGGGCGAGACCGCGGGTAACGGCGACTGCTATACCTGCATGGGCTGCCGCAGCTTCTTGACGCCCGACCGCTCGGGCAACGGCTTTAACAACGTTGCCAACGCGCTGAACTACGACCCGAACAAGCCCAAGTACTATGGTCGCTTTAACCAGGGCGTCGTGACCATCAACCTGCCCGATGTCGCGCTGAGCTCGCACCAGGATATGGATAAGTTCTGGAAGATCTTCGACGAGCGCCTTGAGCTGTGCCACCGTGCCCTGCTGTGCCGTCATGAGCGCCTGATGGGTACGCTTTCTGACGCCGCACCGATTCTGTGGCAGTACGGCGCCCTCGCTCGTCTGAAGAAGGGCGAGACGATCGACAAGCTGCTCGTGGGCGGATACTCCACCATTAGTTTGGGTTATGCCGGCCTGTATGAGTGCGTCAAGTACATGACGGGCCACAGCCACACCGAGAAGGAGGGCACGCCCTTTGCCATGGCCGTCATGCAGCGCATGAACGACAAGTGCGCCGAGTGGAAGGCCGAAAGCGATATTGACTTCTCGCTGTACGGTACTCCGCTTGAGTCGACGACCTACAAGTTCGCCAAGTGCCTGCAGCGTCGTTTTGGCATCATCCCGGGCGTGACGGACAAGGGCTACATCACCAACAGCTACCACGTCCACGTGTCCGAGGAGATCGACGCCTTCGATAAGCTTAAGTTTGAGGGCATGTTCCAGCAGCTTTCGCCGGGCGGTGCCATCTCCTACGTCGAGGTTCCCAACATGCAGGACAACCTCAAGGCTGTCATTCGCGTGATGCAGTACATCTACGACAACATCATGTACGCCGAGCTCAACACCAAGAGCGACTACTGCCAGGTGTGCGGCTACGACGGTGAGATCAAGATTGTCGAGGATGACGGCAAGCTGGTGTGGGAGTGCCCTAACTGCGGCAACCGCGATCAGGAGAAGATGAACGTCGCCCGTCGTACGTGCGGCTACATCGGTACCCAATTCTGGAACCAGGGCCGAACCGAGGAGATCCGCGACCGCGTGCTGCATCTCTAATACCGCTCCGGGGCTGAGCCGGGAGGGCCGCTTGGGCATTTGCTCGCTATTTCGGACAGTCCTGCGCAAGACGAAGGCCACATTAAGTGGCCTTCTTTGCGTGCGGAACTCATATCGAGCAAAAGCCCAAGCGGCCCTCTCGGCTCAGCCAAGTTGACGTAGCTGAGATACGGCATGTGGTCTGCTCACTCCTCGAAGTTCTTAGCGGACATGAGTTGACTTGCAGCAACGCTTTGCTTGCGATGACGGTTGAGCTGCAACAAAGTTTTTATTGGACCTCGAACCCTATACTCGATGTTCGCTTCGTTCATTGAGTTACCCTTTGCATGAGGCCGGGACATATCGTCCCGCCCGCAGTTTCGCAGGCCGAAGGCCGAGAATGTTTGAGGACGGGATGATATGTCCCGGCCTCCCGGGAGAGTTACCTATGAATTACGCGAACATTAAGTATTTCGACATTGCTGATGGGGAAGGCGTTCGTACTTCTCTGTTTGTGAGCGGGTGCCGTCGTGGGTGCAAGAACTGCTTTAACTCTGTCGCGTGGGACTTTGCTGCGGGTGAGCCGTTCGATTGTGTCGTCGAGGACAAGATTATCGAGAGCCTCGATCATCCCTTTATTGACGGCCTGACGATTCTGGGCGGCGAGCCTATGGAGCCCGAGAATCAGGCGGGGCTTGTTGACTTTATCGAACGCGTGCGTGCGGCCTATCCTGCGGGGTCGGGCAAGACCATTTGGTGCTTTACCGGCGACGTGCTCGAGGAGCTTATGCCGGGTGGTCGTCACCATACCGAGGTGACGGACCGTATCCTGGCCTGCCTCGACATGTTGGTGGACGGTCCGTTCGTTCAGGATCTGTACGATATCTCGTTGCGCTTTAGGGGCTCGAGCAATCAGCGCGTGATTGATATGAACGCCACGCGCGCCCGTGCTGTGCGCGAGGGCGTTGCGCTTTGTGATGCGGTTGAACTTTGGCGGGACGATCCGGTCTATTCGACCCATACTATGTAGCTTGTGGCCGATGCCAAAGGGCGTGGTACCATAGCGCGAACGCAAAATCGGAAAAGTGAGGCCCAGATGGTCGATCAGGAAAAAGTCGAGGGCGCCATTAAGCTGTTGCTTGAGGGCATAGGCGAGGACCCAACTCGTGAGGGCCTGCTGGAGACCCCGGCGCGCGTTGCCCGTATGTATAGTGAGATCGCCGGCGGTATGGATCAGAGTGCCGAGGAGCACCTGTCCAAAACCTTTGCCGTCGCTTCGAACGACTTGGTTATTGAGCGCGACATTACGTTTTACTCGCTGTGCGAGCACCATCTGCTGCCGTTTTATGGCAAGGCTGCAATCGGCTATATCCCTAACGGTCGCGTGGCGGGTCTGTCTAAGCTCGCTCGCACGGTTGAGGTTTATGCCCGCCGTCTGCAGCTGCAGGAGCAGCTGTGTGCGCAGGTTGCCGACGCTCTCATGGATTATCTCGCTCCCCAGGGAGCGATTGTGCTCATGGAAGCCGAGCATATGTGCATGACCATGCGCGGCGTGCAAAAGCCTGGCACCAAGACCGTGACACTCGCTCGCCGCGGCGTCTTTGAGACCGATCCCGCGCTCGAGGAGCGTTTCTTTAGGATGCTGGGCCGCTAACCATGAGAGTCGTCAACGACTTTACATCGAAGACCGATGAGGGGACGTCGCGTCGCGGCTTTATGGCTTCGGGCCTGGCCCCCTTTGGTGCCATGCCTCGCATTGATTACATTTGTGCCAACGGGCTGTTCCGTCGGCACCTGGGCAACATTGCACAGTTGGAATCGGGGCGCATCTTCTGCCGTCACGGTATTGACCATCTGCTCGATGTCGCTCGCATTATGTGGATCAAGAATCTCGAGGAGCAGCTCGAATTTGACCGCGAGGTCATCTACGCCACGGCACTTCTTCACGATATCGGCAAAGATGAACAGTATGAATCGGGTATATCCCATGATGTTGCAAGCGAACGCGTCGCTGATGCGATTCTCGGCGGCATGCCCGATGACGTGGCGTTTGAGCCGGCCGATGCCGCAGCCATTAAGACGGCCATTCTGGGCCATCGAAAGCTGCGCGTGAACAGCCAACCGCTTGAGCGTCTGCTCTATGCAGCCGACAAAGCGTCGCGCGCCTGCTTTGCATGCCCCGCGCGCAATGCTTGCAACTGGAGCGATGATAAAAAGAACCTGTCGATTCGCGTGTAGTTAGTTTGCGCGGTCGGGGTTCTAAACGAAGGAGACGATCGCGATGAGCAACAAGAAACTGCCCGAGAATGCAACCAAGACTGAAGGCGCCGAGCTCGCCCGCCGTGGAAGGGGCGAAATATCCACCGCAACGGCGGTGCCCCACGTGAGCTATGACGACCTTCGCCATGCCGACCGCATCACCGTTGAAGGTCTTGAGGTTTTTGCTAACCATGGCGTGTATCCCGAAGAGAACGCGCTGGGCCAGAAGTTCATCGTGTCCTTGGTACTCTATGCCGACCTGCGTGCAGCGGGGGAGCACGATAACCTGGACGCCTCGATTGACTATGGCTCGGTGTGCCACGATGTCGATGGCTATCTGCGCGAGCATACGTTTAAGCTCATCGAGGCTGCAGCTGAGGGTGTGGCCCAGATGCTGCTGCGTCGTTACCCCTTGCTGCTTGGCGTGCGCGTTAAGCTCGATAAGCCTTGGGCGCCCGTCGGTCTTCCCCTGGCAAGCTGCGGTGTCGAGATCGAGCGCGTGCGCTAACCGGTTCTAATATGTCTCTATGGGTGGCTGCTTGAGCCGCTGGGACAGTGCTCTATTGTTGGGGCAGTACGTGTCGAGCAGGGCGTGAAACCGCTGATTGTGGCTTGGCTCGAGCAAGTGGACGAGCTCGTGGGCGACAACCATGTCAAGGCACTCGACGGGGTAGGCGGCAAGTTCTCGTGCGATGCGAATGGCGCCGGTTTTGGGCGTGCATGATCCCCAGCGCGTTTTCATGCTGCGCACGGAAACGCGGGAAACGGCGACACCCATTGCGATTTCGTATGCGTGCACCATATCCCGCAGCGCCGATGTGACTTTGGACGTATAGAGCTGGTCAATATGGGCTTGGATCTCACTGGGCGTTAAGCCGTCGAGGGGCGCGTTCCACTTGGCCTGCGGACGTTCGTCTGGCTCGTCGGTACCCATAAAGCTTGCGAACGTGGCTTGTTTGGGCCGCGGTGCGGGTGACTTAAAGTTGTGATCGAGCGCATCTTGTACCGTGATGGGCTTGCCCCAAAGTGCAATGATGGACGAGGGGCTGAGCGGCTCTCGCGCCGTCGCCTGACGTTGCTCGCGCTGGGCAAGCCGGCTGATAATCCAGGCGCTGTTGCGCTTCACAAACGCTTCGATACGCTCGCGGCTGGCGCCGAGCGGTGCGCTGGCGTGGACCTCACCGCTCGATGTGACGCGCAGGTTGAAG
The DNA here is from genome assembly GCA_900544645.1 of uncultured Collinsella sp. Taxonomy (GTDB): domain Bacteria; phylum Actinomycetota; class Coriobacteriia; order Coriobacteriales; family Coriobacteriaceae; genus Collinsella. Next base: position 35,152 of record UQWG01000008.1, read on the forward strand.
TTTTTGACGCGCTTTTTGGTAACGACGACGGGGATGGGCGTCCCATCCGGTCGGGATACGGAAATCGTAAACTGCTGCGTCAAAAGCGGTCCTTCAGATTGGGGACGGGCCGGCATGTCGACCGTTCGGCATGTCGGCCCGCTCAAGGGATGTGAAATTAATAACGCTCAAAGAAGGCAAGCGCGTTGTCGCTGCAGAGCTTCTGCATCACAGTCTTGCCAAAATGCTTGGAAAGCATGTTCTGGAACTCGGGCATCTTGCTGGCATCGGAGAGGAAAGCGGGCACCGTGGCACCGTCCCAGTCGCCGCCGAGCGCGATGGCGTCCTCGCCGCCCAGGTCGAGCCAGTGCTCGATATGTGCCGCCAGCTGGTCGAAGGTGACGCCTGCGGCGGTCTTGTCGGTTGCGTCGTTGGAAAGGAACTCGCTGCAGTAGTTGAGGCCGACGATGCCACCCATGTCGCGAATGGTGCGGAACTGGTCGTCGGTGAGGTTGCGCTTAACGCCGCAAACTGCACGGGAGTTGGAGTGGCTGGCGACGAAGGGGCGCGTGGCGTGGGCGACAACCTCGTCAAAGCACTCGTCGTTGAGGTGGGAGACATCGAGTACCATGCCGGCGTGCTCCATCTGCGTAAGTGCCTCGATGCCGGCGGCGGTGAGGCCGGCGTGGGTATCGTGTCCGCTCGCGAGCGGTCCCTGCGCATTCCAGCTGAGCGATGACATGAGTACGCCCAAGCTCTTGAGCACCTCGATCAGCGCGGGGTCCTCGGCAAAGAACGTGGCGTTTTCGATGGTGTGGATGCAGGCGACCTTGCCGTCCTTGAGCGCAGGGCGAATGTCTGCCGCGCTGCGTACGTTGACCATGCGGTCGTGGTTGAGCATTGCCTGGCCGCTCATATGCGCCATGATCTGCGCCTGGAAGCGCGCGGCGTGGGCGGTGGGAATCTCATCGGGGACAAACGTGGCGAAGCACTGTGCCCATGGCGTGTTGCCGATCTTTGCGAGCGAGATGGCGCAGGCGTTGCCCTCGATGAGGTCGAAATCTTGCGGATGCGTTTCGTCGCCGGGGAAATAACCGTCGGTGCCGGCGGTAAAGCGCAGGTCGAGATCGAGCGTGGCCCAGCCGATTCGGTCGGCGGTGTCGCAGTGTAGGTCAAATACGGGATATGCCATGGTTCCTCCGGTTGCAGCGTTTCTTTGCAAACTGTCATTGAATTGTATGACTAGGGTATAGTTAGCGCCATATGTTCACGGCGGCCCGCGTTGTGCGCCGCCCTTATCACGGAGGTTACCATGTCCAACCAGGGCAAGAAGGTCAAGACCCATTATCGCGGCACGCTCGATGACGGCACGCAGTTCGATAGCTCCTACGATCGCGGCGAGCCGCTGGAGTTCACCTGCGGCGCCGGTCAGATGATCAAGGGCTTCGACGCCGCTGTTGTCGACATGCAGGTGGGCGAGAAGAAGACCGTGCACATTCCTGCTGCCGATGCCTACGGCGAGCACAATCCCGAGATGGTTATTACCTTCCCGGCCGAACAGGTTCCCAACATCGAGCAGATCGAGAAGGGCATGAAGCTCTTCCTGTCCACGCCGAGCGGCATGCCCGTCCTCGCCGTGGTCATCGACGTGACGCCCGAGGCAGTGACGCTCGACGCCAACCACGAGTTGGCCGGCAAGGATCTCAACTTTGATATCGAGCTTGTTGAGGTCGAGGGTTAGAGTATGCCTGAGCGCTTGGTTTCGACGACATGCTTGGGAAATCTCAACGATCCGTCCTATGAACTCCTGCTTCGCCGGAAGCTGGGCGGCGTCTTTGAAGTTGACGAGCTGCTGCTCGATTGGGACCAGGCTGATGTATGCGCGTTTGTGGGCGTGACGGAGCTGGGGCGCACGGTCGATGTTCGGCTGGATACTGCCGACGGCGGTTGTCTTGTCGACGGCGACGTGCTCGCCGTCGACCACACGGGTGCGGTGCCCGTGGCGGTTGTCGTGCACCTGCGCAGCGCCGAGGTTTATTTGGTCGAAGTTGACCGCATGGACCCGATTGCGCTCGCGCATGCGTGCTGGGAGATCGGCAATATGCATGCGCCGCTTTTTCGAGGCGATTCGGACGAGCATACCGTGCGCATGTATACGCCGGTGCAGCCTGTTTTGGGCCGCATGCTCCGGGGCGTCGAGGGCGTTCGGCTCTCGAGGGTTATCCGTGAACTCGATTCGGACCGGCGCTTTGCGTCGAGTGCGGCGGATGCCGTTGTGAGTATGGCTCCAGACTTTACGATCGTAAAGAAGGCGCGCGGTTAACGTGCGTATAAGTAAGACGGACTTTGAGAGGCAACTATTCAAAGTCCGTCTTTCTGTTGATGAGATGCTGTGGGGGAAAGCATATGGGTCTTGAAGGAATCAAGCTGATTGCATGCGATTTGGACGGCACGTTGCTGCATCCGGGGGAGCGCGAGCCGCGTTCCGAGGCCTTTGAGCTCATCGATGAGCTGCATCGTCGCGGTATCGTGTTTATGCCGGCGAGCGGCCGTCAATATGCGAGCTTGCGCTACCTGTTTGCCCCGGTGGCCGATGAGCTCGCCTATGTATGCGAAAACGGAGCCCTGGTGATGAGCGAGGGGCGTGCCGTTGTCAAGCGTTCCATGGAACGTAGCCTTGCTATGGATATCGCGAATGCCGTGGTTGCGTATCCCCATGCCGACGTGACCCTTTCATGTGAGGGACACCTCTACACCATGAGCGGCAACAATGCATTCGTCGATCATTTGCGCTATGAGGTCCACTGCGATGTGGCGGTGGTCGACCGCCCCGAGGACATCGACGAGGACGTCATTAAGATTGCCTTCCAGACGCCCGAGGTGGATCAGCCGGCGGCCCTGGAGTATTTCGAGCGCCTCTTTAGCGACCGTGTTGACGTGATGACGTCGGGAACCGAATGGACGGACTTTATCGGTTTCGGTTCGGGCAAGGGCTCCGCGCTTGCCGATTACGGTCGTGCCCTGGGTATTTCGCCCGATGAGATGATGGCGTTTGGCGATAACGAAAACGATCGCGACATGCTCAACGTCGTGGGCCATCCTTATCTAATGGAGAACTGCAACCCCTCTATGCGTGGCATTAACGACCGCGTCCGCTACGTGCGCACGGTCGAAGAAGAGCTGCGTCGTCTACTTGCTGAGTAGACATTTGGGACATGTCTAGAAATCTACTTTTTGCTGCAAAGTGCGGAAAGGTGGATTTTAAGGCATGTTCCAAACATCTACCTACAGTCGGGGCAGAGACCCTCGAAGATGGTGTAGTGCGACGTGACGTGCCAGCCGATTTGCTCGGACGCCTTGGCGTCGAGCTGGGCATCGAAGGGGAGCGGTACGTCGATGACGCGGCTGCACGAGGTGCAGATGATATGCGCATGCGGCTCGATCGTGCGATCGAAGCGGCTGCCGCCCGGCGTCTTGATGGAGAGAATCTCGCCGGCATCTGCCAAGAGATTGAGGTTGCGGTAGACCGTGCCGCGGCTGATCTTGTCATCCTGTTCGCGCACGGCGTCGTAGATTTCGTCGGCGGTGGGATGGTTATAGCTTTGGCGCACGGCGTCAAGAACCAGCTTTCGCTGCTTGGTATTCCTTCTTTGCACCGCCATGCGCCTCGCCTCTTTTCTATTAACGGTCGTAGGTAAATGATACCGTATTTAGCACACAATACTAATAATGAGGACTGAAACCGTCTTCATTGGCAAGTGGGGCTCGGGCCTGGGCGTCTACGAGGCGAAAACGCGTTCCCATGCGCTCGTAGGAGGCATGAAGCGCCTCGAGATGAGATAGGACGTTTGCCGGAGCTCCCTGTATCTCCATCTCGACTGAGCCGTCTTCCATGTTACGCACCCAGCCGGTGAGTGCGCGTGCCTGTGCGAGGTTGGTGTTGGTAAAGCGAAAACCAACGCCTTGGACTTGCCCCGCCCAGCGCAGGAAATAGCGCAGGGGAGTGTCTTGAGTGGCCTCGTCGCTTGCGAGTACGGTAAGCCTGCGGCGCAGCTCGAGCTCGACGTTTGATGGTTTTTGAGGCTCTCGACTGCCGCCGGTGACGCTGGAGAAGAACGTATCGAAGAGGCCCATCGCTATGCCTGCTTGCCTGCGTCGGCCGGGAAGGTAATGCCGGCCTGCTGGCGCACGGCATCCATGATGCGCAGTGAGACGAGCGTGACATCGCGGTAGTGGCCAAGCTCGTGGCGTCCCGCCGGGGTCTCCCAAATCTCTTCCTTGACGTTATCGATGCCGCCGATGGCGGTGATAAAGTCTGCGAGTTCGTATTCCATAGTGTTGCTCGATTTGGGCAGGTCGAGCACGCGGCCGTTGTCGCCCTGTTCGCGCGGTGCCTCGGTCGCCGAGCCGCGTACGACTTCGCCGCGATAGTCGATGCGGACGTTGCGGGGCGTGGACAGATGGTCGATCTGGATAGTGCCGTGCTCGCCTTCGATCTGCGAGGGCAGCAGGTCATTCGTAATTTTGGAGTGCGCGAGCTCGACGGAGATGCGGCCTCCGCCATAGCTGGCGAGGATGGAACCGCAGCCGTCGATGGGGCCGTGCGTGAGCTGTCGCGTGGTGGGGTCGAGCAGAGTAGTCATGCTCGTAAGGCCGGAAGGCATGCCGAAAATCTCGACCATGGGCTCGACGGCGTAGACGCCAATGTCCATGAGGGAACCCGATGCCATATTGCAGTCGAAGATATTGGTGGCGCGTCCCGCGAGAATCTCGTTGTAGCGCGAGGAATACTTGCCAAAGCGCAATGAGGCGCGGCGGATGGGGGCGATCTCGCCCAGGGCGTCCTCGATGGCGTGGAAGGCGGGATCGTGGAGGGGACGCATGGCCTCGAGGGCCACGACACCTGCTGCCTCGGCAGCGCGGAAGACTTCCAGCGCCTGCGCTTCGGTGGCGCAGAAGGGTTTCTCGACGATGACGTGCTTGCCACCGGCGATGCAGGCAAGGGCCTGCTCGTAGTGAAGTGCGTTAGGGCTGCCGATATAGACGGCGTCGACGTCGACGGCGGACGCAAGCTCGTCAAGTGCGGTGAAGTTACGTTCGCCGCCGTGTTCGGCGGTAAAGGCAGTACCGCGATTGGCGTCGCGCGAAAGCGTGCCCACAAACGCGGCTTGGTCGTTGGCGTTGACGACTTGGATAAAGTCGTCGGTGATCATGGATGTGCCGATGGTCGCGATGCGCAGCATACGTCCCCCTTGCGTTGTTTGGTCTACAGGATGAGTGTAGCGCGTGGGGATATAAAGCTGCGCGAAAACGCTATTACAGGTCGCTCTCGTTAAAGCCGGTGTCGATATCGAGGTTGCTGCCGTCGGCCGCCGTGGTGGCAAGCTCGTCGCAGCGCTCGTTGAGCTCATGGCCGGCGTGGCCCTTAACCCAGATGAACTCCACTTTGTGCTTGCTCTTTGCGGTGAGCAGGCGCTCCCACAAGTCGCGGTTCTTGACAGGCTGCTTGTTGGCGGTCTTCCAGCCGCGTTTTTTCCAGCCGTCGATCCAGTGTTTATTGAAAGCGTTGACGACGTACTGCGAATCGGAATGGACCTCGACCTCGCAGGGGCGGTTGAGCGCCTCGAGCGCCACGATGACCGCCATGAGCTCCATGCGGTTGTTGGTGGTCTTGGCGTAGCCGCGCGAAAGCTCGGAGGTGAAGGTCTTGCCGGCGGGGTTGGTGTATTTGAGCACGGCGCCGTAGCCGCCGCGTCCCGGATTTGATCGGGCCGAGCCGTCGGTATAGATGATGACCTTCACATGGTTCCTTTCGTTGGGTACGTTTCGTGTGAGTGACCATTGTAGCGCCATGTCCGCCGGGGGCTAGCAATCTACGATTTCTACCCCGTCTTCCGACAGTTAGTTGGCATGGATGATACGGTTGAGCTCGTCGAGGTATTGCTGCAAGAGGGGAGAGGGCTTGCGCTCGTCGTGCATGATATAGCCTACGTGCATCGTTGGGGCGTCTGCTAACGGGATCGATGCCATACCCCATTGCATTTCATTGGAGAGGACACCGGTCGACAGGGTGTAACCGTTCGACGTGATAAGTAAGTTAGTAAGTGTTCCGCGGTCCGAGATTCGTATGTTGCGGTCGCAAGGGATATAGCTAAAAGGTTCCTCGGCGTAATAGAAGGAGTTTGAGGTTCCCTGCTCAAAGCTGTAGCGCGTATAGGGTGTGAGGTCGGCAAGGGACAGCTGCGGGCGGCGGGCAAGCGGGTGGCGCTCGCTAACGAAGACGTGGACTTTTGCATCAAAGAGGGGATGAAAGCTCGCTCGGGCATCGGTAAAGGCCTTCTGCAAGACACGGGTATTAAAGTCATCCAGATAGAGGATGCCGATATCGCTGCGAAACGCGCGCACGTCGTCGATAATCTGCGCTGTGGTGGTCTCGCGCATGATGAACTCGAACTTGCTGTCGCGGCAGCGCTCGACTACGTTGACAAAGGCCTCGACCGAAAAGGCGTAGTGTTGGGCGGAAATGGCGAGGCGGGCTTGCGGGGTACCGCCGTCCTCGTAGCGGGCCTCGAGCATGTCGGCCTGCTCTACGACCTGGCGTGCATAACCCAAAAGCTCGGTGCCGTCGTTGGTGAGTGCAACACCGCGGCTGGAGCGCGTAAAGATTTCGATATGAAGTTCCTGCTCCAGGCTTTTGACGGCATTGGAGATATTGGACTGTGCCGTATAGAGGCGCTGGGCTGCGGCGTTGATCGAACCGGACTCTGCCACGGCGATCAAAAAGCGAAGCTGTTGGAGGGTCATCGGCGCCCGTCCTTTCGAGTGTTATCTATAAAACCGATAACAGGTTAGCGCTTTTAAGTGATTGACCGAGGAAAACAATGCTCGTACTATTCAAAACACACAAAGACGGTAGGTAATTAAGCCAACTACGGAACCGGGATGCGAAAGGAGGCCCGCATATGAATTGCTTACCAAGACGAATGCCGGGCTCCTGTTTGCGCCCGTCGGCGTGATCAGGAGACAGCCACTTACTTCTCTAACTCTAATTACTTTTATTCGATCAAGGAGATCATCATGAGCCAGTTCATCAACAACCCCGAGCACACCTTTGGTTTCGATACCCTGCAGCTGCACGTTGGCCAGGAGAGCGCCGATCCTGCATCCGACTCCCGCGCCGTGCCTATCTACCAGACCACGAGCTATGTGTTCCGCAACTCCCAGCACGCCGCCGACCGCTTTGGTCTTGCCGACGCCGGTAACATCTACGGCCGTCTGACCAACTCCACCCAGGGCGTCTTCGAGGACCGTATCGCCGCCCTCGAGGGTGGCGTGGCAGGTCTTGCCGTCGCCTCCGGTGCTGCTGCCATCACCTATACCCTGCAGGCTCTTGCCCAGGCCGGTGACCACGTGGTGGCTCAGAAGACCATCTACGGTGGCTCCTACAACCTGCTGGAGCATACGCTCTCCCAGTTTGGCGTCGAGACCACGTTTGTCGATGCCCATAACCTTGAAGAGGTCGAGGGTGCCATCAAGGACAACACCACGGTCATCTATCTCGAGACGCTCGGCAACCCCAACTCCGACATCCCCAACATCGACGCCATCTCCGAGATCGCCAAGAAGCACGGTCTGCCGGTTGTCGTCGACAACACCTTCGGCACCCCGTATCTGTTCCGTCCGCTGGAGCATGGTGCCAATATCGTCGTCCACTCCGCAACCAAGTTCATCGGCGGCCACGGTACCTCGCTGGGCGGTGTGATTGTCGATGGCGGCAACTTTGACTGGAAGGCGAGCGGCAAGTATGCGCAGATCGCCGAGCCCAACCCCTCCTACCATGGCGTCTCGTTTGCCGAGGCTGCCGGCCCTGCCGCCTTCGCGACCTATGTCCGCGCCATCCTGCTGCGTGACGAGGGCGCCTGCATCAGCCCGTTCAACGCCTGGGTCCTGCTCCAGGGCACCGAGACCCTGTCGCTGCGCGTTGACCGTCATGTCGAGAACACCAAGAAGGTCGTTGAGTTCCTGGCTGGTGACAGCCATGTCGCCAAGGTGAACCACCCGAGCCTGTCTGAGCACCCCGATCACGAGCTCTATCAGAAGTACTTCCCCCGTGGCGGCGCCTCGATCTTTACCTTTGAGATTAAGGGTGGCCAGGAGGCAGCTTGGAAGTTCATCGATCATCTGCAGGTGTTCTCGCTGCTCGCCAACGTGGCCGACGTCAAGTCGCTCGTCGTGCACCCGGCTACCACCACGCACTCCCAGCTCTCTGCCGAGGAGCTCGCCGAGCAGAACATCACGCCCTCCACGATCCGTCTTTCCATCGGTACCGAGAACGCCGAGGATATCATTTGGGATCTGAAGCAGGCCTTCGCCGCGCTGGACGAGTAAGGCGACTTGTGCAAGGACCCCTTGCGACTCGATAGGTATAACTGCATAAAATGCCTGCTCAAGGCGCCTGTACGAACAATGGTTGCACAGGCGCCTTTTTTGCATAGAGAGGGCGCAAAAACAGGGTTTTTGACACGCTTTATGCATTCGAGTTGTGGAAAACTCCTGTTGAGAGGATGTGAGTTTTACGCAATTGACGTGCGCCTTTTGAGTAAAACCGCAGGTCGCGATTTGCTCGGGGTACTATGCAGCGCGATCGAATCACACGCAGCTCAAACGCAGCAAAAACGCACTACGGAGGTTTCCAGCTACATGAGGATCGATTCACGAAAACCGAAAGCCGCCGCCCTTTCCGCCGCTCTGACCGTGGCACTTTTGGCGGGCGCCGGTGCAACTGATGCCCACGCGGCAACACTATCCGATACGGTTGGATCTACGCCGTCCGAGACGACGCTGGTACAGCCCGTTGACTATCGCGGCGATGGTTATGGTTCCATGCAGGAGTGGAACGCCTCGATGGAGGCCAAGCGCGATTCCCTGGAGATGCGCGCTCAGATCATCATGAATATGTATGGCGACTATGCCACCGATGACGAGCGCGCTGTGCTGCAGGGTTGCATCGACGGTGCGGGTAGCCTGTTGACGATGGGGGAGGTCGACGCCAAGTCGACCGAGCTCGATGAGCTGCGCACTGCGCTTGAGGATGCCAAGCGCGAAGCGCTCGAGGCTGCCGCCGAGGCGGAGGCTGCCGAGGTCGCCCAGGCTTCGTACTACAACGCCGGTTACACTCCGTCCTACGCGTCTGCCGCGTCCTACGCGAACGGATCGGGCCTGACGCGCTCTGCGGGTGTCAATAACTACAACGGGCGCCGCGAGACCTATTACAGCAGCAATGTGCTTTATCACTATCGCACGGGCGAATGGACTCAGGATTCTGAGGGCTTTTGGCGCGATTCCGACGGCTATTACGTTGTTGCCGCGGGCGATATGGCCCAGGGCTCGACCTTTACGGGCTCCAAGGGTGATTGCAAGGTCTATGACTCCGGCTGCGCTGCCGGAACCACCGACTACTACACTGGCTGGTAATTTTTCTGCATCACGGATATTTGGCGGACGGGCGTCTTTACCGAGCTTTAGGGCAACGTAAGGACGCCCGTTCTATGTATGCGTTTGAGTTAACAGAGCCCTTACCGTGGCGGTACGCTGGGCGTATGGATGCGGGGCACACTGGTTCTTGAGAAATAAGGTCTTTCTCTTGGAGGAAGTGGTCTTGTGAATGCTCGAGATATTGCCGTTGCCGCCGTCGCGTTGATGCTTGGCTGCCTTGGTCCCACGGCCGCGCTCGTCGCGGGCATGCAGGGGACATGCGGGGCTGCTCCTATCGTGGTCGGCGCGCTGATCGCGGCCACGCTGCTGGGAAGCGCAGGCGTGGTTCTTTGCCGCGACGATGAGGACGAGGTGCCGGGGTCGCAACGCTAACTGTTGTGAGATCGGCCGCCGGTCATAGACGAAGATGAAGGCCGCCGCAGGGGAAAGGTTCCCTTGCGGCGGTTTTGCTGTTAAGGCTGTTGAATGCGGCGCGTTGGCGCTACCAGCTTTTCTCGATATCGCGGATGCGCCGATAGAGCCACTCGTTTTGCGGTGCCTGGATATCGTGTTTGGCTGCGAGGCGGCAGATGGTGCCCGCGAACTCATCAACCTCGGTTTTGCGCCTTGCGATGCGGTCTTGAGCCATCGAGGGCATACCGGCGGGGTCGATTCCCTCGATGAGGTGCACCATTTGCGTCAGGTCTGCCTCGGTCAGTTCAACGCCCTCGGCGTTGGCGACCGCAAGCGTTTCGCGCATGGCGGAAACAAAGCAGCGACGCTGCTCGGAGCCCGGCTCCGTGGCGCTTCCGTAGGTCCCGCCGTAGGCCATGCAGGTCTGGTTGATGCCGTCGTTGAGCATGAGTTTGGCCCACATGCGGTGGGCGATGTCGTCCTCGACGGTATGGGCGATGCCGCAGCGCGTATAGAGCTCGTCGATCGCGGTGATGGTTGCGGGGTTCGTGCCGGCCGCCGCGCCAAAGCGGATTTCGCCCGCATTGGTAAAGGTGAGCGCGCCGTTGAGAAACACGGCGTCCATGCCCTGGCAGATACCAAGAACGGTATGCTCCCAGCCAAAGCGTTCGGCAATCTTTTGCTCGCTCGTAATGCCGTTGCACAGCGAGGCGATGAGCGTGTTGGGTCCCACGACGCGCTCCATAGTCTTGAGTGCTTGGTCGAGACCGGTGGTCTTGACTGTCAGGATGACCAGATCGGCGGGCGTCGCCTCGCTGGCACGGACGGACGTGAGATCGCAGGGCTTGCCGTTGACGGTGAGCGCGTCGTTCGCATGACGCTCAAAACGGGCATCATCCATGACGTATTCGACGGCGTCGTTGCCGAGCGCCCGGGCGATCATGCTGCCGTAGAGCAGGCCGACGCCGCCCTTGCCGATAAAGGCGACCTTGTTGATCTGCATGTGAATCATCTCCCCATGTAAAAGGCGCCCGCGTAAGGGGCGCCTGATGGATTGTATGCTGCCAGGGTGATTGGTGGGTGCGCGGGGCGGCTGTTATGAAAAAGAAACTATTGCGCTGTGCGCTTATGCCACGGGGCAGACCGCAAAGACATGCGCGTGGGCATGGGCGACTCCTTTCATCGGGCTTTTTGCTGATGTTAAAGCGGTGCCGTGACGGCTCGATTTCTGCTACGTTACGATACGTTCTCGATTACGATTCCACGATGTTTCGGCCGCGTGACCATTGTGTTTCGCCTTGCCGAGCGCTGATGGCGAAGGGAGGGTCCGTGCAGTACCGCGTTGACCCCAAAAGTGGTAACCAAATATCTGCTCTGGGTCTGGGCTGCATGAGGTTTCCCGGTGCGCCGGGACACCCGGATGCGAAGACAGCCGATGCCATCATTTCCCGTGCGGTGGAGCAGGGGATTAACTACCTGGACACGGCCTATCTCTATCCCGGCAACGAGGCTTGCGTGGGCGCTTCGCTTGAGCGCCTGGGCCTACGCGACCAGGTTTTGCTCGCGACCAAGCTGCCGCACGCCTCGTGCAAGTGCGCGGAGGATTTCGACCGTTTCTTTGATGAGCAGCTGCGCCGCCTGCGGACTGACCATATCGACTACTACCTCATGCACAACATCACCTCGCCCGCGCAGTGGGAGCGCGTGGCAGCGTTGGGTATCGAGGACTGGATTGCGCACCAAAAGGTTGTGGGGCGTATTCGCCAGATAGGTTTTTCGTACCACGGCAGTGCGGCAGACTTCCTCACGATGCTTGACGCGTATGACTGGGACTTTTGCCAGATCCAGTACAACTACGCTGGAGAGCGCTACCAAGCGGGAACGGCGGGACTCATGGCAGCTGCCGAGCGCGGGCTCGCGGTGTTTGTGATGGAACCGCTTTTGGGTGGACGCCTGGCGGGCAAACTGCCTCCGCGTGCCCGCGCCGTATTCGATGGCGTACGCGATCCGTACCTGAAGACGCCGGCTGCTTGGGGCCTTTCGTGGGTGTGGAATCATCCTCAGGTCACGATGCTGCTATCGGGTATGACCGATACCGCGCAGGTGGACGAGAACGCGGCATTGGCGGATCGCGCACTGCCGGATTCGATGACAGCTACTCAGCTCGATACCATCGCACGTGTGCTGGGAGAGTTTGAGAAATCGAATCGCGTGCCCTGTACGGGGTGCGGCTACTGCATGCCGTGCCCCAAGGGTATCAATATTCCCGGCTGCTTTGGCGCCTACAACGCGAGCTACGCGCATAGTTGGTTTACGGGGCTGTCTCAATACTTTACGGCGAGCGCGGTGCGGACGAACGAGCCCAAACTGGTGAGCAATTGCGTCAAGTGCGGCAGATGCGCGCGTCACTGCCCACAGCACATCGATATTCCCGAGCGTCTCGACGATGTGCGCCGACGTTTCCAGCCTGGGCCCGTAACGGCCGCGCTTAAAGCCTTTTGCAAAACGCGCCTCTGATGCCCCTTTTATAACTTGCGGTGGAATAGTTCCTGTTTGCGGCAGAATAGGGGCCAAACAGGAACTATTCCACCGCAACTGAAGGGGGCTGTCGTGGGCCATCGGGATTCATGTGATGATTTGCGTGAGGTTCGTTGGGGCGTTTTGGGCGCTGGGCGCATTTCGCATCGATTTGCATCGTCGCTCAAGGAGGTGGACGGGGCACGGCTTGTGGCTGCCGCCGGTCGCACTCCTTCGCATGTTGAGGAGTTTTGCAGGGCGTTTTCGATTGATGCCGCGCACAGTTATGCCACAGCTGACGATAACGGCGATGCGGCTTATGATGCGTTGATTGCCGACCCCGATGTCGACGTAATCTACTTGGCTCTTCCACATGGCATGCATGCGCATTGGGTCTGTCGGGCACTGCGCGCGGGAAAGGCCGTGCTGTGCGAAAAGCCGGCCGTTTTGAATGAAGAAGAGGCTCTCTCGATTGCCTCCACCTCTCGCGAGCGCGGCGTGCTGTTTATGGAGGCGATGAAAAATCGGTTTTGTCCGATGCGTACTCGCGTGAAGGGCTTGCTTGCGTCGGGCGAGCTCGGCCGTATCGTCTCGATTGAAAGCGTGCAAAAACTCGATTATGGTGAGCCCCCTTCGAGTTATCTGCTCGACCCGTTGCAGGGTGGCTGTCTATATGACATGGGCTGCTATGCAGTCGGTTGGTTTGAGGATTTGCTCGCGGGCGCGTGCGAGGTTTCGTCCCGTGAAGTTCGCTGGCGTGACGTATCGGTCGGTCGCGTGGATTGGGCCGATGAGATCCATATGAGCGTCGGCGGCATACCCATTCATATGGCGTGCGACGGCAAAGCAGCATATGAAAGCCGCTTAACGATTGCCTGTGAGCGGGGCTCGTTGGAAATCGAGCGCCTCCATCGCCCCGAGCTCGCCCATGTGAAGTACTCCGACGGACGAATGCTCGAAATAAATGCCCCGTTTGAGGTCGATGATTTCTACGGCGAAATCCAGCATGCGACCCAGCTCATTCAGGCGGGGAAACTCGAGAGTCCCGTCATGCCCCTTGCCGCCACGCAGCGCTGTGCACACATCATCGATGCGATTCGTCTAGCCCTCTAGGACTTGGCGCTGACGCGTAGGGGATCATGACGCCGGCGCCCGTGGTGCCTGGCGGCCCACATCTCTGATGCCCCTTTTATAACTTGCGGTGGAATACGGTCTGTTTGCGCCAAAATAAGGCACCAATAGACCGTATTTCACCGCAACTGATGAGGGGGAGCTGGAGATGCTGACGATTGGGTGTCATCTTTCGACGACGAAGGGCTATCGGGCGATGGGGGAGACGGCGCTATCCATTGGCGCCAATACCTTTGCATTCTTTACGCGTAACCCGCGCGGCGGCAAGGCGAAAGATCTTGACATGGATGACGTGGCGGCCCTGCGCGAGCTTATGGAGCAAAACGACTTTGGCCCGCTCGTGGCTCATGCCCCGTATACCTACAACCCTTGCTCGGCCAAAGAGCGGGCGCGCGAGTTTGCCCTGGAGGCCATGGCAGAGGACCTGCGGCGCATGGAGGCGCTGCCCGGCAACTACTACAACTTCCATCCCGGTGCGCATGTGGGGCAGGGCTCCGACGCCGGCATTCAGATGATCGTCGACACCCTGTGTCAGGTGATGCTTGAGGGCCAGCAGACGACGGTGCTGCTCGAGACCATGGCCGGCAAGGGCACCGAGCTGGGCCGCAGCTTTGAGGAACTGGCGCTCATCATTGAGGGCGTTGCCGACAAACGCCCCGAGCTGTCGGCCAAGTTGGGCGTTTGCCTGGACACCTGCCATGTGAATGACGCCGGCTACGACATCATCCATGATCTGGACGGCGTACTCGACGAGTTCGACCGCGTGGTGGGTATCGACCGCTTGCATGCCGTACATATCAATGATTCCAAGAACCCCTGCGGCGCCCATAAGGACCGCCACGAGTGCATCGGTAAGGGCTACCTTGGCAGCGAGGAGTTTGGCGGCGGTATGCAGGTTATGCAGAATATTGTATCGAATAGCCGCTTGCGCGCATTGCCATTCATTTTGGAGACACCGAACGAACTTGCAGGTTATGCGGCTGAAATCAAACTGTTAAGGTTGTTGCAGCAGTAATGACTGTCACAAAGTGGAGTGTTCCATTCACGTTATGGGTTTGTTTCAATCAGTTTTCTAATTGCAGATTCTCCCAAGCGGGTGCATAATAGCCATCAGTTTTTGCAGACCTCTGAATCAAACGAGGTCACCGGAAGGAGACTGATTATGAAGCTCAAGAAGCTTGGCGCATTTGCCGCCACGGGCGCCATGGCGCTCGCCCTCGCACTGACGGGCTGTGGCTCGTCCAACGCCACCTCTGGTTCTGATGCCGGTTCCAGCAGCTCTGACGACGCTAAGGTCGAGAAGGTCGACGGCTCCAAGGAGTACGCGCTCGTCAAGGACGGTACGCTGACCGTCGGCACCTCTGCCGAGTACGCTCCGTTTGAGTACAAGGATGACAACGGCGATTATCAGGGCTTTGACCTTGAGCTTATCAAGGCTATCGGCGACAAGCTGGGCCTGGATGTCGAGTACTTCAACAATGACTTTGACACGCTCGTCCCCGGCGTCGCTTCGGGCGCCAAGTACGACGTTTCCATCGCGGCTATCACCGACACGCCCGAGCGTGAGAAGGAAGTCACCTTCTCCGATTCCTACTACATGGACGATCAGGCCATCGTGACCAAGGTCGATAACACCGACATCACGGCCGATAACTACAGCGAGAAGCTCAACAACGCCGACGCTACCATCATCGTCCAGTCCGGTTCGACCGCCGAGGCCTTTGCCCAGGAGAACTTCCCCAAGGCCAAGATCGTCCCCTACAAGGACGCCACCGAGTGCTTCAGCGCCCTGCAGTCCGATAAGGGTGACGCCGTAGTCACCAACCGCTCCGTTGCCAGCCAGCTGACCGCCGAGCAGTTCAACACCTGCCAGACCATCAAGCAGGTCAGCACCGGCGAGGAGTACGCCATCGCCATCAACCAGGGCAACACCAAGCTCAAGGACGACATCAACCAGGCCATCAAGGACCTGACCGACGACGGTACCGTCGACGCCCTCATGGCTAAGTACAACATCAAGTAAAATAGTCACTTGATTGCGCGCGGGCCCTTTCCGTTTTGCGGAGAGGGCCTTTGCGCTTCTCTTGACGGAGAGCGTTTCCGTCTTGTTTTGCCGGCAACTTCTACGATAGGAGCCACCTTGTCTCGACTGAACAAAGGGGCCGCGGAGCAGCGTTTTTCACTGCCCGCCTTGCTCCAAAAGCTAGTCTGCGTCATGGCCGTGGCGCTCGCGCTGGTGTGCGCGGGGGCATATGCGCCCACGACTGCCCAGGCGCTTGAGACCGCAAAGATTACCGCCCGGCCCAATACCGGTTCGGGCAGCGCTGTGGTCGGCGGCACCGAGACGCGCATTACCTGGGAGGTTCAGGCCGATGCCGACGAGGAGCTGAGCGGTCTTTCGCTGACGTTTGTCGACGGCACGACGTTTGGTACCGATGACACGCGATTGACGATGCTCTCGGGCGAGGACCTCATGGATCGTACGCCCATGAAGCCCACATGCAAGGCTGACGGCCAGACGCTCAAGATCGACTTTGGCGAGACGGCGCCTGCCGGCGGCTTTTTCCGTGTCGAGGTTTACGGCGTGACGTTTCCCGTCGAGGGCGGCGATGAGGCCTTTAGCGGCACCTATACGCTCGCCGACGGTTCGACCAAGAAGATTTCCAAGATTCCTTCCGTCGAGATTAAGGGCGTGACGGCATTCGATAACTTCCTGGCCGATCTTAAGGAGCAGCCGTGGGTCGAGGCGTGGAATTCCAACATGTTCCTTCGCCTGTTCCTGAACCCGGTCATTTTGGTTCAGAGCCTGCCGATCGTCTTTAAGGGCTTCCTTATGTCGCTCTCGATCGTGCTCGTGGCATTTCCGCTGGCCATTCCCTTCGGCTTTGCGCTGTCGCTCATGCGCATTTCCAAGTCGCGCATCCTTCGTTGCCTTGCCGGCATCTATGTGAATATCATCCGCGGTACGCCGGCGTTCCTGCAGATTTACATTGCATTCTTTGGCCTGCCGCTTGCCGGCGTCAAGGTTGACGACTACGTCTTGGGCGTTATCGTCATGGCCATGAACTCGTCTGCGTACCTGTGCGAGATTTTCCGTGCCGGTATTCAGTCGATCCCCAAGGGCCAGAACGAGGCTGCTCGCTCGCTGGGCATGAATGCCTTCCAGACACTGCTCTACGTTATGATTCCGCAGACGTTCCGCAATGTTCTGCCTACGCTGACCAGCGAGTTTATCCTGCTTTACAAGGATACGTCGCTGCTCGCGGCCGTGGGCGTGGTCGAGATCGTCATGAACGCCCGCACCATCGTGGCAACGACGGGCTCCATTACGCCGTATGTGGTTGCCGCCCTGTTCTATCTGGTCATTACCCTGCCGCTTGCGCGCTTGGTGAGCGGTCTTGAGGCGAGGCTGCTGGGTACGGCCGAAACCAAAAAGAAGCGTCCCACCAAGAGCGCCGGACAGGTTGTCGCGACGCCCGCCGACCATATCGCTGGTCTGTAAGGAGGTTCTATTATGAGCGAAACCAATAACTCGAACGAGGTCGTCGTCAGCATCAAGAATCTCCAGAAGGCCTTTGGCGATAACGTGGTCCTGCGCGATATCGATCTGGATGTGCACAAGGGCGAGGTCGTCGTAGTCCTGGGTCCTTCGGGCTCGGGCAAGTCGACGATGCTTCGCTGCATCAATCGTCTGGAGCATCCCACGAGCGGCTCGATCATCGTTGAGGGCGTGGATGTGTGCGCCAAGGGTGTCGACCTTAACAAGGTACGTACGCATCTGGGTATGGTGTTCCAGCAGTTCAATTTGTTCCCGCACCTGTCAGTCAAAAAGAACGTCATGCTCGCGCAGCAAAAGGTGCTCAAGCGCAGCAAGGAAGAGGCCGAGAAGATCGCCGTCGAGGAGCTGACCAAGGTCGGTCTTGCCGAGCGTATCGACTTTATGCCGAGCCAGCTCTCGGGCGGCCAGCAGCAGCGCGTTGCCATCGCCCGCGCCCTGTCGATGAACCCGCACGTCATGCTCTTTGACGAGGCCACCTCGGCGCTCGACCCTGAGCTCGTGCGCGACGTCTTGGGTGTCATGCGCGACCTGGCACGCGACGGCATGACCATGATCGTCGTGACGCACGAGATGGGCTTTGCCCGCGATGTCGCCGACCGCGTGGTCTTTATGGACGGCGGCGTTATCGTGGAGGAGGGTACGCCGAGCGAGGTCTTCGACCACCCCAAGAGTGAGCGCACCAAGGCGTTCTTGGGCAATATCTCGTAGCGGCGCGTCGAGGTTATCGATATAACAAACGGGGATCGGATGTGAATATCCGGTCCCCGTTTTTGTTTGGGCATGAGCGACTGTTGTTGTACGGTACTCGGCTGTCAGTTGCCTTGCGACTTTCTGACTGCTTCGTTAGGCCAGCTCCGCTCCCAGGGCTTTGCAGGCCGCTTCGCCCTCGTCGTCGGGTGCGTCGTAGCAGATGACGGAATCTACGACGTTGACGCCGGCCTCGTCGGCGTCGGCCTTCCAGTTGTCCATCCATTCGCCCTCGGCCCACGAATAAGAGCCAAAGAGGACGACCTTCTTGTCGCCGAGAGCCTCCTTGACCTCGTCCCACATCGGCTGGAACTCATCGTATTCAAGCTCCTCGGAGCCCATGGCGGGGCAGCCGAAGGCAAAGGCATCGTAGTCGGCGGCCCTGTCGGCAGAGAAGTCGGCGCAGGGGATGATTTCCGCCTCGGCGCCCGCGGACGTGGTGCCTTCGGCGACAAAGTTTGCCATGGCCTCGGTGTTGCCCGTGCCGCTCCAATAGACGACGGCGATTTTGCTCATGTTGAGTCCTTTCGGTTGTGCGGCGTACGGCCGCGGCTTGTACGTTCTATCGGGTTGCCTGGGCAAGTTGCGCCAGGCTGCAGCCCTGCTGATAGACAAAGGTGAAGTATTGGGTGCAGGCACGGTAGGCATCAAACGTCGCAAGCGCCTGCTCGACATTTGCGTAGACCTTCCAGGCCCCAAAGATCTTGTAGTTCTCGCCGCGCTGGACGATAAACTCGTGCACGTCGTCGTAGGGATATCCAAGGAAGTAGCCTATTTCGTGCGGAAACTCGCAGGTGCAGTCTTTGCTGCAGTTGGCTTGATGGTCCAATGCGCATCGGGTTTGGCCGCATGCGCATTCCGCGGCGTTATTGCTTGCGAGCGTGATGCGCGATGCCAGGTGCGCAAGGCATAATGGCAGATTGTCGGTGTCGTAGCCCTCCTTGGCGAGCGCCGTTTTGGCGCGCGGGTCAGCAAGGTAAGTGGCGAGGCTATTAGGCCGATATGCGTACACGAGCGCTCCGCAGGGCCGCCAGACCAAAACACTCAGGTGGATGCCGAGCGGGTCAAGCTCGCGATTGCACTGGGCGATAACGTTGAGCAGGCGTACTCGGCGATCTGTGATTGGCGCGGTCGCGCCCGAACCATCCTGATGGGCGTAGACGCCGGGATAGGTAAAGAGCGATGCCGGCTTGATGCCCGCGAGTGTGGGGGAGCAGTTGCGCACGACTGCTGCCTGAAACGTTGGGATGTCTATGGTTCGAGTCACGGCGCTCCTTACGGATCTAAACTGTTAGCCTAAGAAAACTTATACACGAAAGTAAGCCTTGGTCAACTAAAAAGTAAGAAAAGGGAAACTAATTGATCGAACGGACATGGTTTTGGGTTAAGATGGGGATACCCCATGGGGGTATCTAGATAGGGCTACTTGAAAGGGTGGGCGCATGAATGACTTGCTCAATCCTGCGAATCTCATCGTGCTGGCCGTCATTGCCGTCGGCATGTTTTTTGGACTGCGCCGCATTGCCGCTTCGACACATGGGAAGAGTTGTTGCAGCGATGGCGCGAGCGGCAAGAAAGCCAAGAGGGTTGTGGTGGCAGACACCGACGAGTCCCACTACCCCTATAGCGATGAGCTGCTTATCGGCGGCATGAGTTGCGACGGCTGCGCTCAGAACGTGGCCAATGCCCTGAATGCGCTGGATGACGTGTGGGCAACGGTGACGTATACGGACCACACGGCACGCGTACGCTCGAAGCGCCCGGTTGATCGCGACACACTCGA
>UQWG01000009.1 GCA_900544645.1 uncultured Collinsella sp.
ATAGGGGTCCTGACCCAAGATGACAACTTTGACCTGGTCGGCCGGCGTATAGGCGAGGGCATTGAGGATGTCGTCTTGTGCCGGGTAGATGATCTGCTCGGCACGCAAAAGGGCGATGCGCTCGAGCAGCTGGTTCGTGGTGTCACGTACCGGCTGCGGCGCATCGCCCAACCAAGTTGCTATGTTGCGGTCGCGAGTTGCGGTGTCCATGGGGCTCCTTTATGGCAGATGTTCTGTTGGCATCTATTGTAAAGGCGTCCGTAGACCTTTGCGTCGGGGTACAAAAGGCGAGGCGCTTACGAGGCTCGCTCGGGCGTTCCTGCCATGCGGGTATGGTCGTGAGCATGCGCATGAAGTCGCGGGAGCTGCACGGTTGCCGCCATGACGCCGGTGAGGATGAGGGCAGCGCCAAAGAAGGCGATGGGACTCAGGACCTCGCCGACCAAGAAGAACGAAAAGACGGCGGAGCAGACTGGCTCGAGCGAGAAGGCGAAGCCGGTGGTCTCGGCAGGCACGTGGGGCTGTGCGAGCGTCTGGGTGATAAAGCCGTAGGCAGAGCAGATGAGTGCGAGCGCGACGACAACGACGATCTCGCCGGGCGTGCTGGGAAGCGTGAAGCCGCCAAAGGTGAATGCGGCGATGCCCGAGAACAGGCCGCCAAAGCCCAGCTGCCAAACGCCCAGAGCCAGCGGGTCGACTTCTTCGACAAAGCGCTTGGCCACGATAATGTGGCTGGCATAGATAAAGGCCGAGAGCAGCATGATAAGCGCGCCCGGGTTCAGGCTGGTGAAGTCAGCGCCCGAGAGCAGCAACATACCGCAGGTGACGATGGCGGTGCCGACGAGCACTTTGCGCTCGGGGGCGCGGCGCAGCAGGGCGGCGTTGGCAAACGGCACGATTACGACCGTCAGGCTCTGCAAAAAGCCGGCAGTGGAGGCAGAGGTGAGGCTGGAGCCCAGGCACATGCAGGTGAGCTCGGTTGCCATGATGGCGCCGATGATGGCGGCGCGAACCATAAGGTCGCGGTTGATGCGCAACGCGTGCTTGTGGAAGAGCAGCAGGCAGGCTACAAAGGCGATGATGCAGCGTAGTGCGACGATGCTCGTGGCGTTCATGCTGTCCATGCCGATCTTCATGAGGGGGTACGAAAAGCCCCATGCGACGGGAACGGAAAATGAGAGCGCGATTGCTTTTTTGCGATCCATGGGACTCCTTTTGTTACAGAACGGTTTCGTACAAAGGATTCTGCTCCCAGATGTGAATGTAGTAAAGCGAATGTATCTTCAGTATAATTAAGAAATACTAAAGTGAGTGTGAAAAGCGCTGGTAAAACGTTTTACGGCTGCATTGATGTGGAGGCACGATGGCATCGCGGTATCAGATTGTGTGTATGGTGGTCGATTGCGGCAGCCTGAAACGCGCGGCTGACGAGCTGGGCTACACACAAAGCGCTGTGAGCCAGGCCGTCAAGGCGCTTGAGCGCGAGCTGGGTACCACGCTTATCGAGCGCGGCAAGCAAGGTGTCTCGCTTACGCGCGACGGCAAGCAGTACCTGCCATATCTGCGCCAAATCGTAACTGCCGAGGCCGAGCTTGAGGACAAGCGTCAGGAGTTGCTGGGACTCTCCTCGACTGATATTCGTATCGCGACGTTTACCAACGTGAGTCGCACCGTGTTGCCGCGCGTGATCCGCGACTTTGGGGCCCTGCATCCGGGCGTGCACTTTACCCTCAAGCAGGGCGATTACACGCGCAACGCCCAGTGGGTGCACGATGGCGTGGTTGACTTTTGCTTTACGGCACGCGGTTTTACCGCAGGGCTCGAGAAGCGCGTGGTCTATCACGACGAGTTGGTGGCGCTGTTGCCTGTCGGGCATCCGCTGGCGGCAAAGGAAAAGGTGACGCTCGCCGATTTGGCGTCCGAGCCGTTTGTGCTGCTGGATGAGGGCGAGCAGAGCCTGGTGCTCGATGCATTCGCGGCGCATGGCCTGTCACCGCACGTGACGAGTGAGGTGACCGACGACTACACCATCATGGCGATGGTGGAGGAGGGCTTAGGCGTGAGCATGCTCTACCGTCGTACTGTGGAGGGCATGCGAGCCGAAATTCGTGTGCGGCCCATCGTGCACGCTCCCTCGCGTGACGTGGTGGCGGCCTGGCGCAGCTGGGATACCATGCCCATCGCCACGAGGCGTTTTATCGACTATATGAGCTCGCATATTGTCAATTAATGACTGGCGTGACGTTGAGTGTGGTGTTTAGCGGGCTGTCGCTTTGGCTTGGGTGACACGATAGGTGCGTGCCGGGTGGCAGAGTAGCACCGCCACGACCATAAAGAACGCCGTGGTGCCCAGGCTGATGGGGTAGACCATCATGATGTTCGCAAAGGTGCGGAAGTGCGGGAACACGCAGAACACCCAATAGAAGCGGATGCCGCAGACGCAGATCATGGTGATGAGGGCGGGCGTGAGCGAGATACCAAAGCCGCGCAGGTAGCCGGACATGTTTTCGTAGAACATGCTAAAGGCGTACGCCGGGAAGATCGAACACACGCGGATATAGCCGATCGAGACGATGTTGGGATCGCTGTTGAACAGCGACAAAATCTCGCGCCCCAGGCCGACAATAACGATGATCGTGGTGAGTGCAACGATGCCGCCTTCGACCAGGCAGACCTTGAGCGTTTTGGTACAGCGGTCGATCTGGCGGGCACCGTGGTTTTGTCCCACAAAGGTGGTGCAAGCCTGGCTAAAGCTGTTGAGCAGGTTGTAGCACACGTACTCCAAGCTCATGGCGGCGCTCGATGCCGCCATGACCTCGGTGCCCAGGCTGTTGATGGCGGACTGGATGATGATATTGGCGACGGCAAAGACGGCGCTTTGGATGCCGGCGGGCAGTCCGATCTTGACGATGCGCTTGAGGGCGACGGGGTCGATAGCCAGATCGCGTAGGGTGACGCGGACGACGGAGTCGGTCTTGAGCAGGCGGATAAAGAGTGTGGCGGCGCTGACGGTGTAGGCGATGGCGGTGGCGATGGCGACGCCCGCGACGCCCCAGTGGAGTACGGGGACAAAGATGAGGTCCAGGCCAATGTTGAGGACGGTGGACACGGCAAGCGCCTGCAGCGGCATGCGGGTGATGCCGACGGAGCGGAAGATCGCGGCCTCAAAGTTGTAGAGCAAGATTGAGGGCATGCTGAGCAAAAAGACGCGTAGATAGAGTGAGGCGAGCGGCATGGTCTCGGCGGGAACGTTGAGCGCGGCGAGCATGGGCTCGGCAAAGATCTCGCCCAGCGCGATGACGACAAAGCCCACGAGCGCCATTAAAATCGAGGTATGGACGGCGCGTTTGACCATGTTTTGATCGTTGCGGCCGATAGCGTTGGCGATGACCACGTTGGAGCCAAGCGACATGCCAATAAACAGGTTGAGCATAAGGCTGGTAAGCGGAACATTGGAGCCGACCGCCGCCATGGCGAGGGTTCCCTGGTCGCCCGAGAAGTTACCGATGATGACCGTGGCGATGAGGTTCGACAGCTGCTCCAAGATGCTCGTGGCGGCCACGGGGAAGGCGAACAGGGGAATATTGCGCCACAGCGAGCCGGTGGTCATGTCAATGTGCTTAGATACGGTGTCAGCCATACGCTCTCAATCTCTAATATGCTCTTTCGTGCTTATTTGCGCAGATGATGATACTCCTAATCGACTAGTCATTGGGGACGTTCTTAAACGACTAGTCCTTCAAGAACGTCCCCAATGACAATGACTAGGTGGGGAAGGCGTGCGACAATGGTGGGCGTTGTGTTGTTCGCGCTAAGGAGTTGCCATGTTGTTGTGTCCCGTTTGCCATGAGCCACTGGTGGATAACGAGCGCGGTGCTGCATGCGCGGGCGGACACCGGTTTGATCGTGCGCGCGAGGGCTATCTGTACCTACTGCGCTCGTCCAAGAGCGGCGACTCTATGGGCGATCCCAAGTCACAGGCGCGCAGCCGTCGTGACTTTCTGAACCGCGGATACTATGCGCCGTTGCGCGATACGATGGTTGAGCTGGTGCGCGAGCGGGTGCCTGGGCGTGCAGCGTCTGCGAACGGCTCCATGACGCTGCTCGATATTTGCTGCGGCGAGGGCTACTACACCAGTGCCATGGGCGCGGTGCCGGGCGTGGATGCTTACGGTTTCGACCTGGGCAAAGAGATGGTGCGCCTTGCCGCCAAGCGCGGCGATGCGACCTACTTCGTAGCCAACATGAAGGACATCCCCGTGGCCGATAGCGCCTTCGATATGGTGACCGAGCTCTTTGCTCCCTTTAACGAGCGCGAGTTTGCCCGCGTGTTGGCGCCCGAGGGCTCGCTCTACACCGTGGTGCCGGGCGCCCGTCATCTGTTTGGGCTCAAGGAGGTACTCTACGACACGCCGTACCTTAACGATGAGAAGCTGCCGAAGACCACCGAGCTCGAGTTAGTCGGAACGCAGCGGGTGTCTGCGAACATTACGCTTCAGACCCAGGCCGACATCGAGGCGGTGTTCCAGATGACGCCGTATTACTACCGCACGCGCCCTGCCGACAAAGAGCGCCTGGCAAATTTGGACACCCTTCAAACCGACATCGACTTCATCATCGCTGAGTACCGCCACAGCTAACAACCTACCAAAAAGGGACAGGTTTATTTTGGCAGGTTTTATCTAGGCAAACGTAAAGGGCCGACCGCGGAGATGCGCGATCGGCCCTTTTTAGTTGCTTGGCTGCAGAGGTTATGAGAAGCGAGCGCTTATAGGCGGTCCTTGTTCTCGGCCTTAACGGCGTGTGCCTGCTGAACAAAGAACAGGTCGTACACCACGATGACAAAGGCGCCAAAGTTGATGGCGTCGCCGCCAAACGCGGGAAGCGTGAGCACCGCTTGGGCAAGCGTGGCGACCGCGGCAACAATACCGAGCTTAAACGCGCCGTCCACCTGCGAAGGCTTGTTGGCGCCCTTGATACCGGCGACGCCTGCGGCAAGGTCGACGAGACCCTTGGCGATAAGCACGACCGCTGCGAGCGTGGCGTACGAACCGTACGTGGAATCGAGACCGCCCGTGGCGATACCGACGCCGGCGGTGACGAGGCTGGCGATGCCCAAAACAAAGTAGATGAGAGCAAGGATTTTGAGAGTCTTGCGAGTGAAGCTCATGGCTGGTCCTTTCGATACGAGTACGCCAACTTGGCGCACCCAATGTACTGCACATATGGTGAAGCACATTGTAGTTCAACGGGGCGATGCATGTGCCTGAAAGCGCTTTGAGCCCGCGCAGCCCAACCCAACCTTTCAAAAAGGAAAGCTGGGCGTAAGGCAAATCGATGGCAGCTCATGTGCGGCGCTGCGATGATGGGGCCATGGTAAGAGCTGGACCGAAGGAGGAGCCATGATGTACGGAACAGGGCAAGTGCGTGAGCCGCGGTCGTTGGGAAGGCGCATGGGTGATTCTGTGATCGCTGCCGTGTGCACGGGATTGATGGCGGTGCTTTGCATTGGGATGCTGTGGGCCATGTCGCATGTGGGACAATAGCGGACGGTTGGGTGCTGAAATGAACGGCGCTCGCGTATTCGTTTTGCTTGCTAAGGAGTACTCATGGGCGTCGTCGATCCCTTTTCTGTTGCTCGTGCCGCGGGGCTTGAGCTGACCGGGAAGTCCGAGGGCCTCACGCTCACCGACGGCACGATGGAGCTTCGTGCCGATTTCGCCCGCATGCTTCCGCGGCTCAAACAGGGCCGTCTGCAGCAAGAGCTACTGGTGAAGGCTGCGCGCACAAAAGGCATCGAGCAACCATGGGCGATTGATGCCACGGCAGGCTTTGGCGAGGATTCGCTGCTGTTGGCGGCTGCGGGCTTTATCGTCGATCTGTATGAGCAGGATTGTGTGATTGCGGCGCTCCTTAAGGATGCCTTGGATCGCGCGGCAGATGATCCGGCGCTTGCGACTGCCGTGGCGCGCATGCGCTTGCATGCGGGCGAGGACAGCATTGCCGGCCTTCGCCATACAGCTGAGCTGATCGGGCGGGGCGAGCTCGCGGCTCCTGACGTGGTGTATCTGGACCCCATGTTTCCCGGGCGCACCAAGAGCGCGGCGGTGAAAAAGAAGTTCCAACTCTTGCACCATCTGGAAGAGCCGTGCGCCGATGAGGATTCGCTGGTCGAAGCTGCGCTTGCGGTGCGGCCGCGCAAGGTGGTTATCAAGCGGCCGGTGAAGGGGCCGCTGCTTGCCGGCGTTAAGCCGAGCTATCAGCTTGCGGGCAAGGCCGTCCGCTACGATGTTTTGGTGCCGCCGCGCCCGTAGCTTGCGTGCGATGGCTGGCACTCCGTCAGCGCCGTGCCGATGCGGGGCCTATTTCCAGGGGTGCGACGTCAGATGCCATCCGCCGCAGTATTCGCATTTGTAGCAGGCCAAACCGCGCCGTCCGCGGTTTTCGCAGTCGGCCATAACTGCCTCGGCCTCGGCGCGCGTGTCGTAACGGTTTTTGCGCTCGCACGACTTGTAGCGCCAGGCTTCATCGCGCTCGGCGTCTAGTGCGTCGCGGCGCTCGTCTTCGCGTGCAAACAGGTCGCTCATATCGCCGCCCGTGGCAGCGCCCAAAAACTCGCTTTTGGCTTTTGACCAGGCGGCTCGCTTTTTGCTCCCCATCTGCTTCGCGCCCCTCTCCAAACGTTGGTATCATTGCTCAATCAAAGTGATACCAATAAACGTGAGGTCGCCGCGTGATGATCAGAAAAACCCTCGATACCGACATTCCCGCCGTCATGGCTATCTATGACGCGGCCCGCGCCTTTATGCGTGCGCATGGCAACGCCACGCAGTGGCCCGAGGGCACGCCTTCTGCCGAGCAGCTGGCTGCCGATATCGCCGCCGGTGGCAGCTATGTGTGCGAAGTCGACGGCCGCGTGGTGGCGACGTTTGCCTTTTTACCGGGCCCGGACGAGTGCTATGACGTCATTGAGGACGGTCAATGGCGTAGCGACACTCCGTACGCTGTGCTGCACCGTGTGGCATCCGACGGCACCGTGCACGGTATCGCGGCTGCGATGTTTGCCTTTGCCAAAGAGCGTGCCGATCATCTGCGCATCGACACGCATCAGGACAACCTGCCCATGCAGGGCGCGAGTATTAAGGCGGGGTTTGAGCGTGCCGGCGTCGTCTATGTATCCGACGGCACGGCGCGTGTTGCGTTCGATTGGCTGCGCGAGGTGTAAAAGCCGGGCCTCACGGCAACAAGTCATTCGAACGAAAAATGGCCCCAAACGGGGCCAAATTAAGTTGATTGCGGCGTCTGGGGTGCTTGCCGTGTGGTTGAAAGTGCTGCGCCTACGCGACTATTCCTTGGGCAGCTCACTTCCGCAGTGGCAGCACTTGGTCGCGCCTTCGTGCACCTCTTCCAGACAATACGGGCAGACGGGTGCCGGCGCGGCTTCCTCGGCGGTGGTGCCGGCCAGCTTATCGCCAATCTCCTGCGCCTTGTTAAACGCCTTGACGATGGCAAAGACGATGGCAGCGACAATTAAAAAGTTGATGCACGCGCCAATGAACGCTCCAAAGTCGATATTGGTTCCCGGCACCACCAGCCCCGAGATCTCGGTGGCGCTGCCGCCGGCAATCACGGAGATAAGCGGGTTAATGATGTTATCGGTAAGCGAGGTCACGATGGCAGTGAATGCGCCGCCGATAATCACGCCGACGGCCATGTCTATCACGTTGCCGCGATTAATGAATTCTTTGAACTCGTTGAGCAATGCCTTCATGGTGACTCCTCGCTGTTGTGAGGCTCGCGTTGTTACTGCCCCAGATGAACCCGGGCAGACAAAAAGGGGAGGTGCCGGCTTTCGCAAGGCGCGAACCTACGAAAATCGCCGCGCGGCAACGCGGGGCGATGAGCTCGGTCGGGGGATAGGGCCCGCTTCGCCCGCCGGCCCGTAAATTGTATCATCCAGTGTGGAACGAGGGTGCCCGTTGCCGCGTGCGATGGGCTTGCAATAAGAGGAGAGCCATGTCGAAGCAAGCGGTCGTTGGAATCTTGGCGCATGTCGATGCCGGCAAGACCACGCTGGCCGAGGCCATGCTGTTTAACGCGGGTCGCATTCGCAAGCGCGGCCGCGTGGACGATGGCGATTCGCATCTGGACACGAACGCGATTGAGCGCGAGCGCGGTATTACGATCTTCTCGTCGCAGGCTGTGCTCGACCATGGCGATACTCACGTCATGCTCGTGGATGCACCAGGGCATGTTGATTTTTCAGCCGAGGCGGAGCGCACGCTGCGCGCACTCGACTATGCGATTTTAGTTGTGGGCGCCAACGACGGCGTGCAGGGGCACACCGAAACCCTGTGGCGCCTGCTTGCGCGCTATGACATCCCGACGTTCATCTATATCAACAAAATCGATTTGGAGAATCCCGGCCGCGACGTTTTGCTGGCACAACTTGGGCAACGTCTTTCCGAGGGCTGCCTGGATGCCAGCGAACTGCTGGCGGGCGGCGCCGTTCAGGAGGACGCTGCTGCGTTGGACGAGGCGGCGCTCGAGGAGTTTTTTGAAGCGGGCGAGCTTTCTGTCGCAACGCTGTCGCGCATGGTTGCCGAGCGCAAGCTCTTCCCCTGCTTTGCCGGCTCGGCTCTCAAGGACCAAGGCGTGGACGAGCTGCTGGACGGCATATGCGCACTGATGCGTGAACAGGCATGGCTTCCGGAGTTTGCCGCGCGCGTCTATCGTGTCAGCCGCGGGGATCGCGGTGAGCGCTTGGCTTGGGTTAAGGTGACCGGCGGCACACTGCATGCCAAACAGGTGATTAATGGACGTTCCGGTGCCGAGGCATGGGAGCAGAAGGTCGATCAGGTACGCATCTATAACGGCGAGAAGTATGAGCTTGCCCAAGAAGTTGCTGCTGGCGGTATTTGTGCCGTGACGGGTCTTGTGCACGTTCGCCCGGGGGACGCCCTGGGCGCGGAGCCCGCGGGCGATGCGCCCGTCATCGCTCCGGTCCTCACCTATACGGTGCTTCCGGGCGAACACGATGTCCATGCGGTGTTCAAAGCATTGACTGAGTTGGCGGATGAAGATCCCATGCTCGGCGTAAGCTGGAATACGCATCTGGAGCAGATTCACCTGCAGCTGATGGGCGCTGTGCAACTCGAGGTCGTGCAGCGGGTGTTGGCTGATCGCTTTGGCCTTTCGGTTGCGTTTGAGTCTGGCGGCATTCTCTATAAGGAGACTATTTCGCAGCCGGTCGAGGGCGTGGGTCACTTTGAGCCACTGCGCCACTATGCCGAGGTGCATCTGCGCTTGGAGCCGCTGCCAGCGGGTTCGGGCGTGCAGTTTGGCACCGTTACCTCGACCGACGAGCTCGATCTTAACTGGCAGCGTTTGGCACTCACCAACGCCATGGAGCGCGATCACCTGGGCGTGCTGACCGGCTCTCCCATCACCGATGTGCGCATTACGCTCACGGGCGGCCGTGCGCATGCCAAACACACTGAGGGCGGCGATTTTCGCCAGGCCACGTACCGCGCGATTCGCCAGGGGCTCATGCAGGCGCGTGAGGCGGGTGCGGCGGTGCTGTTGGAGCCGTGGTACCACTTTGAGCTCGAGGTGCCGGGGGAGTGCGTGGGTCGTTCGTTGTCGGATGCCACGCGTATGGGTGCCGAGTACGAGCCGCCGGAGATGACGGACGACCGCGCCAAGCTCATGGGCAGCGTGCCGGCATCCGAAGTGCAGGATTACGCGCTGGAGGTGGCTGCCTATACGAGTGGCCGCGGGCATCTGTACCTGGAGTTTGCCGGCTACGCGCCCTGTCATGATGCTGAGCGCGTAATTGAGGCGGCCGCCTATAAGCCCGAGGCCGATCTGCCCAATACGCCCGACTCGGTCTTCTGCTCTCATGGCGCCGGCTACACCGTCAAGTGGCACGACGTCCCCGCCGCGGCGCACGTAAAGGTCGATCCCGCCACCTTCCGCCCTTGGCGAGCAGCCGTTGCCGAATTCTTTGGCCACATGTGACAAAGGGATAGCTCCTTTGTCACATGCTATTGGTATAACTCGGTATAAGTTGGTATAACTATTACCAGGGTTTGCCAATCCGAGGAGGCCGACATGAATCCAAATCCCTTTAAGCCCACTGCTGGCAAGCGGCCCCCGGTACTCATCGGCCGCGAGTCGGTCATCGAAGATTTTGAGGAAGGGCTCGATAACGGCGCTGGAGCGCCGGGCAGGCTCATGCTCATTACGGGAAACCGCGGCTGCGGCAAAACGGTTCTCCTGCGGGAGCTGCAACGTTTGGCTAGCGAGCGCGGATGGGCGGTTGTTTCCGATTCCGCTTCGCTTGGCTTATGCGACCGCTTGGCCGAGGCGCTTCGCTCGAATAAACCCGTTGTGACGTCAATGGAGTTCGGTCCGTCGTTTGGTCGGATGTCGGTTGAGGCGGCGCGAGCAAAAGGCGAGACGTTGCGAGGGCTGGTCAACGAGCGCCTCAAGAAGCTCGGGCCGGGAAAGGGCTTACTGTTTGCGATTGACGAGGCGCAATCGGCGTCTATCGAGGAACTGGCGGCTCTTGCCGTTCTCTATCAGCAAGTGCTTGGAGATCAAGATGCCACGGGCTTGCCCGATAGCGACCAGTGCGGTCTTGCGCTGGTTTTTGCCGGCTTGCCCAGTATGGTTGATGACTTGCTCGAAGAGCCGAGCGTAACGTTTCTGCGCCGCGCCCAGCAGCGTACGCTGGGGGCGATTTCTTTGCCCAAAGTGCGCGATTCATATATCCAGACGGTCAAAGACGCTGGTCTTTACGTTGACGCGGAGACGGCGGACCTTGCGGCACACAAGAGCATGGGGCATCCCTATATGGTTCAGCTGGTGGGCTATTACATGTGGCGCTCTGCTGTCCGGCGTGGCTCGCAGGTCATTGAAGTGTGGGATGTCGAGGCAGGCCATACGGACGCCGTCTCCGAGTTCTACGAAGCGGTCGACGCGCCCCTGTATTACGGACTGCGCAGCCCACAGCGCCTCTTTATCGAGGCCATGGCTGCTGACGAGGGTAAGCCGACGCGCATGGCGGACATCATTGAGCGTTGCGATCGCACCCAGAGCTGGGCGAGTAAATATCGTGCAAGCCTGATTCGCGAGCGCGTCATCGAGGCTGCCGGATACGGCCTCGTCCGGTTTACCGTGCCCATGCTGGGCGCGTACATTCGCGATCGCATTTTATGGCACGAGTAGGGTGATAAAGGTGACGGAACAGAAGATGAGCCCGCAGGCTATCGAGGTGCGTGGCGCGCGCGTCCATAACCTTAAGGACATCGATATCGATATTCCGCTGGGAAAGCTCGTGGGCATTGCCGGCGTGTCGGGTTCGGGCAAGAGTTCGCTGGCGCTGGGGGTTCTTTATGCCGAGGGATCGCGTCGTTACCTGGAGGCACTCAGCACCTATACCCGCCGTCGTCTGACGCAGGCCGAACACGCCCAGGTGGACGAGGTGCTGCACGTGCCGGCGGCGCTCGCATTGCATCAACGCCCCAGCGTGCCGGGCGTGCGCTCGACCTTTGGTACCATGACCGAGCTCAACAACAGCCTGCGTCTGCTCTTTAGCCGTTGCGCCCATCACGTGTGCCCGCACTGCGGGGCACGCGTGGAGCCGAGTCTTAACGTGGCCGCAGGCCTGTCGCTCACGTGTCCGACATGCGGCCGCGAGTTCTACGCGCCGAGTGCCGAGGATTTGGCTTTCAATAGCGGCGGTGCGTGTCCCACCTGCGGCGGCACCGGTGTCATGCGCGAGGTGGACGAAGCGAGCCTGGTGCCCGACGAGTCAAAGACCATCAACGAAGGCGCGGTGCTTCCCTGGGGCACGCTCATGTGGGATCTGATGAAGCAGGTGGCCGGCGAGATGGGCGTGCGCACTGACGTGCCGTTTAACCAGCTCTCGCCTCAAGAACGCGACATCGTGTTCCATGGTCCGGCGGTTAAGAAACACATTCTCTACGTTCCCAAAAACGGCGAGGGCGCTACGCCGCTCGATTTTACCTATTACAACGCCGTCTATACCGTCGAGAATGCGCTCGCCAAGGTTAAGGATGATAAGGGGCTTAAGCGCGTGGCGCGCTTTTTGCGCGAGGGCCCATGCCGCGATTGCGGCGGCACGCGTCTCTCCGAGGCGGCACGCCAGCCCCAGGTGCGCGGTATCAATCTGGCGCAGGCATCGGCCATGACGCTGGGTGAGGCGATTGAGTGGGTGCGCGGGGTGCCTACGTCCTTGCCGGCCGAGATGCAGCCCATGGCAGCGGATATCTGCGATTCGTTTTTGGGCGCGGCCCGTCGTCTGGTCGATCTGGGTCTCGATTATCTTTCGCTCGACCGCGCCGGCGCCACACTCTCCACGGGCGAACGCCAGCGCGTGCAGCTCGCCCGCGTGGTGCGCAACCGATCGACGGGCGTGCTCTATGTGCTGGACGAGCCCTCAATCGGCTTGCATCCTGCCAATGTCGACGGCCTGGTAGGCGTGATGCGCGATCTGGTGGATGACGGCAACACCGTGGTTGTTGTCGACCACGATACGCGCGTACTGGCGGAAGCCGACTATCTGGTCGAGATGGGTCCCGTTGCCGGAGCAGGCGGCGGTAATGTGATTGCCGCGGGCACGGTGGACGAGGTCGAACAATCGCAGGGCAGCCGCATCGCCCCGTTTTTGCGCGCCGAGCCCAAGCGCTTGCGTCCGCAGGTGACTGACGAGGAAATGTTCGACCAGGGGCATATCCGCATGGCTACCGATGCCATCCATACCGTCAAGCCGCTCGAAGTCGATATCCCACGCGGCCGCCTTGTCGCGGTGACGGGCGTTTCGGGTTCGGGCAAGACGACGTTGGTGCTCGAGACGCTCATTCCGGCACTTAAGGCGCAGGCAGCTGGCGAGCGCCTGCCGGGGCACGTGCGTTGGATCGATGCCGAGGGTATCGTACGCGCCAACCTGATTGACGCTACGCCCATCGGTGCCAATGTGCGCTCGACGGTAGCGACCTATGCTGACATCCATGACGAGCTGCGTCGCGCCTTCGCCCGTACGCCCGAAGCCAAGGCAGCCGGCTACAAGGCGGGCGCCTTTAGCTACAACACCGGCGCCTTGCGCTGCCCTACGTGCGATGGCACGGGCTCGATATCGCTCGACGTGCAGTTTTTGCCCGATGTCGAGATCGTCTGCCCGGCATGTCGCGGCTCGCGTTATGCAGACGCGGCTTCGCAAATTCACCGCGAGGGCAAGGACGGGAGCCTGCTTACGTTGCCGCAGCTCATGGATATGAGTGTGGACGAGGCTCTCGACGCCACGGTGGGGCTCAAGAAAGTTCAGACGCGCTTGCAGACCTTGCATGACCTGGGCCTGGGCTATCTCACACTTGGCGAGCCCACGCCGGCGCTCTCGGGCGGCGAGGCACAGCGTCTTAAGCTTGCGAGCGAGATGGGCCGCGTGCAGGACGATGCCGTATTCGTATTCGACGAGCCCACGATCGGCCTGCATCCGCTCGATGTTCAGGTGTTGCTGAGTGTGTTCGACGGCCTTGTTGCCAAGGGCGCTACGGTTATCGTGATCGAACACGATCTCGACCTTATCCGTAACGCCGATTACGTGATCGACATGGGCCCGGGCGGTGGCGACGCCGGCGGGCAAATCGTCTGCGCCGGCACGCCGGGCGACATCGTGGCCTGCTCCGCAAGCATTACCGGTCGCTACCTATAACCGAATGTGACAAAGGGACTGTCCCTTTGTCACATTGACTTCTATTTCACGCATTGAGCGGCGAGATAATCGCGGAAGAATGGCAATTCAAAAGCGACGATTCCGCGCCCGCGTTCTCCAATGATGCCGGCATCTATCATGCGGCGTCGGTAGCGGGAGACCTGCTGCGGCGAACGCTTAAGGCGTTCGACAAGGTCAGCGGTGGTGGACTCTTCCTCGTCATCGAGCATGGCGATGAGGAATCGCTTGTCCTCTGCAGTGAGTTCCCGATAGGTTGCCGCGAGGATTCGGTCATCCATCTCGTCGCGTGCGATTTTGATTCCTAGGTCAAAGTCGCGTGACGAGATTTCCTTCGAATCGCTTGTGAGATCCCAGGCGCGGTAGCCTACGAGTTGCAATAGGAAGGGAAAACCAGAGATCGAGCGAACGGCTCTATCGATTCCCTCAGCATCTGCCAGGCGATCGTTTTCCTGGATTGTGCGAATTAGGGCCTCGCGCACGTCATAGTCGGCAATGCGACCCAGATGATATTGTTGGGCGCGGCGAAGGAACGAGACCGTCTTGTGGTTCAGTAGCGTCGATACGTTGTTGGGAAGTCCCGCCATGAGCAGAGCGACGCGTTTCCCATCGGTCACAAAGTGCTGATACGTCGCTGCGAGCTGAATCATCTCGTCGAGTGTCGGGTCCACCTCGTCAACCGTGACGAGCAGACCGGTGCCCGCCTCGTTGAGCTGGTCGATGATGTCGCTCATGCGATAGCGCCAGGTTGAGGCATCGTGAACGCGATTGACCTCGATGCTGCCGAGTGGTGCAATTCCGAGACTGGTGACTTCGAAGTTGTTAGGCGGGTCGATGAGATGGCCTGCAGCGCGTTTCGCCCCGAACTCGATTTCCTCAAGCATTCCCGGGAGCGCGGTCGTCTTTACGGCTATCCAGCCGTGGGATTCCGCCCTTGTCGCGAGCGACGACATGAGAGCGGTTTTGCCGGTTCCACGCGCGCCTGAGAAGATCGAGGTCAATTCTGGGCGCCTGCGCTGGCTCAAGAAGGCACGGTCCAAATCCCGAATAATCTGTTGTCTGCCAGCGAGATGGGCAGGAACCTCGCCAAAGCTAGGGGTAAACGGGTTCTCGAGATATTCCACAGGGCTCTCCTTTCACGCCACCGTTTAACTTCATTTTATTTTAGTTAATTTTGATTAAAAGCGACGGCTCTTAATTTAGAGCATCAATTAGGCGTGTGTGTTATCGATGTGGTGCTTGAATGTGACGAAGGGACAGTCCCGTTGTCACATTCCAGGAAAGCCTGTTTGGCGCAGAGCCTCGTAGAGGACGATGGCGGCGCTGTTGGAGAGGTTGAGCGCGCTGATGCGGTAGTCGTCCGGGTTGACGAAGTTGCCGCAGATATCCTGCTGAAGGATGGCCTCATGGCCGTCCTCGGTATGCCCCAGCGATTCCTCGTGGGCTTCCCAGACCTTGGCGTTATCGAGTGAGTCGCAATCGCGCAGCATTGGGATGCGCTCGCAGCGCTCGGGCGCCGCGGCAAGCAGTGGCTCGGGAATGCCTGAGCTCTCGCTGCCAAAGACCAAGTAGTCGCCATCTCGGTAGGTGCTCTGCGCATAGGTGCGGCGTGCCTTTTTGGTCAGCAGATGCAGGCGACCGTCGGCGGGGGAGAGACCGTTGCGCGCAAGGAAATCCTCCCAGCCGGCATAAGTCGTCACGTCCAAGTTTTGCCAGTAGCCCAGACCGGCGCGACGTACCGTCTTGTCATCGAGCGAAAAGCCCAGTGGCTCCACCAGATGCAGATGGGCACCGGTGACCACGCAGGTACGGCCTATATTGCCCGTATTGGCCGGAATCTCGGGTGCATACAGCACGATATTGAACATGAATCTCCTTGGCTCAGAACGAAAAACCACCACGAAGGGCACCTTCGTGGTGGTTTGGCGGTTACGTAGGCGGAAAAATACCCGCTTCGATAAACCTAGGCGCGGTGCCAGGCGGTCAGGCAGGCATCGAGGGAGGCGATGAGCGCATCCTTGTCCATGTGACGGCCGATAATGCACAGGCTCGTCATGCGGTCGCCCGTCTCGTCGTCCCAAATTTGCATGATCTCGGGGTTCTCGTCGATGATCTTCTGCTTCTCGCCCTCGGGCGCCGAGTCGACAAACAGGCCGTTCTCCATCAGGCGCATCTGGTGGCCGGCCTGCTCAAACATGTAGCACATGTCCGGATTGCTGGCCTGCCACAGCGGACCCTTGACGCGGATGACCTCGTCGGGCCACTCCTGCTCAACAAAATCGGTGAACTTCTGTAGGTCAAACGGCTTGCGGCGCGAGTACACAAAGGTCTCGATGTCGTACTCGAGCACCTCGGGGTCGTCGTGCTCCTCGGGATGCTCCATGGCCTCGATCCAAGCGGCGGAGTTGTAGGCGCGCATAAAGTCGAAGCGGTCGGTATCGAGCAGCTCCTCCATGGGGACCTCGCCGTTTTGGGCCTCGACAATCACAGCGTCTTTCTGCAGGCTGCGCACGATGGCCTTGAGCTCGGCGATCTGCTCAGGGCTCACGGTATCGGTCTTGTTGAGGATCAGCGTGGAGCAGAACTCGATCTGCTGGATGAGTAAGCTTTCGATGTCGTCCTCGTCGATATCCTCTGCCAGCAGGTCGCGGCCGCCGTTGAACTCGTCGTACATGCGGGCGCAGTCGACCACGGCCACGATGTTGTCGAGCGCGAGCTTGGGCTCGCCGCCCACCTTGGCCTCGTCGCAGAAGCTCGAGATGGTGTAGGCGATGGGGATAGGCTCGCAAATGCCCGAAGCCTCGATGATGATGTAGTCGAAGTTGCCCGAATCGGCGATGCCCTGCAGCTGGTTGGCAAGGTCGTCCGAAAGCGTGCAGCAGATGCAGCCGTTGGTGAGCGGGATGAGGTCGTCGGTCTCGGAAAGGCCGCCGTCGGCGATAAGGCTGGCGTCGACGTTGATCTCACCGATATCGTTGACGATCACGGCGGCGCGGATGCCGCCGTCGTTAGCGAGGATGTGGTTGAGCAGCGTGGTCTTGCCGGCACCGAGGTATCCGGTAAGCATGATGATCTTCACGGGTTTGTTGGGCATGTGCCCTCCTTTGTTAGACATGGCTTACAGTTAAATCTTATGCCAAACGCCTGCTCTTATACCCACGCGCCGGCAAATAACACAGGCTACTCCCAGGCTCCCCACACATCGGGGCAATAACCGACGGTGGCCTTTTTGCCGTTGCGCACGATGGGCTCGGCTAGAACCTGCTGGTTCTCGAGCAGTTTATCGAAGCGCTGACTGGGGGTAAGGTGCTGAATGAGTGCGAGCGTCTCCTCGTCCTTGGCTTTGGGGTTGAGCAGCTTGTCGATGCCGCCGACCGCCTGCATCACGCTCGTGAGCTCGCCCTTGCTCATCTCCTTTTCCTTAAGGTCAATAAACTGCACCTTAATGCGGCGTTCTTTGAAGAAACGCTGCGCTTTCTTGGTGTCGAACGACTTCTTAGTCCCGAAGATTTGAATATTCATGGCCCCGCCGCTCTATCGAATGAAGTTGGTCGTTGCGCGATCGGCTTCGGGTGCGTTGATGCCGGCGGCCCGTCCTGCCTCGATGCAACGCAGGAGCCAGGCCATGTTTTTGCCGATGTTTCGCATGGTGGCAAGGCCCTCGGCATCCCCATCGGCGTCGCCGGGCACGCGGCCAAATACGTTGTTCCAGTAGGTGGAGGCAACTACGGGCATTTGCTTAATGGTGAAGTACTTGTTGAGCACATCGAAGGTGGTCGACGTGCCGCCGCGGCGGGCGACGGCGACTGCGGCGCCGGGTTTGTGCTCAAAGGCATGCCCGCCCGCATAGAAGGCGCGATCGAGGGCCGAAAGGATGCGGCCGCTGGGGTGCGCATAGTAGACAGGTGAGCCAAAGACAAAACCGTCGGCCTGCTCGGCGGCAGCGATGAGCTCGTTCACCACGTCGTCGTCAAAGGTGCAGCGACCGCCAAGTTTGCCGCACTGACCGCAGCCGATGCAGTCGCGAATGGGCTTGGCGCCCAGCTGAAACACCTCGGTATCAATGCCTTCGGCATTGAGCTGCTCGGCGACCTCGGCGAGTGCGCGGGCGGTGTTGCCGTTTGCCTTGGGACTGCCATTGACCAAAAGAACCTTCATCACAAACTCCCTCTGCTGTCGGTGACTTCTGCGGAGGATTATCGCACGAGAGGGCAGATGGCGTGAGGCGCGATGTGAAACGGCTTGTGTTTCACGTTGCGCCCCATAACGCTAGTCCAGCTTGGTGCCCGGTACTTGCGGTGCCTCTATAAGCCGCGCTTTGAGCTCGTTCAAAATGGAAACGGGCTGTCGATCGACAGCGTCCAGATGAAGTGTCGCCACACGAATGGGTGGCTGATATTCAAGCGAGCCGATGAGCACGGGAGAACCTAGGAACCGCTCGATTTCTTCTGCGATCGCGTCGGTCTCTTCGGGATCAAAGTCGTCGAAAAGCGCCGCGAACGTCGGCCCCGTCGAGCGGAACAGGCGACCCTTGCCGCGCGAGCATTCCATGAGGCAGGCGGCGCTTTCTGCCAAAACGCGGTCGCCCGCATCAAAGCCAAAGCGGGCATTGACCTGAGCGATATCGTCGATTTTGATGGCGATCAAACCAGCCTTGCGCGCCACGCGACGCATTTCGCCAATGACGTTGACCAGGGCGTGAATATCGCCCAAGCCGGTCACGGAATCGGTCGTATCTGCCAAGCTTCGGTTGATGATAATGCCCACATACATGCCGGGCTCGGTATCGGTGCCGTCCAAGCGGTAGCCCGTGCAGTCGCAAAGCGCGTATTTTCCGGTGGCATCCATTACGCGATACTGCATGTAGTGGAAGTGCCACGTGCCGTTTATCACCATGTCGAGCTCGGCACGTACGTTGTCGCGGTCCTCGGGATGAACGCGGGCGAGCCACATGTCGAGTGAGTTAAAAGGGTGCTGGGAGGGCAGGTCAAAATCGCGCACGGCGTTAACCGACCATTGCGATTCTCCCGTATCGAGATTGAGGATAAACGGATAGCGCGTCTCGGAGCTCATGGAGATCGCTTGGAACACCCGGTCGTTGCAGGGAAGCTGATCGACGATTGGGCGTTGCGGCGCGTCATCGTCTTTCGGTTGCTGCA
The DNA here is from genome assembly GCA_900544645.1 of uncultured Collinsella sp. Taxonomy (GTDB): domain Bacteria; phylum Actinomycetota; class Coriobacteriia; order Coriobacteriales; family Coriobacteriaceae; genus Collinsella. The sequence continues at coordinate 18,916 of UQWG01000009.1, forward strand.
CACGATGCATAAGCTTATAGCGATACATCTTGCGATCGGCATCCATCGTCATCTGGCGACGCGTGTCGCCAGCAAGTGGATCGACGCGCGAGCAGCCAAAGCTAAAGCTGCCGATCATGGGCGCCTTGCCACCTGAGCTCGCCTCGATCAGCCTGGTACGTACCTGCTCCAAGCGCTGCTCGAGTTCAATCTCGTTTGCGGAGGGCGAGATGAGCACAAACTCGTCTCCACCGATACGGAACAGCATCTCATCGTGCTCCATGGTTTCGGAGAGCGTGCGGCAGATGCTCAGAATATAGCGATTGCCTTCGGCGTGGCCAAACCTATCGTTGCAATGCTTGAGATGGTCGATGTCAATATAGGCGCAGGTGAAGGGGTCGCCTTTGCGCCAGAGTTGCTCGACGTGACGGTCGAATCCGTTGCGGTTGCCCAAGTTGGTGAGCGGATCGATATAGGCGTTGCGCTCAAGCAGCTGGCGCTCTTGTTGCAGGATGGCATGCGTCTTTTGCAGTTGCTCACCAACGGCGCGTAGCTCAGCAGGCAGCGCGGCAACATCGAGTTCGGCGGTCGAGACGCCGTTCGCAAGTCGCTGAAGATAGGCAATAATCGATTGCTCGCCCAGGCGATATGACTCGTTCATGATGGATAACCTCCTTGGGCGGAACAACGGTTTGTATCATATCCCCAATTCGGTTTGAATTGGGGATATAAGTTAGCTAATGGAGACAAATGCCCCCTTCGACGGTGGCGTTTTGCGCGCGAGCGTATCAGTTGTTATTGCCACCATCGAGCAATGCCTCAAAATCCTTCGCAGGCATGGGGCGGTAGTAGAGGAAGCCCTGAGCGTAGCGGGCGCCCATTTGTCGTAGCATGTTTGCCTGCTCATTTGTCTCGACGCCTTCGACCACGACGGGCAGATGGAGCGACTGCGCCATTTCGAGCATCGATGAAATGATTTGCGTGCTGCGGCCTTGATCGCCGTCGACGGGCGCAATCTGCCAAATGTGCTTGTCGAGCGTCACCATAAAGCCGCTTTCCTCGAGTGCGGGGATATGGGTGCACATGCTGTGGACGGCTATTATTCGACAGGCGGTAGCGCGACGATGCGATGTTCGATGAAAATGCGACTGAGACGATATATGTTGACGGGTATACTTGTCCCGGTTTAAAACGCAGGAACGGAGATGGTCGCATGGCACAGCCGGATACGACGCACACGGTGGGGCTTGCGCTCGAGGGAGGCGGCTACCGCGGTATGTATACGGCGGGCGTGCTCGACGTTTGGATGGAGCACGGTTTGACCTGCGACCATATGGTGGGTGTCTCGGCGGGCGCGGCGTTTGGCTACAACTTTAAATCGCGCCAGATCGGCCGCGCCATTCGCTACAACAAGGCCTATTGTGCCGATAAGCGCTATGCGGGTGTGACCAGCTGGTTGCGAACCGGTGACATGTTCAATGCCGATTTTGCCTATCACGAGGTGCCCATCGAGCGCGATCCCATCGACCTGGAGACATATCGCGCCTGCCCTATGCGGTTTACGTGCGTGTGTACCGATATCGAGACGGGCAAGGCCGTCTACCACGACCTGCCCTATGGCGACGAGCGCGATATCGAGTGGATCCGGGCGTCGTCGGCGATTCCCGTGGCGACGCGTCCCGTTGCTATTGGCGGGCATAAGTATCTGGATGGTGGCGTGGCTGATTCCATTCCCAGCGCGTGGCTGTTTGCGCAGGGGTATGACCGCAATATCGTGGTACTCACGCAGCCGGCGGGCTTTGTGAAGCAGCCCAACAGCGTGATGCCCATGCTGCGGCGCGTGTTCCGTCACTATCCGGAGTTTGTCGCAGCGCTTGAGCACCGGCATGAGGTCTACAATGCCACGCTCGATGACCTGGCACGTCGCGAGGCTGCCGGCGAGATCTTTGTGGTGCGTCCGAGCGAATCGGTGAAGGTGCCGTCGCTGTGTCGCGAGCCCGATGAACTTGAGCGCATCTACCAGATTGGTCGCCGCGATGCGGAGGCGACCTTGCCGGCACTGGAGGCATATCTGGCAGGGTAGAGGCTGCTGCCGCCATCTCGGCGGAAAGCGCATCCCGGAATGGAGGCTCAAACTGGGATGCGCTTTCCATTGCTGAAGATATGAGGCTGCGAATCAGTTGCTCGGCCTAGACTTACGCCTGCTGCCAGGTGTCGACGAGCTCCTTGGCCGCGGCGTAGGGGTCATCGGCGCTGCAGACGGCGCTCACCACGAAAAAGCCGTCGACGCCGGTGGCCTTGAGCTGTGGCAGGTCGGCCGTCTTGACGCCGCCGCCCACCACGATGGGCACGGGGCTTGCCGCGTGGAGGGCGGCCAGGTCCTCAAAGCTCTTGGTGATGATAGAGCCGTCGGCCGCGCGTCCGCAGTCGCGCTTGGTCTCGGTCTCGTGGAGTGGGCCGATGCCCAGGTAGTCGACTAGGCTCATGTCGGCGGTCTTGACGTACTCGAGCATCTCCTCGCAACGGGCGGAAAGGCCCACGATGGCGTTGGGCCCCAGCAGCTTGCGACAGACCTCGACGGGAATATCGCTCTGACCCACGTGCACGCCGTCGACAGCAATACCCTGCTCGCGTGCGGCAAGCACACAGTCCAGACGGTCGTCGATCAGCAAGGCGACCTGACCGGTCTTGCCAGCCTGTGCGATTGCCTGCGCGGCGTCGCCGGTCAGCGCAATGATCTCGCGGGCGCTTGCCACCTTGGAGCGCACCTGGATGCAGGTAAAGCCGGCGTCGAGTGCCTGGGCCACCATATCGCCCACGGGGCGCCCGAGCGTGTTTTCGGGGCCGAGCACCAGATAGGCCGAGATATCAAGGTTGTCGCGGATGCTCATCGTGCTTCCTCCTGTTTCTTGATCTGTGCTTCCATGCGCTCGAGTTTGCCGGTCATGGTGTCGGTAAATCCGGGTCGAATATCGGCTTTGAGCACGACTTCGGTGCGGATGCCCTTGCTCGCCAACACAAAGGTTGCGTCGCGCACGACCTGCATGACCTCGTCCCAGTCGCCCTCGATCTCGGTGAACATCGAGGTGGTGCGGTTGGGAAGGCCGCTCTCGCGAATGACGCGCACGACCTCGGCGACCTCGGCGGACAGCTCATCGCCGGTGCCGCACGGGGCGATGGCCACGGCGACGAGCGTATTCATGCCGGCATTGGTTGCGGGCTCGGACATGGCCTATGCCTCCTCGAGGTCGAGCTGGTTGTTGGCGATGTCCTGGGCGGTTGCGCGGTAGAGCTCGTCGATAAAGGCGACCTTAAAGCTTGCCGGGGCGTCGGCGACAGCGGCGGCACGCGAGCCGGCAACGTTGTAGACGGCGGTGCCGCAGACGGCGGCCGTAAACGGGTCGGCAGCGCAGGCGTACACAGCCAGCACGCCGCCTTGCGAGCAGCCGCAACCGGTGATCTTGGACATGAGCGGGCTGCCGCCGTGGGACTTGGCCACGGTCATGCCGTCGGTGATCAGGTCGACTTCGCCCGAGACCACAACGGCGCCGCCGGTGTGGCGGGCGAGCGCCACGGCGGCATCGCGGGCGGCGTCGACCGTGTCGGTGGTATCGACACCGCGCACGCGGCTCAGATCGGCCGCCTCGCCCTCAAGACCCCACAGGCCGGCGAGCGCGATGATCTCGGAGGCGTTGCCGCGCACGATGGCGGGCTTGTACTGCTTAAGCTCGTTTACCAACTGGGTGCGCAGACTGCCGATGCCCAGACCCACCGGATCGAGCACCCAGGGCTTGCCGGCGTCGTGTGCCGCCTTGGCCGCGCGGGGAATCGTCTGCTCGTAGATGGGGAAGAGCGTGCCCATATTGAGATAGATGGCGCCGCCGCCGGCAACGAGCGCCTCGCCCTCGTCGGGAAGATAGACCATAGCGGCCGATCCACCCACAGCGAGCTGCGCGTTGGCGACAAAGTCGATCGTCACCGTGTTGGTGATGGAGCCGGCCATCGGATTGGTGGTGCGAATCTCCTCCACGGCCTTGACCATATGTTGCTTAAGCTGTTCCGAATCAATCACTGCACATGCCTCCTTGGCATAGAAAAGGGGCGCTGTGCATAGACAGCGCCCCTGTAAAGGCGGCATGCTCCCTACGCCAGCATTAACTGACAGGTTCAAAGGATTGGGCCCCATGCCCTCTCAGCCTTGTGGTTTGCACCGCCGGCACTCCCGCATCGAATCTGTTGTTCCCTATACTAGCGCACCTGCCAAAAAGGGACAGGTTTATTTTGGCAGGTAACAACTGGGACTTTGCGTTTTCCCAGATGAAACCTGCCGAAATAAACCTGTCCCTTTTTGGCAGGTCGGTACAATAGATGGGATTAAGAATGACCGAGGGGACTCTATGATCAAACTTGTGCTGACCGATATGGACGATACACTGATTCCAGCCGGGCATGACGGCGCCAGCGACTACGCCATTGAGGGTATTCATGCCATGCAGGCGGCGGGTTTGCACTTTGGGCCGGTTTCGGGTCGTCAGCCGTCCGCGATGGGCTGGATGTTCAAAAACCGTTCCGGGTGTTATTCGACCGGTGCGTTCTGTAACGGCCAGGTGATGTTTGTTGACGGCGAAGTAGTCGCCTCGCGCGCAATCGACAACGATGCTCTGATGCGTTTGGCCGACTATCTGGAGCAAGAGACCGACGATACATTTCTAAAAGTCTACAGCCTGGGCGATGACTTTTGGGGCAACGATGCCCATTGTGTGACGAGTGACCCCGAGCGCGTTCGTCGCGCCATGGAGTCGGGCGGCAACGCGTGGCTCAAAGGCGAAGAGGCCCCATGTCGTCCCGTCGTCGATGACGCGTCGGTGTTTAAGGCGAATATCTGGAGTGCCCGTTCGCGTGAGGAGCTCGCGGAGCTACGTGAGCGCGTTGCCGCTGAGGTGCCGGAACTCTCGCTTGTGTTTCCCAACAACCGAGTGCGCCTGTTCGACATCCTTCCGGCTGGTTGGGACAAGGGCTGCGCTGCGCTGGAGCTGGCGCGCGCTTTGGGCCTGACGCCCGACGAGGTGGCCGTATTCGGCGATTCCGATAACGATTTGCCCATGATCGATGCCGTTCCTAACTCCGTTGCAGTCGCCAATGCCAACGAGGCCGTCACGGCTGCCGCACGCTGGCATATTGGCGCTGCGGCAGATGATGCGGTTGCCGGGGCTCTGCATCAGATTGCCGCCTGCGCCGCGACGGGGGAGATGCCGTCGTTTATGCGTCAAATGGACGCGGCAGGTTTTGGCGTCACGAACGTCTAGGGAGAAGGCTATGAAGCTCCAGCAGCTCAGATATGTTGTTAAGGTTGCCGAATGCGGTAGCATCACCGAGGCCTCGCGCCGGCTCTTTGTGTCGCAGCCCTCGATTACCGCGTCGATTCGCGATCTCGAAAACGAGATGGGTGTGCATATCTTTGAGCGCACCAACAAGGGCGTCATTGTGTCCGAGGAAGGCGAGACCTTCTTGGGCTACGCGCGCCAGGTGCTCGACCAGGCCGACCTGCTCGAGGGCAAGTACAAAGGCACGTCCGAGCAGGTGCCGCACTTTAGTGTGAGCTGCCAGCATTATTCCTTTGCCGTTAATGCGTTTGTCGATGTGATCCGCGAGTTCGATGCCGCGCGCTACGACTTTACCCTGCGCGAGGAGCAGACCCACGAAATTATCGAGGATGTCGCGCATATGAAAAGCGAACTCGGCATCCTGTATCTGTCGGAGCACAATCGCGAGGTCATCGAGCGCATGCTTGCCGCCAACGAGCTCGTGTTCGAAGGGCTCTTCTGCGCCACGCCGCATGTCTTCGTCTGCGCCGACCATCCGCTGGCGGGCCGCTCCAGCGTGACGCTCGAGGATCTGGAAGACTACCCGTTCCTGTCCTACGAGCAGGGCAGCTACAACTCGTTTTACTATTCCGAGGAGCTGACCTCGACGTTCGAGCGTCGCAAAAATATCCGCGTGCGCGACCGTGCGACGTTGTTCAATTTGGCCATGGGCCTCAACGGCTACACGGTATGCTCGGGCGTGATCAGCCACGAGCTCAACGGCCCCGGCATTATCTCGATTCCGCTCGACGTGGACGAGTACATGGAGATTGGCATCATCACGCGCAAGAACACGACGCTCACGCGCTACGGTCGGGCCTATATCGACGCGATTCGTCAGCATATCTAGGCTGCTGTGCTCCGCACGGTTCAAGTCTCTTTATGACAGTCCAGACTGATATAGGAAGCATCTATATCAAACTGTTATAAACGTATATTTTACGATGACCATATAAGCGCTCATACTCTGTCCCAGTAAAGCAACCAATGCAAAGGGAGATATCTATGAGCACTTCGATTCAACCGAACGCGCCGTTTCGTGCCGATATCGTCGGCAGTTTTCTTCGTCCGCAGGCTGTAAAGGATGCCCGTGCCGCCTATGTCGCGGGTAAACTCGACGCTTCCGGCCTTAAGGCCGTCGAGGACGATGCCATTCGCGATTTGGTGGCCAAGCAGAAGGCCGCCGGCCTGCAGGTGATCACCGATGGCGAGTTCCGCCGCAGCTACTGGCACCTCGATTTTATGTGGGGACTCAACGGCATTGAGCGCCGCGCCTCGCGTACGGGCTACATGTTTCACGATGAGGAGACTACCGCCGACACCGCCGTGGTAACCGGCCCCATTAGCGGCGAGAACCATCCGTTCGTCGAGCACTTCAAATTTGTCAAGTCACTCGAGGGGGAGGGCCAGGTCGCACGGCAAACCATTCCGGCGCCGATCCAGACGTTCTCTGAAGTCACGCTCGACCGCTGTGATGGCCAGCAGGAGAGCCTGCGCGCCGTCTATAAGACCGACGAAGAGCTCGCCGATGCCATTGCCGCAGCATACCGCACCGTGATTGCCGACCTGTATGCCGCGGGCTGCCGCAACATCCAATTTGATGACTGCACCTGGGGCATCTATTGCGATACCGACTTTGTGTCCAAGACCGGCATGAGTCCGGTTGACCTGCAAAAGGTGTCCGAGCTAGGTGTGGCGCTCAACAATGACGCAATCGCGGACAAGCCCGACGATCTGGTTATCAACACGCACGTGTGCCGCGGCAACTATCACTCCACCTATGCTTTTGAGGGCGGCTACGACCCCATCGCGCCGTACCTGTTCGCACATGAGAACGTCGATGCGTTCTATCTGGAGTTCGACACGCCCCGCGCCGGTGGTTTTGAGCCGCTCAAGTACGTTGCCCCCGGCAAGAAGGTGGTGCTGGGACTGATTACTACAAAGGCGGCTGAGCTTGAGGACGAGGACGTTATCGTCGAACGTATCCACGAGGCCGCAAAGTATGTGCCGCTCGAGAACCTGTACCTGTCGCCCCAGTGCGGCTTTGCCAGCTGCGAGATTGGCAACAAACTGACCGAGGACGAACAGTGGGCAAAGATCGCGCTGGTCAAGCGCATTGCCGAGCGCGTTTGGAAGTAACGCTACCGTTCGCAGGTGACGGTGCGTGCGAGACATGGCGTATCACGTACAATGGTTCGGATCGTATCGTTCGGGCAGGTTATCCGATATGCCTGATCGCCATTTTTAATACGTCAGTATCCAGTGGATGCCGCGCGCCATGCGCAGGTCAGTTTGGGCAAAGTGGTTGCCGGGGTTGAGCTCCAGCGTTGTTGGAATGTCACGCTCGATAAACAGCTCTTCCATCGCACGCGTATCGTCGAGTACGTGCCGCATCATGCGGTTGGGCGTCTTGGTTTCCTTTTTACCGAGCGACAGATAGGCGGCGTCGGGCGTGGCTGTCATCGTGCGCTCGCGCGCGTAGTCGATAAAGCCGGGGAACCACAGCGACCCCGATGCACTTGCCGCGCGCTCAAAGACATCTGTTTGCCAAAGTGCCCACAGTGAAAAAAGACCCGCCAACGAGTAGCCGGCAATGCCGCGCCAGGTGGGCGGTTGCGGGAGCGATGATTCGGCCTGGGGGATTATCTGCTTCAACAACTCGTCAAGAAAACCAGCAGCCTGTCCACCAAAGGGCTCGGCATCTCGTATAGTTCCCTCACATTCCCAGGGGCTAAGCTCGCGATTCCAATCGAGTCCTCCAATGGCGGCAAGGGTGAAGGGCGGGCAGTCGAGCTCTCGGCAGCGCTCGTAGACTTCACTACCGTCGCCCATAACCACGGGAAGGTAGATGACGGGCGCGCCTTCCACACACTCTGAATAAACGGTTATCTGCTTATGATGCGCTTCCAAGGCAGGCTTCTCTCGGTGTTGTGATATTGACGCCTCAATTGTCGCACGCTGGCACGGGGGCAGACGCTAAAAGAAAGGCGCGGAGCCGTTCGATGCGACTCCGCGCCTTGTTGTTTTGCTTTAGCAGACTATGCCGTTACGCTACGAAGAAGTAGACGAGGAAGGCAAGGGCTGCGATCCACATGAGCGGCTTGATCTTGGAGGCCTCGCCCTTAAAGAGCGCGACGATCACGTAGGCGATAAAGCCCAGGCCAATGCCGGCAGAGATGGAGTAGGTGAAGGGCACGCCGGCGACAATCATGAACGCCGGGAAACCCTGCGACACGTCGGACCAGTCGATCTCGGAGGCCTCGCTCATCATGAGGTAGCCGACGTAGACCAGAGCACCGCAGGTGGCGGCGCTGGAAACGATGGTGACGATGGGGGAGAAGAACGCGGCGAGAATGAACAACACGCCGGTGGTGACGGAGGTGAGGCCCGTGCGGCCACCGTCGGCAGCGCCAGAGGTGGACTCGACGAAGGTGGTGATGGAGGAGACGCCCATGAAACCGCCCACAGCAGCGGCGGCGGAGTCGACGATCAGGATCTCCTTGATATCCTCGACGTTGCCGTCGTCGGTGAGGAACTCGCCCTGCTTGGCCACGGCCATCGCGGTGCCCATGGTGTCGAAGAAGTCACTCATGAGCAGCGAGAACGAGATGACGAGGAGCGTGGGGTCGGTAAGGACCTTGACGATGGCGGGCACGCCGCCGGCGTCGGCGATGGGGCCACCGATGCTCGAGAAGTCGAGCGGGGCGATGATACCGGTCGGAGCATGGGTCACACCTAGGGGGATACCGGCGATGACGGCGACGACGATGCCGATGAGCAGCGAGCCGGGGACGTTGCGGCAGGCGAGGGCGACCGTCACCAGGATGGAGATGATGCCGACGATGAAGGTGGGGGAGGTGATGTCGCCCAGACCGACGAGTGTACCGGCGCCAGCGGTGATAATGCCGGCATCGCACAGGCCAATCATGGCGATGAACAGGCCCAGACCCACCGAGATGGCGTGACGCAGGACAACCGGGATGGCGTCCATGATGGCCTCGCGCAGGCCACAAAGCACGAGCAGCAAGATGACGACGCCCTCAAGGAAGATGACGCTCATGGCCACGTGCCAGTCACCGCCGCAGACGGTGGTGGTGATTCCAGCGATCATCGCGTTGACGCCTAAGCCCGACGCGCAGGCGAGCGGGCGGTTGGCGAAGATGCCCATGCAGATGGTCATGATGCCGGCGCCCAGGCAGGTGGCGCAGGCGAGCGCTCCCGCATCGATGCCAGCGCCCGAGAGCACTGCGGGGTTGACGGCGATGATGTAGGCCATTGCCAGGAATGTTGTCAGTCCAGCGCGAAGTTCGGTCCCGATCGTGGACTTGCGCTCACTGACGTGAAATAGTTCGTCCATGCATACCCTTTCCTTGTTCGGCCCCGAGTTTAGGCCGATTGACACGAACGCTCCCACTATAGCCCCTTTACGACGCTGCTGTTCCTCGCATGTTGATGTTCGGCGCTTTGTAGCAGACGGACGGTATTTTTCGCATGAAAATGTGTGGGTACCGTATACTTAAGCGGTTACAACGACCCCTATGGAGGAACGTATGATTAAAGAGCTTTGCCACGACGAGGCTATCCTGTCCCAGCGTTGCGAGGTTGCGACCGTCGAGGACGAGTCGGTTGCTCAGGACCTGATCGATACCATCAAGTCGCTCGACGATGCCGGCTGCCTTGCCGCTAACCAGATTGGCGTTACCAAGAAGGTCTGCGTCTACCTGGACGACGCCGGCGAGCCCCACGTGCTCTACAACCCCCGTCTGGTGTTTGGCCTGGGCGCCAGCAAGATGGAAGAGAGCTGCCTGACGCACGAGGAAGTCACCAAGTCCACGCGCTATATCAAGTGCAAGGTCGCCTTTGACCAGATCGTCGACGGCAAGATGAAGGAGTGCCGCCGCGACTACGCGGGCTTTGAGGCACAGATGATCCAGCATATGATCGATCACTGTCTTGGAAAGTTGGTCTAAGGGGACCAAAGCACCGCACCTTGCCGCTCAATCGTCGCTCGCGTACCTTAAGTACGCTTCGCTCCTCTTTCGTGGCAATCTGCGGCACTTTGACCCCTTAGACGACCTGCGGGGTTAACTTAGTTGAGTTTATCCTGCTTGAATAGCCCGGGCGTGACATTGTTGTCATGTCCGGGCCTTTGTGTTTAGCGCCTCTTTGATTGGTGACAATAAGCTTAGAAAGAAAGAACGTAAAGCTAGGAGGCGCCATGTGCACGAGCATTCGATTTACCGATAATTCTGGCCACATGTATCTAGGCCGCAACCTCGACTGGAGCTTTGACTACGGCCAACAGGTTCGCGTGATGCCGCGCGGGTTTCACATTCCGTATTCGTTTATCGACGATGCGTCGGCGGCGCACGCGGTAATCGGCATGTGCATCGATTACGAGAACTACCCAATGTTTTTCGACTGCGGTAACGATGCGGGTCTGGCTGTGGCGGGGCTAAACTTTCCCGGCTATGCCGAGTATGCCGAGGGCCCGGTTGATGGAAAGACCAATATCGCGGCCTATGAGTTCCCCCTATGGGTGGCAGCGACGTTCTCGACGGTCGATGAGGTCGAGGCCGCGCTGTGCGACACGGTGATTGTCGCCAAATCTGCCGGAGAGGGGCTGGGCGTGTCGCTGCTCCATTGGATTATCGGCGACAGCCAGCGCAGCATCGTGGTCGAGATGATGGCTGACGGCCTGCATGTATACGACGATCCGGTCGACACCCTTGCCAACCAGCCGACCTTCCCGTGGCACATGGAAAACCTGCGCACCTATATCACCGCCACAAGCGATTTTCCGCAGACGGCGACATGGCGTGGCGCCGAGCTCAAGCCCTATGGAGCCGGTGCCGGCATGCGTGGCATTCCGGGCGATTGCTATTCGCCGAGCCGTTTTGTAAAGGCGGCGTACCTCAATGCCAATTACCCGCAAAAGGAGAGCGAGACCGAAAACGTCGTTCGCATGTTCCGCTCGCTCGAGGGCGTGGTGATGATTGAGGGGGCGTCCAGGATGGGCGATGGCAAGTTCGAGAAGACTATCTACACCGGATGCTTTAGCGCGCGCACGGGCAATTATTACTACGCGATGTATGGGGATCCGTCGATTCGCTACGTGAGCCTGATGGATGCCGAGGGCGCGAGCCCCGATAGGCTCGTGGTTCCCGAGCCGCGTCGTTCGTAGCTCACTGGTCCGTTGCGACATAAAACGGCCTCGCACCTCTTATGAGATGCGAGGCCGTTGTCGTCAATGGCTGGTGGCGTGTTAGAAGTTGGCGTCGTTGAACTGGGTGCTCTCGAGTCCGTCGAGTTGCTGTTCGGGCGTATCGGCGACGCTCTCGAGCAACTCGGTGGGATCGACGTTCATGTCCTTACCGGCTTCGTTGCCGTTGACCAAGTCGTCTGAGAAGATGTCGACTTCCATTTCCTCGGCCTCTTCGATCTGAACCTCGAGCGGCACCTGGGTGCGCACGAGCTTAACGGCCGGGCGCATGCGGGCAAACAGCGGCACGTACTCGATGATGATGGCCGAGTTCTCAAGACCATACCAGCGTGCCGGGCTTCCGCAGGCGCGGCGGACGGCGTACTTGATGGCCATCACGCGGTGGTCATTGCGGTTGATGTCCGTTTCGGGGGCAAGCATCTTGCGCAGCATGCAAAAGCGGAAGTCACCCACGTTGCCGCGTGTCTCGTAGATGGAGTAGGAGTGATGTTGCGGCGGCAGCTCGCCCGATGCCATCAAGTCGCCGACGATCTGACGCAGATAGGCGTTGACGCGCTGGTTGACCTTAAAGCCCAGGTCCAGGCGAACGCGGAAGAGGAAGTCTGTGCCAAAGGTCTCGACGGAATACTCGTGCGTATAGGGTTCGTCGGTAACGTGCACGTTGATGAACCAATATGCCTTGGCGCGCTTGGGGTGCTTGTCCAGGATGGAATAGAGCACGTCGCGGTCGAGCGTGAGCGGGTCGGGGCTGTTGGTGAGAAATACCAGATTGTCGGCGAGCACGGGATAGGTCTCGTCGTTGCGCAGGCGGTTGAGCTGGTCGATGTACTTGGAGACGGGCAACAGAATCGTCTGCGTGCGCTCGATGGCGGTGCCACGGCGCCACACGTACATAAGGCCAAACAGCAGTGCGGCCAGGAAGATCATCACATAGCCGCCGTCAAAGAACATGGTGAGGCACGAGGCAAAGAAGCACAGCTCAATGGCACCGAAGAGCAGGGCGAAGACGCAGGCGCCCAGCTTGTGCTTGAGAATGCCAGCGATATAGCTCGTCAAAAGCGTCGTGGTCATGAGCATGGTCACGGTAATGGCGAGGCCGTAGGCGCTCTCCATGCGCTCGGAGTTTTGGAACAGCAGCACGATGAAGATGCAGCCGACCCACATGATGTTGTTGACGAGCGGAATATAGAGCTGACCCTTGGTGTCGCTGGGGTAGTGGATGCGCAGATGCGGCATAAGGTTGAGGCGCGTGGCCTCGGATACCAGCGAGAACGAGCCGGTGATGAGCGCCTGCGAGGCAATGATGGCCGCCACGGCCGAAAGCACGATGGCAAAGGGGCGCAGGGGCTCGGGAAGCATCATATAGAACGGGTTGACGATATCCATTGCGAGCATCTGGGGATTGGAGTTATTGGCGAGCAGCCAAGCTCCCTGACCCAGGTAGTTAAGGATTAGTGCCGCCTTAACAAACGGCCAGGATGCATAGATGTTGGCCTTGCCAACGTGGCCCATGTCCGAGTAGAGGGCCTCGGCGCCGGTCGTCGACAGGAAGACAAAGCCGAGCACCATGATGCCCGAGTGGTTGATGGGCGAGAACAGGAACATGATGCCGCGGATGGGGTTGAGCGCACGCAGGATGGACAGGTTGCCGAGCATGTTGAACAGGCCGGCGCCTGCCAGGAACAGGAACCACAACGTCATGAGCGGGCCGAACAGCTTACCGATCGACGAGGTACCGGCGCGCTGCATGGCAAATAGGCCGCAGATAATGATGATGGTGATGATGATGACGTTGGTCTGGCCGTCGCCCAGCAGCGCGTGGCCCCACTCGATGGTACGCAGGCCCTCGATGGCTGTGGTGACCGTGACCGCGGGGGTGAGGATGCCGTCGGCGAGCAGCGCCGCGCCGCCGATCATGGCAGGTAGGATCAGCCATGGTGCCACTTTTCGCACCAGGCTAAACAGGGCGAAGATGCCGCCTTCGTTGTGGTTGTCGGCCTTCATGGCGATTACCACGTACTTGACCGTGGTCACGAGTGTCATGGTCCAGATGACGAGCGAAAGCGCGCCCAGGATCATGTCCTCGCTGACGGTACCGATGCCGCCGTTGTTGGCGACGATTGATTTCATGGTGTACATGGGGCTCGTGCCGATGTCGCCATAGACGACGCCGAGCGTTACAAGCAGCATGCCAGCGGAGAGGGGGATGGCTCCGTGCCCGCCTTGACCACGCTGGTCTTGGGGGCTTGCCTCCAGTTTGTTGTGTGCCACGTGGACTCCCTTAGACATCCGGTTATCTCTCTAGGACAGATAATCTTTATGCCGTCTTTATACATACAAGAGCAGTTTGGCACATCAGGTTATTTTAGACAATAATCCCCAGCTGGGGATTATTTATGTACGTAGGTAGCATTTCAAAGCAGGGGCTTTTAAGCACGTGCTGTCTGGGCGATGTCAGCCTTGGCGTTTGCGCGTTTGCCGGCGAGTTCGCAAAAAATCGCGCCGCCGATGATAAGCGCGGCACCCATCAGGCGGACCGGTGTTATGGCTTCGCCCAAAAAGACGGCCGAGAACACGACGGCCGAAAGCGGCTCGAGGTAGCCGACGACCGCGACGGTCTGGACGGGCAGCTTGGCGACGGCACTAAAGTAGAGCAGGCAACCGATGCCGGTGTTGACGACGCCGAGCATGACGACGGCGTGCCAATCAATACTGGCGGCGACGCCGGCGGACAGGAATGAGGGAGCGCCCTGCGTGATGAGCGTGAGGACCAGCGCGGTCACAAAGGCGGCGCTCACCTGGAGCGTGGAGTTCTCGAGGCCTTCGATGTGTGGCGCACCCTTGCTAGCGATGACCATCAGCGCATAGCAAAATGCCGAGGCGATACCGCAGACGATACCCGCAATGGGCATATTGCCGCCTAGACCTTGTGCTGCAATGAGAAAAGCACCGCAGGCGACGGCGATAAACCCGGCGATTTTGCCGCCGGTCAGTTTTTCACCAAAGATGAGTGGGGAGAGCGCCATGACAATGATGGGGCCACAGTAGTACAGCAGCGAGGATACGCCGACGCCGATCGTCTGGTAGGCACGGAACAGAAAAATCCAGCTGGCACCCAGCGCGGCTCTCGACAGAAGGAGTGCTGCGGCTTCGCGGGGACGAGATGGCGCCTGCAGTTTATGGCGTTGGGTGATGGCAAGGATAGTGACAAGCGAGAGGGCGCCCAAAAACGTGCGCAGTAGCACGATATCGGAGCTCGGCAGCGCGATGGCAGCGGCGATGATGCCGTTGGAGCCAAACAATAGCAATGCTGCTAAGTACGTAAACAGTCCGTTGTCCATGCGCTTCCGTCCCCTCTATATTCGAGCATGTTCACTATGGGTGAACTGGCAATAGAAGAAAAGCGAATATAATGCATGGAAAACATGACAAAAACTCATGCAAGGGTGGGGACGTGCCGTGGAGACCAATATCCAAAAGATGCAAGTGCTGCTCGAGACGGTGCGTGCCGGCAGCTTTACGCGTGCTGCAGAGCGCCTGAGCTATTCGCAGTCGGGCGTGAGCCGCATGGTGGCCGACCTTGAGGCAGACTGGGGTTTTAAGGTGCTTGATCGCAGCCGCGAGGGCGTGGTGCTTTCTGCCGACGGGCGGCAGGTCATGCCGGCAGTCGAGGCGTTATGCGAAGAGTTTGGCCGCCTGCAGCGACGCGTGGACGAGATGCGAGGGCTCATGCGTGGCAAGATCTGCATCGGTACGTTTTCGAGCGTGGCGACCCACGCGCTGCCGCCGGTGATTGCGCGCTTTCGCGCCGATCACCCGGACGTCGATTATGAGTTGCTGATGGGCGACTATTCAGAGATCGAACAATGGGTGGCAGAGGGCCGCTGCGATCTGGGCTTTATCCCGTATGAGCCTCGAGAAAATGGCATGACATCGCGGTCTTTGGTGCGCGACGAGTTGATGGCGGTAGTGCCGGCAGACTCTTTGCTTGCCACGGCGGAGGTCGTCTCTCTTGCCGATTTAGCCAACGAGCAGTTTATTCTGCTAGAACGCGGCACCGATGATGAGATTACGCCGCTGTTCCGTCGGGCGGGGCTGACGGTGTGCTCCAAGCTGTCGACTTGGGATGACTATGCGATTATGGCTATGGTCGAGGACGGCCTGGGCGTGAGCATTCTTCCCGCGCTCATCTTGCGCCGTTGTCAGTTCGATGTTGCTGTGCGCCCACTCGAGGGGCATCCCCATCGCCAAATCAACGCCATATATCGAACGGCCGATGTTTCGCTTGCCGCCGCCCGTTTCCTCGAATACCTCTAAACGTGTACACGTCATTGTCCGTTTTGGGCAAATCTCGGAGTTCGGTACGTTTTCTTATGAAATTGAACTTTCGAATGAGGCGCGGCGCTATACTGCTTGCTAAATTGAACCCTGGTTCAATTCGTGTTCTATAAATTGAACTTTGCCAGCAAGGAGGTTCCTGTGGCCCAAGAGACGTTTAGCGATCGCCTGCGACAGGCTATGTCCGATTGCGGCGTTCGCCAGTCGAACGTGATCCGCGCATCGGAGATGCTCGGCAAAAAACTCGGCAAGAGTCAGATGAGCCAATATGTGAGCGGCAAGACGATCCCACGACGCGATGTGGCCGAGCTGCTCGCCCGTATTTTGGAGGTCGATGTTACCTGGCTGCTTGCCGGCGACGCCGATCAAGGCGAGGCATCATCACCCCGCAACGATTCCAAGCCCGAGCCCCATCCCTCAGCTCAAATTGCAAGGAGCACCACCATGCGTACTTTTTCTAAATCCACCAAGCTCGATAACGTCCTGTATGACGTGCGCGGTCCCGTCGTCGACGAGGCCGCCCGTATGGAGGACGAGGGCGAGCGCATCCTCAAGCTCAATATCGGTAACCCGGCGCCCTTCGGTTTCCGCACGCCCGATGAGGTCATCAAGGACATGCGCCAGCAGCTGCCCGACTGCGAAGGCTATTCCAATTCGCGCGGCCTGTTCTCCGCGCGCAAGGCGATCATGCAGTATTCGCAGATCAAGGGCCTGCCCAATGTTCAGATGGAGCATATCTACACGGGCAACGGCGTGTCCGAGCTCATTCAGCTTTCGATGAACGCGCTGCTCGACAATGGCGACGAGATTCTGATCCCCAGCCCCGACTATCCGCTCTGGACGGCGTGCGCAACCCTTGCTGGCGGTCATCCCGTACATTATCTGTGCGATGAGCAGGCGGATTGGTATCCCGACTTGCAGGATATGGAGTCCAAGATCACGAGCGCGACCAAAGCCCTCGTCATCATCAACCCCAACAACCCCACGGGTTCCGTCTATCCGCGCGAGGTGCTCGAGGGCATCGTCGAGGTTGCACGTAGGCATCAGCTGATGATCTTTGCCGATGAGATCTACGACCGCCTGTGCATGGACGGCTACGAGCACGTCTCGATTGCCTCGCTCGCCCCCGACCTGCCCTGCGTCACCTTTAGCGGCCTTTCCAAGTCGCACATGATTGCGGGCTATCGTATTGGCTGGATGGTGCTTTCGGGCAACCAGCGCTGCATGAGCGACTTCATCATGGGCGTCAACATGCTCTCTAACATGCGCCTGTGCTCCAACGTGCCGGCTCAGTCGATCGTTCAGACGGCACTCGGTGGCCATCAGTCGGTCAACGACTACATCCGTCCCGGCGGCCGTGTCTACGAGCAGCGCAACTTTGTGTATGAGGCGCTCAACAAGATTGACGGCATCTCGGTGGTTAAGCCGCGTGCGGCGTTCTACATCTTCCCCAAGATGGATGTTAAAAAGTTCAATATCACCGATGACGAGCAATTCGCCCTTGACCTGCTGCACGAGAAGAAGATCCTGATCACGCGTGGCGGCGGCTTCAACTGGGCTGAGCCCGACCACTTCCGTATCGTGTACCTGCCGCGCATGGAAGTACTCAAAGAGTCCCTCGAAGACCTCGCCGACTTCTTTGACCATTACCGCCAGGCGTAACGGTAAAGGTAGCCTGTAATGAAACGGTCGGCCCGCAACGGATGCGGGCCGACCGTTTTCTGTCTAAGCCCGTGCTGTTAGCGCTTGTCTCGTTGAGCGGGCGAGGTTCGCGCGTGAGCGGCTAGTCCTATTCCAAAATGGAATACAGTGGGCTTAAGCTGGAATTGATGTCCGGGTACCTGCTTTTCTAGAATGTTTTCAACAAGATGAAAGGCGGTTCCAACCAATGATTATCGATGCAAATTCCTACTGGTTCGACGAGCGCATCTTTCATGACGAGACGCTCTGCGAACAGTTTTTGGCCGAGGTACCCCGCGCCTATGACACCGAAGGCTATCTGACCATGAATTCCGCCGGCAAACGACAGATCGTGATCGAGATGCCCGCCGGTTCTCCGGGTCTTAACTACATTGAGGGCGACTACACCCTCGAGAAGCGCTTGGCCGATATGGATGAGGCGGGGGTCGACAAGGCGATCCTCAAGCTCCCCGGCTGTCACGAGTGGATGTCGCTCGAGATGTGCCGGCGTTTCAACGACGGTATGGCTGCTGACGCGAAGGCGTCAAGTGGCCGTCTGATTCCGCTTGTCGCCGTGCCGCCCTTTGGCACCAAAGCGAATTTGGAGGAGCTCGACCGCAGGCTCGACGATGGTTTTGCGGGTGTGCAGCTCTGCGCTCACTACGGCAAGCGCTATCTCGACGACCAGGTCTTCTCGAGCTTTTTCGAGCACCTGAACGAACGCCATGTCACCGTTTACGTGCACCATGTCCCCGTGCCGGTCGAGAACGAGTCGCTTCTCGCGTACGACAACCTTCGCCGCTCTTATGGCCGCTGCGTCGACCAAACTACGGCGATCGGCCGAGAGATCTTTGGTGATTTCTTTGAGCGCTACCCCAATATCAAGATGGTCCACTCCATGCTCGGCGGCGCATACTTTGCGTTCAAGGAGATGCTGCTGCCTCATGGTCCCAAGCGCCCTGACGCTTCTGGCCGTTTTCAGGTCGATACCGAGACCGTTTCCAGGCGCCTCGAGAACAACATCTATTTCGACATGTCCCATGCCCAGCCTTGGGGCAAGACACTCCTCGCCTGCGCGGTTGACGTGCTGGGTGCTGACCATATTGTTTTTGGCACGAGCTATCCCGTTAAACGCGAGTGGCTCACCGAGGGTGTCGCCTGCGTTCGCGCTGCAAATCTGAGCGATACAGACAGCGACCTTGTGCTTGGCGGTACGGCGCAGCAACTGTACGGTGTCGAGTGAGCAGCAATCAGAGGGGAGTATCTGCCATGGACGAAGGAGAGATGAGGGCTGGGGCCGCTCGTGTGGCCATCGATCTTGGGGACGTGTTGCCGTTCGACGGTTTCGACGAACTCCGTCATGAGGTCTTCGCCCGTGCCCTTATCATCGAGGGGACGGGGCGACGCGCCTGCGTCCTTTCGCTTGAGGTCACCTCGATCGCTCCGGCTCTACTCGCCGACCTGCGTGAGGTTGTTGAGGATGCCGCCAATTGCAGCGGTGCTTATTCTTGGGTGGTTCCTACCCACACGTTTTCCATGCCTCACGTCCGCACTCCCGGGCATCTTGCCGACGATGCTACCCGCAATCGCAACGAGCGCTATCGCGCAGCGCTCGTCGCTGCCGCCCGCACGGCTGTCGAGCGCGCTGTTGCGGGCATTCGCTCTGCCACGCTCGCCACTGTGGAGGGCGAATGCCCCGTGAACGTTAATCGCGACATTGAGACGCCTGCCGGCTGGTGGTTGGGCTCGAATCCCAAGGGGTTTGCCGACCACACGATGCCCGTACTCGCCATAAGGGATGCCGGGGGCGAGTATGTTGCCGTGCTCGCGATGGCGGATGTTCAGTCCTCCGTGCTCGACGGGTCGCGCGACTCCGAGGGGAGGCGCATGGCGAGCGGAGACCTCTTTGGTTTTGCCGCCATGTCGCTCGAGCGCGAGCTGGGCGGCGTTGCCCTGTTGCTGCCAGGCGCCGCGGGCGACCAAGGTCCGGCGGAGCGCGCCATGAACGTCATGTTCGATGCGGCCGGCGTTAAGCAGACGGTCGATGTCCATGAGGACGGATACCGCATGCTGCACCAGCAGGGGCAGGCCTTGGGCGATGCTTTGATCGAGGTCGCTCGCATGGCGCGTGAGGATGACGCTACCGGCATCGATGCCCGCGCGGTCGACGTTCTCCTGCCCGCTCAGACACGCGCCGATTTTCACTCTTTGGCTCCGCACCGAACGTATGAGTTTCATGCCGCTGGCGAGCAGCGCACGAGGGTCTATCTGCTCCGGCTGGGAAACGTCGAGCTTGTCGGTGTACAACCCGAGGTCTCGAGTGCATTCGGTGCCACTGTGCGCGCCGCTCGGTCCGGCTCTGTGTTCTTTGCCACGCTCGTCAACGGCGGACAGAAGTACCTACCGGCTCCCGACGCGTACGAAAAAATCACCTATGAGGCTATGAACTCCGGTTTTGCCGCCGGATCCCATGAGCGCCTCGTCGAAATCATCATTGCCGCCTTGAATGCGGCGTGACACAGAAGGAGAACGTGCATGAACATTGGACACGCGCGCCGCAAAATTACCCCACAGGGCGACATCTACCTGATTGGCTACCGCAATCTTCCCAACCGTCTTGAACCTGCGACAGGCGTCCATGACGACGTCTTCGCCAACGCCATCCTCTTCCAGCAAGGCGAACGTGAAGTGTTTCTCTTTAATGCCGATGTCCTCGAGTTCGAGGAAAGCATGGCCGAGGAAGTCAAGACAATGCTCGCTGAGCGCTACGGCATTGACCGTGATTGCGTTCTGCTCTCGGCGACGCACGACCATACTTCAATCGTCGCTTACCACCGCAGCTGGTGGACGGGAAAATTCGACGAGGACTACTACCGCTGGTTCCTCGATACCATTTGCCAATGCTTTGAGGAGTGCCGCGCCAACGCACAGCCCGCGATTTGTCGCTTGGGCAAGCAGGTCATCACCGGTTTCTACGACAACCGCATCATCCCAGGTGAACTCGCCGACAATGAGGTCATTGTCGTATCGTTCTTCGATACCGAAGGCAAGCCATTTGCGGGCTTTGTGAACTGGGCGGTGCATTCCGCTTGCGTCGGACCCGACTGCACGGAGCTCACGAGCGAACTCGCCGGTCTTACCGGCAAAAAGCTCGCTCAGAGTCTTGGCTACTATCCGGCCATGGTCGTCGGTGCTGCTGGCGACTGTAGCGACCGCAATTTTCGCCAGGGACGCGGCATTCCCGAGGTCGAGCGCGTTTCGACCGGTCTTGCCGAGGCGATTTCCCAGATCAAGCTCGATCGCGAGGTCGTTCTCGACCGCATCGAGCCTCAGACGTTCTATCACACCGTTGCCCATGACGACTTTTCGCTCACGCTTAAGTGTGCCGTCATCAGTCTGGGCGGCCTGCATCTCTTTGTGTTCCCGAGTGAGCTCGGCAGCGACCTGGGTATTCGCATGAAGCGCGAATGCCCGGTCGAGGGAATAGTTTGCGGTTACACCAACGGCTATTTCGAGTATTTCCTTCCGGCACGCGAGTACGGCCTCTCCTTTGAGACCGAGCGTACTCAGATTCCCCAGGGCGAACCGGAACGTCTGTGTGACAAGTTCTGCCAGACGACGAGACTTCTCGGCGCAGCAGATTCGCGTCTGTAGACCTGATTGCGTGATATGGGCCAATGAGGCTCTCTGCCACGTGATCGGCATCTTCCATCTTCTCTGCCGTTTCCCATCCCGGGCGTACGTGCGTCCGCGGATTTCAAAGGGGGAAGCGGATTCCTTGCCCTCCCACGTCGACTACGGAGGCATGAAATCGATGCTATACCCCGCTCAGAAAAAGGAGAATTCCATGAAATACCAGAAGCTTTGCGATGAAATCATCACAAAGGTCGGTGGTCGAGACAATGTGTTAGACGTGAGCCACTGCATTACGCGTCTCCGCTTCCACCTCAAGGATGAATCACTTGCCCAGACCAATGAGCTTAAGGCGACGAAGGGCGTCGTTGACGTCATCCAGGCCGGCGGACAGTACCAGGTCGTGATCGGCGCCACCGTCGAGGCCGTCTACAACGACCTTGTTCAGATTGGCGGGTTCGACGCCAAGCCTGCGCTTGATATCGATGAGGGCGACAATGTCAAGAAGGGCGATCCGTTCTCGCGCCTGCTCGCCATCATTTCCGAGATTCTGCAGCCGGTTCTTGGTGTGCTTATGGCCGGTGGCTTCATCAAGTCGATGCTTGCGCTCTGCACGGTTGCCGGTTGGCTTGCCAAGGACAGCAATACGTATGTGACGCTCTCGGCAATCGGAGATTCGGTCTTCTATTACTTTCCGCTAATCATTGGCTGGACGTCGGCCAAGAAGTTCGGACTTAAGCCCGTTATGGGAATGGCGCTCGGCGGTATCCTCGTCTACCCGACGCTCGTTGCCCTTATGGGCGGAGATCCGCTCTACACGCTCGGCGCCGGTACGGTCTTCGAGTCCAATGTCTACGGTGATATTTTTGGCATCCCGCTGATCATGCAGAATTACTCATCGACGATTCTGCCTGCGATCTTTATCGTCTGGATTGCCTCCAAGGTGCACAAGGCCCTTTCTAACGCGCTGCCCGCGCTTGTGAGCTCGTTCTTCTCCAACATCCTGACGCTCCTCATTTGCGGCATCCTTGGCCTGCTTGTGGTCGGTCCGGTCATGACGGTCCTCTCCAACATCGTTGCCCAGATCATTCTGATGCTCATCAACTTCCAACCCGCCATCGCCGGCTTCGTCATCGGCACGTTCTGGAGCCTGCTCGTCATGTTCGGCCTGCACTGGGGTATCATCCCGCTGTGGTTCCTCGATGTCGCAACCTACGGCTATGACCTCATTAACCCGCTCGTGTATGCAGGCGGTTGTGCCATCGCCGGCGCTGTGCTTGGCATGATCATCCGAACCAAGGACTCCGAGGAAAATGCTGCCGTCAACATTCCCGCCCTTGTCTCTTCGATTTTCGGTGTCAACGAGCCTGCGCTTTACGCCATCTTGCTGCCGCGTAAGCGCCTTATGTGGGCAACCTTTATTTCCGCTGGTGTAGGCGGCGCCATTGCCGGCCTCATGGGTGCCAAGCTCTATGCCTTCGGCGCCTCCGGCCCGCTCGGTTTCCCGAGCTTTATTAACCCTGCCGGCATCGACACGGGCTTTATCGGCCTTGTCATCTCCGGTGTGGTCGCTTTCGTTCTGGCTCTTGTCGCCGCTATGGTGATCGGTACCAGGAAGGACAAGGGCGGTAAGGCACTCAACATCTCGGTGGACTAGTCTTTTTGCGCACTTTGATTAAATATGCCTCGGACGGCGACGTGCTGCCCGAGGCATATTTGTGTTTCGTGCCGCTGTCATCGTGTTTGCGGTCACAAGTCTGCGGTTGTGGAGCAGCGGGGATTATGACGGTCGTGCCGCGATGGAAGACGCACGGTCGCCCTGCAGGAGCTGACGGTAGGGGAGGAAGCCAATGAACGAGACGACAGCCTGCGAGTGCGCGGCGTTTCGCTTGAGGTAGAGCCTGACCTCGGAGGTCGTCGCGGGCTCGAGCGGCACCAGGGCTACCTTTCCGCTGGCGAGCGATTCCGTCGGCTTGCGCATGAGGAATGAGACGCCGGCGCCGCGCGCGACAAGGGAGATGATGTTCTCGGCTCGTTTGCCGGTGAACGTAACACGTGGGCCAAATCCAGCTTCGCGACAAAGGGAAAGGACGAGCTCGCTTACGAACGAGCCTTGGGGAAGCATGAGGAAATTCTCGTCGATAAGGTCGTCTATCTCGACGGTGTCACGTTCGGCGAGCGGATGGTCGAGTGGAAGGACGGCCACGAGCCGGTCGGTCGTAAAGGGAATCTTTTTGAACTCCGGCTCGATGGCACCGCCGTCACGGATGAAGGCCAGGTCAATGTCCTCGTGCAGGAGCATGCGCTTGAGTGTGTCGCCCTCGCCCTCGATGAGCTCAACAGAATATGAGGGGTTCGCCTGCTGAAAATCGATGACGGCGTCCGTGATCCCATAAGGGGCCATAATGGGGATAGAACCGACGGTGAGGTGCTCGAGCGGCTCACCTGCGCCTATTTGAATGGCGGCAAGATAGCGGTGCTGAAGCGTCGCAATTTTTTGCGCATAGGGGAGGAGCGCTTCACCTTGCGCGGTGAGTGTTACGTGGCGCTGGCTTCGATCGATGAGCTTGCAGCCGAGTTCGTGCTCCATTGCCATGATGTGCTTGGAGAGGGTTGATTGCGACATGAAAAGCAGTTCCGCCGCATCAAGAAACGTGCGTGACTGCGCTAAGATGGCGAATTCGCCAAAGCGGCTGATATCCATAGGGAGGCCTCCGGTACCCTCATTTTGGCAGGTGGCCTAAACCACGACGCCATTGCAGTGGTCGATTTCGTGCTGGATGATCTCGGCGGTGTAGCCCGAGAAGTTTTTGATGCGGTGGACGAAGTTCTCGTCCAAATACTCAACCTTAATGCGGCGATAGCGGGTACAGGGACGCTCGCCGATCAGCGAGAGACATCCTTCGCTCGTCTGATAGGCATTGACCTGCTCAAGAATTTGAGGGTTGTACATCAGGAGTGTCCTGTTGCCGTCCTTTACGCAGATGATGCGTTTGCGCACGCCGATCATGTTGGCGGCGAGGCCCACGCACTCGCGCTCATGCTCGTGGAGCGTATCCAGGAGATCCTGCCCGGTCGCGGCATCGTCGGGTCCCGCGTCTTCGGAAGGCAGACGCAAAAAGAACTCGGATTTCATGATGGGCTTAATCATGGCGGGCTCCTCATGTCTTATGCTTTCGTGGACTTTTAATAATAGCGCGGAAGGAAAGCTGTGCGTCCGCGTTACAATCTTTCGACGTTGGACCATGTTGCCAGATTCGTCGTGTACGGCGTCTGGCGTAAGTCTAGGGCTCATTTTTCGCCCTGGACTGTTCCTCTGGGGCGATGCGACTGTCGTTCCAAGAGGAAGGAAATGCATGGGGAGCAAATCTCAGCAACAAGTTCAAGTAGCGCCATCGGCCACTGCGGCGATTCTCGTCGTAATGTATATTGCAGCCTTTGTTGCCGCGTTTAACGAGAACATCATTAACGTGGCGTTGCACGACATTATGGCGGCCTTTTCGGTGAGTGCCACCACGGCGCAGTGGCTCGTTTCGGGCTACATGATCGTGACGTCGATCTTTACGGCCATCATGGCCTTCCTGTCCGGCCGTTTCTCGACGCGCAAGCTGCTGTTTTTCGCATGCGGATGCATGGTCGCCGGCGAAGTCCTGTGCCTGTTCGCTCCGTCATTTAGCGTTTTGCTGCCAAGCCGTATTTTGCAGGCTGCGGGATCGGGCATCTTGTTCCCGCTCATGATGAACGTGGTGCTGTCTTGCGCTCCGCGCGAGAAGCTCGGTCTCTATCTGAGCCTGGGCGGAGCCTGCATTACGCTGGGGCCGGCGTTTGGACCCGTGATCAGCGGTCTTATGTGCACGTTGTTTGGCTGGAGGGCGGTGTTCGTAGTGCCGCTGGTGGGCGGCATTGTGGTCGCTGCGGCGGGCGTAAAGCTTGTTCAGAATGTCGGAGAGCGTTCGAACGCCACGCTTGATATTCTGTCGGTTGTTTTGCTCGCTGCCGGTATTACGGCATTTGTGTATTCCGTAGGCGAGTTCTCGACCAATCTGATTGCCGGCATCGTGACGCTCTTCGCCGCCGTTGTGCTGCTCGGCCTGTTTGCGGTCCGTCAGCTCAGGCTCGAGCATCCAGTGCTTAATGTGCGTCCCATGGCGAGCGTTCGTTTTTGGCCTGCGTGTTTGCTTGTGGTGGTGTCGATGATGACGACGTTCTCGATGAGCGTTTTGTTGCCGCTCTATTTTGAGCGCGCATACGGCATGACCGCACTTGTTGCGGGCTTGCTCATTTTGCCGGCAATTGCCTGCAACGCCGTGACCTCGATTGTGGGCGGACGCGTGATGGACGCCCGTGGCGCATGGCCGCTGCTGCCGGTCGGCTTTGCCCTGATTGCCGTGGGGCAGACTGCCATCTCGATGACGGCGGCAAGCATGAACATCGGCGTCGTCGTGGCGCTGACCGTTGTAGTGTATGCCGGAGTCGGTTTGGTGCTGAGCCCCTCGCAGACGGCCGGCTTGGAGACGCTGCCTGCCGCTGAACATCCTCACGGAACGGCATTGCTCAACACGTGGAACATGATTGCCGCATCGTTTGGTCCGTCGCTGTTTATCGGCCTGCTCTCGAGTTCTGCGGCGACTGCCGGCGCCGCTGGCATTGCGACCGACGTTACCCAAGCGATTGGATTTGCAGCTGCCGTGCGCGTGGCGGCTGTAATTGCCGTGGTCGGGTTCGTGACATCGCTGGTGTACGCTCGTCGCGAGTCACACATGTCGCATTAATGTGTGCACATAGATTCTGCAGCTAGATTAGATGACGACACCATAAACTAATGGACGTTTTGCCGAGAGGCATGAATGTTTAAAGCGCAAAGAGTGCGCGACGGGCCCCGCGAATGGGGCGATGATGCCCGAGAGGGCCAAGAAGGAGTCTCATGTCCGAGAACGAAGAGATCATGAACGAGACCGAGAACGAGACCATGGCTGCCGAGGTTGAGGCAGTCGAGACCGTGGAGACCGAAGCTGCCGAGGTTGAGGCTGCTGACGAGGTTTCCGACGAGGAGGAGGCCGAGGTTGTCGAGGCCGCCGTTGATTACGATGACGAAGAGCTGATGGACAAGATGCAGAAGGCCGCCCGCCTGCTGCGTAGCCGTCGCTTTGCTATTTCCAAGGAGGAGGAGGCCAAGGCCGAGCGCATGGCGAACATCGAGCGCGCCATCAAGCTTCTTGACCTCAAGCCCAGGATGGAGCAGAAGGAAATGTCCGACCTGCTGGGCATGCGCCTCCGTGAGCTCGATGGCCTGATGGCCGAGGCCGAGGCTGCCGATCTGGTCGGCCGCATCGACGACGCCGAGGGCGATATGCGCAAGATTGTTGTCTTCGCCGCCGAGGATGCCGCTGAGGGCCTGGTCGAGCTTGCCAACAAGAAGGAGAAGCTCCTGCCCGAGCTTTCTTATGAGGAGGCCACCGAGCTGATGGCCGCTCTCGATAAGGTTATCGCTCCGCTCGTCGCCATGGGCCTGGACGAGGACCGCGGTCCTCGCGGCGGCCGTGACGACCGTGGCGGCCGTGGCGGCGACCGTGGCGGCGACCGTGGCGGTCGTGGCGGCTTTGGCGATCGCGGTGGCCGTGGCGGTGACCGTGGCGGTCGCGGTGGCGATCGCGGCGGCCGTGGCGGCTTTGGTGACCGTGGCGGCGACCGTGGCGGTCGCGGCGGCTTTGGCGGCAACCGTGGTGGCTATGGCGATCGCGGCGGCAACCGTGGTGGCTTCGGCGGTAACCGTGGTAACGACCGCGGCGGTCGTGGTGGCGACCGTGGCGGCCGCAACGGCGGCGGCTTCCGCGGCAACCGCTTCTAGGGGTTACGCGGTTCTACGAACCGCGTAACTAGTTGACGCTGCGCGGGCCGCATTTGGACAATCTGACGTTCAACTTCAAGGGCGCGACCAGAAGGTCAGCGCCCTTTCGTTTCACGTCACCTTGCCTCAAATGCGACCCGCTCGCTGTCCGTCCTCTGCCTGCGGCGTTGTCTTGCTCCGGATGCGGCAGTTAGGGACGTTCCTTTTCTGCCGGCAGCTTGGGACACTCCTTGTAGTCATTGGGGACGTTCTTAAACGACTACATAGAACAAGAGTGGATGATCTCCCGGTTTGAGCCTGCATTCAAGCTCAAAGTGGGAGATCATCCACTCTCGTTTCGTTTGTCGATTTCGATGCCTACATTTGTAGGAACAGTTCGTGGAGGCGGGTATCGTCGTCGAGCTCGGGGTGGAAGGTTACGCCGAGCTGGTTGCCCTGACGGGCGGCGACAATACGACCGTCGACTTTCGCTAAGGCCTTGGCGTCGCCGTGGACCTCGACGATGCGGGGCGCGCGGATAAACGTCAGCGGCACTTCACCGTCGATGTCAGCTACCTGCCCCTTGGTTCGAAAACTGCCGAGCTGCCTGCCGTAGGCATTGCGCTCAACGAGCACATCCATGGTTGCCAGGCGCGACGTGCCCTTATCGTCATGGGCGGCAAGGTCGTGAGCCAGCAGAATCAGGCCGGCGCAGGTGCCCAGGACGGGCATGTCTTCAACAATGCGGGTGCGAAGCTCCTCGAGCATGCCCAACTCATCAAGCAGCTTCCCTTGAACGGTAGACTCGCCGCCGGGAAGTACCAGACGGTCAAAGTCCTGCTTCAAATCAGCCGCCTGCCTCAGCTCAATACAGCGCGCGCCCAGCTCGGATAGTCTTGCCTCGTGCTCGGCAAATGCGCCTTGGACCGCCAGCACGGCGACCGTTTGGTCTGCATAATCGCTCATGTGCGATCCTTTCTGCCGGACTAGCGTCCGCGCTCCTCCATGATGATTTCGATCTCGTCGGCGTTGATGCCCACCATGGCCTCGCCCAGGTCCTCCGAAAGCTCGGCGATGAGCTTGGCATCGGTGAAGTTTGCCACGGCCTTGACGATGGCGGCGGCGCGCTTGGCGGGGTCGCCGCTCTTAAAGATGCCCGAGCCGACAAAGACGCCCTCGGCGCCCAGTTGCATCATCAGCGCGGCGTCGGCAGGGGTCGCTACGCCGCCGGCGGCAAAGTTCACAACGGGAAGCTTGCCCGTGGCATGGACCTCGCGCACCAGCTCGACCGGAACCTGCAGTTGCTTGGCTGCCTCAAAGAGCTCGTCGTCGCGCAGAGCAACAACGTCACGGATCTGCTTTTGGATCTTGCGCATGTGGCGTACAGCCTGGACGACGTCGCCCGTGCCCGGCTCGCCCTTGGTGCGGATCATCGTGGCGCCCTCGGCAACACGGCGCAGCGCCTCGCCCAGATCGCGGGCGCCGCAGACAAACGGCACGTCAAACTGGGCCTTGTCGATGTGATAGACGTCATCGGCGGGGGAGAGAACCTCGGACTCGTCGATGTAATCGATCTCGATGGCCTGCAGGACCTGCGCCTCGACAATGTGACCGATGCGGCACTTGGCCATAACAGGGATGGAGACGGCCTCTTGGATGCCCTTGATCATCTTGGGGTCGCTCATGCGCGAGACGCCGCCTGCGGCGCGGATGTCGGCCGGAATGCGCTCGAGTGCCATGACGGCGCAGGCGCCTGCCTCTTCGGCGATGCGTGCCTGCTCGGGCGTGGTGACGTCCATGATGACGCCGCCCTTGAGCATCTGCGCGAGCTCGCGATTGAGTTTGACGCGATCGGCCTTGCTGGTCTGTTCTGCCATGGTTGCTCTCTTGGTTGGCATGTGCATTGCTTGACGGAACATCCTATCGGGGAGCTGGGTATGGCAAAATACTCAGTTTTCGAGATAATAATAAGGTCAGCTTAATACCAGACAGAACGGCTCGATAAAGTCAGG
Source organism: uncultured Collinsella sp. (assembly GCA_900544645.1). Classification (GTDB taxonomy): domain Bacteria; phylum Actinomycetota; class Coriobacteriia; order Coriobacteriales; family Coriobacteriaceae; genus Collinsella. Next base: position 47,971 of record UQWG01000009.1, read on the forward strand.
TGGCAAACTCATGCTTGACTACAATTTGGAAAAACGTGGCGAGGCATCGCTTTATGAGTATGTTTACCAGCAAATTCGAGATGATATTGTTGCTGGACGTATTGCGGCGGGGGAGCATCTTCCGTCTAAGCGCGCCTTTGCCAGTCATCTGGGAATCAGTGTCATTACCATCGAGAATGCATATAGCCAGTTACTTGCCGAGGGCTATATTTGCTCAATGCCGCGTCGTGGCTACTACGCTTGCAAGCTTCCGGATGCACCGGTTTTGCCTTTGGCTTCGCAGGGCATCGACCGAGATACCGTCTCTGTGGGCCTCAGCGCGCATGATGTCAACGGACAGGTCGAGCTGTTCGATGCACTTTCTCCTTCCGCTTTGGAGGCGGCGCGGCTTTGGCAAAGTGCGCTACGGGCGACGCTGGCATCCGAAGACGAGCGCGAAATCTTTTCGCCCGCACCGGCGCAGGGCACCGCTCGGCTGCGACGCGCAATTGCTCACCATCTGCGCGGGACAAGGGGTATGAATGTCGACCCCAACAACATTGTTATCGGTGCAGGCGCCCAGCTGCTCGATACCATGTTGGTTCAGTTGCTTGGCGCTGACAAGGTGTATGCCGTTGAGGACCCGGGCTATTTGCGTCTGACGCGCATCTATCAGGCTATGGGCTGCAAAGTTCGACATATCCCGTTGGATGATGAGGGCGTGGACTTGAGCACTCTGCAGAAAAGCGGGACCGATGTTCTTCACCTGATGCCGTCCCATCAGTATCCCACCGGCCTTGTGACGAGCATTGCGCGTCGTTATGCGCTTCTGAGCTGGGCCGCCGAGCGACCAGGTCGGTATCTCATCGAAGATGACTTTGATTGTGAGTTTCGCCTTGCCGGCAAGCCGATTCCCGCGCTCGCGTCGATTGATGCCGCCCAGTCGGTTATCTATACCAACACGTTTTCGAAGAGCCTTTCATCGGCGTTGCGTTTGGCGTACATGGTGTTGCCCGATGAGCTAATGGAGCGGTTTAGGCGCAACCTTGGTTTCTACGCCTCGTCGGTGAGCTCTGTTGACCAGATCGCTTTGGCGCGTTTGCTGGAATCGGGTGATTACGAGCGACATGTGAACCGCGTGCGCGTTCGTGCTCGCGAGGCGCGTGATGGCCTAGCGGCGCTTATACGGAAAGCGTTTCCGGCAGGGGAGGTCTCGATCGAACATGCAGACGCGGGCCTTTACTGCACCGTTGCCCTGGCCGAGGACAAGGCGGGGGAGAGTTTCGCGAAGGCTCTTGCTGACGCTCGTATTTCCTATGTCAACATCGTCGATTGCCTGTGGACGGGTGATCGGGCATCGACTAAGAACACTCTATCTCGCGTCCTCATACAATACGACGACCTGAGCCCTCAGTCGCTCATCGTTCTTCAAGAACAGCTGCAATAAGCCAACGAAAAAGGCCCGAACCAATACGGTTCGGGCCTCAGCGAGCTAGAGGTTATGTCTCAGGCGGCTGGCTTAGCCAAAGTAGCGCTTGAGCAGGCCGGCGAAAGCCTTGCCGTGGCGGGCCTCGTCGCGAGCCATCTCGTGCACGGTGTCGTGGATGGCATCGAGGCCAGCGGCCTTGGCGCGCTTGGCAAGATCGGTCTTGCCGGCGGTGGCGCCGTTCTCGGCCTCAACGCGCATCTCGAGGTTCTTCTTGGTGGAGTCGGTCACGACCTCGCCCAGGAGCTCGGCGAACTTGGCGGCGTGCTCGGCCTCCTCGTGGGCAGCCTTCTCCCAGTACAGGCCGATCTCGGGGTAGCCCTCGCGATGGGCGACGCGAGCCATGGCCAGGTACATACCGACCTCAGAGCACTCGCCCTCAAAGTTGGCGCGCAGGTCGGCAACGATGTCCTCGGAGACGCCCTCCATCTTGGCGACGCCCACGACGTGCTCGGCAGCCCACTCGAGCTGGCCCTCCTCCTGCTTCAGGAAACGAGAACCGGGAACGCCGCACTGGGGGCACTTGAAGTCCTCGGGCAGCTGGTCGCCGTCGAACTCTTCCACATAACCGCAAACGGGGCAAACAAACTTCATGATTCGATCCTTTCGATCGATGGCGATTGTGCGCTCGTCCGGTCCCGTAAGGGCCCTCTCCGGACGTGCGTCTTGACGAGTTCTATTATCCATAAATGCAACCAAATGTGAAGCCTATTAGGAATGATTTTTAATAAAACAATTTTGAGATATGAAGATGTTGATTGATTAACGATTGGCAGGCCGTCTTTGACCACCGCTGAGTACAATCGGTCGAGCAAATGTTGACCAATCAACAAATGAGGGAGTTTCCTTTATGCATCTAGCCCGCCGCGCCTGGTGCCGAACGTATCAAACGGTTTTTCGCATTGCATTGCCGATCCTGCCCTATACCGAGCCACGCATTTTGGAGCATGCCGAGGATATGCCCGCGGTGCTTCAAAAGCGCTCGATCCAGAAGGTCCTTATCGTGACAGACCCTGGCATTGCCCGTTTGGGACTCACGGCATCACTCGAGCGTGCGCTTACGGCTCAGGGGATCGGTGTTACGGTCTATGCCGAAACGCGTGCGAACCCCACGGTCTCGAATGTGGAGGAAGCGGCGGCGCTGTATCGCGAGAACGACTGTCGGGCCATTATCGGCTTTGGCGGCGGCTCGGCCATGGACTGCGCCAAGGGCGTGGGCGCACGCATCGCGCAGCCAAACAAGCCCATCAACAAAATGCGCGGGCTGCTGCGGATTCATCGTCGCCTGCCGCTGCTTATCGCCGTTCCCACCACGGCAGGCACGGGAAGCGAGGTCACGCTTGCTGCGGTAATTACCGATGACGAGACGCACTACAAGTACCCCATTAACGACTTTGTGCTTATCCCGCGCTTTGCGGTGCACGATCCCGAGTTTACGCGCGGCCTGCCCGCCTCCATTACGGGGCAAACGGGCATGGACGCCCTGACGCATGCCGTCGAGGCCTTTATCGGACGAAGCACCACACCCTATACGCGCAAGATGGCGCGACAGGCGGTTCAACTCATCCACGACAATTTGCTCGAGGCCTATGGGCATGGCGACGACATGCGTGCGCGTCGCAATATGCTTTCGGCGGCGTATAAGGCGGGCGTTGCGTTTACCCGCTCCTATGTCGGATATGTGCATGCCATCGCACACAGCCTGGGCGGGCGTTACGGGATTCCGCACGGCTTGGCCAACGCCATCATCCTGCCGCATATGCTTCGCGCCTATGGCGAAGCTGCTGCTCCTAAGCTCGCCGATCTCGCCCGCATGGCCGGCATCGCGCCGGTTAACGCGCAGGACAGCCTGGCGGCCGAGGCCTTTATCGATTGGGTTGATCGAATGAACGCCGCCTTGGACATTCCCAAATATGTGACAGGCATTCGCCGCTCCGACATTCCCGAGATGGCGGCGCATGCCGATGCCGAGGCCAATCCCCTGTACCCCGTTCCACTTTTGATGGACCGTTTGGAACTCGAGCGTATGTATGAGGTCGTCGCGGGTCTGTCTCTTATACACATCTCCGAGCCCACGAGACAGGCAGAAATCTCGTA